>JALSJJ010000001.1 GCA_026989375.1 Rhodothermus sp.
GACCACATCTACCGGGCGCCTGACGACCAGCTCCAGTTCGCTCACCAACCCGCCCAGTTCCAGCAAATCTAACGGCCGATCCACATAGATCCCTACATCCACGTCACTTAGCGGCGTAGTTTTACCCCGGGCGGCCGAACCGAACAGCAGCGCGAACACGATCTCCGAACGCATTTCCAACACCGGCCGGAGCCGGGACACAAGGGCGGCGCGGTCAGGCATAGAGAGACACATACGCGAAAAACGGGGCTTTTGTGAAAGTTACGCGGTTGTAGCCTGAAAAGTGCCGGCCGCACTCGGCCAGCTATCCGCCTTCCTGTCTCAGGAAGCGGGCCGTATGGCCCCAGCGGCTCTCAAACACCAGCTCGGTAAGTGGCCGCCGCGTATGCGGGCTTCGCTCCCGCGCCTGCAGGTCTTCGGGTAAACAAACAAGCCGGCTCGCCCAGGTAACCCAGCGCCAGCGCTACGACGACGTCGTAGTCTTCTGGAACGGCATAACGCCGACGCGCCTCGTCTGGCAGAATACCCGCCATCTGATGCACATAGAGACCGAGCGCCGTAGCTTGTAGTGTCAGATAGGCTACCGCCTGTCCCGTGTCGTACCAGGCATGCGGATTGGGAGCGCCATTGTGCGAGAAATTGCGGTGGGCCAGTACCAACATCAGTACAGGCGCCTGCTGCGCCCAGCGCCGATTTCCTTCTTTCAGACAGGACAGCAGCTGCGCGAAGGCGTCAGGATCTTCGCGCCGGGCCACGATAAAGTGCCACGGCTGCTCATTGTACGCAGAAGGAGCCCACCGGGCCGCCGCCAGCACCTGACGCAACACATCGGACGCTACCGAGCGATCGGCAAAGGCCCGCGGACTCCAGCGCCTGCGAATCAATTCATGTACCCCTGGATCTACACCGGACACTTTAATCTGAACGACTTCTGTCTTACCTGCACCTTGGTTCCGAACAACGACAGTGAAACGCCTGCGTTCGGCCTCCTGCGTCCTGCTTCTGCAAAAAATTTTTTTTAACTCGACGCTTTTGTTGCGCTGCTAAAAAGACCGGCCCGCACGGCAATCTGCCCCACGGGCCGGTTCTTTTACTGCAAGCGTTGGGAGTCTCCTATCGGCTCAGGTAAAGGTTGCGGATAGCGTAAGGCCGGCGGAAGTGCTCGTCGGTAAGCGTCTCGACGAAGGCAATGGCTTCGCCGGTGGATTTCATTTCCGGCCCCAGCTCTTTGGGGACTTCTGGGAACTTGTCCCAGGAGAAGACCGGCTCCTTGATCGCATAGCCCTGGAGCTTTGAGGCGAGCAGCCCGGCCTCGCGAAACTCCCGGAGCTTACGCCCCAGCATGAGCTGCGTGCCGATCTTGGCCACCGGTACGCCGGTCGCCTTGGCCACAAAGGGCATGGTGCGCGACGCCCGTGGATTGGCCTCGATCACATAAACGACATTGTCCTTGACCACCATCTGCACGTTGATCAGGCCCACGACGTTGAGGCGCCGCGCGATGTCTTCGGTGTAGCGGCGGATCGTGCTGAGCACCTCTTCCGAGAGCGAGAAAGGTGGCAGCACGGCCGTCGAGTCGCCCGAATGCACCCCGGCCGGCTCGATGTGCTGCATGATGCCGGCAATCCAGACCTCTTCGCCATCACAGGCGGCATCGACGTCCACCTCGATTCCGTTTTCCAGGAAGAGATCCAGCAGAATTTCGTTGTCAGGCAATAGCTTCAGGATATTGCGGACGTAGCGCTCGACCTCTTCCTTGTTGATGGCGATGCGCATGCCCTGGCCGCCCAGCACGTAGCTGGGGCGAATCAGGATCGGGTAGCCGATGCGTTCGGCCACTTCGACCGCCTCGTTCACCGTATGCGCTGCTCCGTAGGGTGGATACGGGATTTCCAGCTCCCGCAACAGTGCCGAAAACTTGCTGCGCTCCTCGGCCAGGTCCATCATGGGGAAGGACGTGCCCAGGATCGGAATGCCGTGCTCGTGCAGTTTCCGGGCCAGCTTGAGCGCGGTCTGACCGCCGAGCTGTACGATCACGCCTTTGAGCTTGCCATGATGGTTTTCGTGTTCGATGATGTCAAGCACCCGCTCCCAGAAGACCGGCTCGAAGTAGAGCTTGTCGGCCACGTCAAAATCGGTCGAGACCGTCTCTGGATTGCAGTTGATCATGATGGCCTCGTAGCCCATCTCTTTGGCGGCCAGGACGCCATGGACGCAGCAGTAGTCGAACTCGATGCCCTGGCCGATGCGATTGGGACCGGCTCCCAGAATGATGACCTTTTCGCGGTCGGTGACCGCGCTTTCGTTTTCCGTCTCGTAGGTACTGTAGTAGTAGGGCGTCTGGGCCGGGAATTCGGCGGCGCAGGTATCGACAAGCTGGAACGTAGGTCTGATGCCCAGCGCCTTGCGACGCGCCCGCACGTCTTCCTCAGTTACCTTCCCCTGAAGCAGGTAGGCGATCTGTACATCCGAAAAGCCGTACTGCTTGACCAGCCGCAGGAAGTCGGCGTCGAGCTGGTCGAGCGTCCGCCGTTCCAGCTCCCGTTCGATCCGGACGATGTCCTCGATCTGGTAGAGGAACCACGGATCCACATAGGTGATGTCATGAATCTCTTCGACTGAGGCGCCCAGCCGGAAGGCGTTGCGGATCTGGAGCGTGCGATCCCAGTAGGGCTTTTTGAGGCGGATCCGCACTTCTTCGCGCGATGGATCTTCGCGGTCGGCGCCCAGGCCGGCATAGCCATTCTCCAGGCTCTGCCAGGCCTTCTGAAGGGCTTCGGGAAAGGTGCGGCCAATGGCCATCACCTCGCCCACGGCCTTCATCTGCGTGGTCAGCTCCTCGTCAACACCCTCGAACTTCTCGAAATTCCAGCGCGGGATCTTGACGACCACGTAGTCGATGGACGGCTCGAAGCAGGCGCTCGTGGTGCCGGTCACGTCGTTGGGCAGCTCATCGAGCGTATAGCCCACAGCCAGACGAGCCGCCACCTTGGCGATCGGATAGCCCGTCGCCTTTGAGGCCAGCGCCGACGAGCGCGACATGCGCGGGTTGATCTCGACGGCAATCATGCGGCCGGTGTGCGGCTCGACGGCAAACTGCACGTTGCAACCGCCCGCGAATTTGCCGATCGAGCGCATCATCTTGATGGCGGCATCGCGCATGCGCTGGTATTGCTTGTCGGTGAGCGTCTGCGCGGGCGCTACCGTGACCGAATCGCCCGTGTGAATGCCCATCGGATCGAAGTTTTCGATGGGACAGACGATGATCACATTGTCGTTCGCGTCGCGCAGCAGCTCCAGCTCGTATTCTTTCCAGCCGTAGACGCTCTCTTCGATGAGCACTTGATGCACGGGCGACAGCTCCAGTCCGCGCGTCACCTTCCGGTCGAATTCCTCCATTGACCAGACGATGCCGCCGCCGGTGCCGCCCAGCGTGAAGGAAGGACGAATCACTACGGGCAATCCCCCGAGCTCCTGCAGAATCTCTTTGGCCTCCAGCAGGCTGCGGGCCGTGCGACTACGCGCCTGATCGATTCCGATCTGTTCCATCAGGTCGCGGAACCGCTGGCGATCCTCCGTGATCTGGATCGCCTCGATGTCCACGCCGATGATTTCCACGCCCATGGCCTCCCAAAAGCCTTCCTCGTGGAGCTGGGCGGCCAGGTTCAGCGCCGTCTGCCCGCCCATGGTAGGCAGCACGGCATCGGGGCGTTCTTTTTCGACGATACGGCGAATGGACTCGGGCGTCAGCTCCTGCAGGTAGACCCGATCGGCGGTGATCGGGTCGGTCATGATCGTAGCCGGATTCGAATTGACTAGGATGACCTCATAGCCTTCTTTCCGCAGGGCTCGGGCGGCCTGACTCCCGGAATAGTCGAACTCACAGGCCTGCCCGATCACGATCGGTCCTGATCCGATCAGCAGGATCCGCTGGATGTCGGTCCGCTTCGGCATAGTATGCTCCAGGGGTTATGTTCTCGGTAACGGGTCCGGTCGGGCAAGTGTTGCTCATGCGCGTACCAGTTGAGGTGCCATAGCTGGCCGCTGCGCGGCCACCAGGGCCAGAAATTCGTCAAAGAGGTAGCGACTATCGTGAGGGCCGGGCGAGGCCTCCGGATGGTACTGCACCGAAAGCCCGGCAAACGACTTGAAGCGCAGCCCTTCGACGGTCCGGTCGTTCAGGTTGATATGCGACACCTCGGCCTCGCGCGGATCGACCGACTCGGCCTCAACGGCAAAGCCGTGGTTCTGGGTAGTTACCTCCACACGGCCCGTACGCAGATTTTTGACCGGATGGTTGGCGCCGCGATGGCCGACGTACATCTTGTAAACCTTGAAGCCCAGCGCCAGCGCCATGAGCTGGTGCCCCAGGCAGATGCCGAAGATGGGCAGGCCGGTCCGAATCGCCGCTCGCACCTGTTCGATCGCCTGTGGCATCGCTCGGGGATCACCCGGTCCGTTCGAGAAGAACAGTCCATCCGGTTCCCAGGCCAGCACTTCGTTCAGCGGCGTGTAGCCCGGAAAGACGCGCACCGTGCAGTCCCGCGCCTGAAACATCCGCAGAATGTTCAGCTTGCAGCCATAGTCAAAGACGGCAATCCGTGGACCGGGCCCACTGCAGAAGTCGTATGGTTTCTCTGGCATCACATAGGAAGCCAGCTCCAGCCCATTCATCGAGGGCAGGTGCCGAGCTTTTTCGACCAGGCTTTCATCGTCGAGATCAATCGACGAAATGACCGCGTTCATGACCCCCTTTGTGCGAATGTGCCGCACCAATCGTCGCGTATCGACACCGGAAATACCTACCAGCTCATAGCGTTGCATCCAGGCTTCCAGCGAGCCATCGGCCAGGCGGTTCGAGTAGCGGGGTGAGAAAGCCCGCACCACCAAGCCGGCAACCATCGGACGGGCCGCTTCCATGTCGATGTCCATTACCCCGTAGTTACCAATGTGGGGGTAAGTCATCATCATGATCTGCCCGTAGTAGGACGGATCCGTCAGAATTTCCTGGTAGCCCGTCATGCTGGTGTTGAAGCACAGCTCCCCGCCCGTCTCACCACGATGTCCGATGGCGATGCCGGTTACCACGGTGCCATCGGCCAGGGCCAGTTTGCAGGGATCCGGTGTCGGGTGCAGCAAGGGTATCATGACGGCCTGTTATGGGTTTGGTTAAGGGGATTGAACGGGTACAAAAAAGCCTTCCCCGCTTGTGGGAAGGCTTCAGCCACCACGAAATCGTCGAAAATGTAACTGTCCAGGTACCGAACCGATCACAACAGCTTGCCAGTTTCGGCGTCTCAACGAGCAACCCGTGCGAAGGTTTCTCCAAGATACGACATTTGTATCCTATAAACCAGGCGATATAGGGGATCTACAGGCTTTTTTCATGGTAGCCCTTCCAGTCCAGCGCGTCCTGTTCGTCCTGCCCGAACGGAACGGGCTTACATCGGTTCAAAAGGGGGTGATCCAGGGGCAATAGCTGATGCGTACAGCACATCGACAGCACGAACGCGCCACGTATCCGTTGCGCATGATGGCCAGCCTGGCCTTCACGCTGGGTCTGGTCATGCTGGTGGTGCGTTTGTGGCCAGTGCCGGACCGATCGGCTTCCCCCACCACCATTTATCGTAGCCTGGCCCCGGAAGTCATTGCACTGGAAGAAATCATGCCCACCCGACAGGCACGTCCAGCGCCGCCTCCTCCCATCCCTCCCCTTCCGGTCGTTGTCCCTGACGAAATCCCGCTGGAAGAGGTAGACATCAATCCCGACGTCAATCGCCTGTTCCTGGAGGAACCTGGCACGGATCCCTTTGCTGCCGAAGGTGCCCTGGAAGGTACATTGGCCGCCGCACCAGCTTTTGAGGTAGGCCCTAAACCCATTCGCTTCGTCGAGCCGGAATATACCCGTGCCGCCCGACGTGCCCGTATCCGCGCCGAAATTGTCGTCGAAGTGCAGGTAAGCCCTACCGGTCAAGTGCTTTCAGCGGCTATCGTGGAACGCTATCTGCTAACGCCCCACCGTCAGCGCGTCGATACCCTGGGCTACGGCCTGGAAGAAGCGGCGCTGGCAGCAGCCCGGCGCTGGCGTTTCCGACCGGCCCGCGTGAACGAACAACCCGTTTCCAGTTTCACACGCATTACGTTCAGCTTTGGCCAATAACCCTTACTCTAGATCCACCCAGCGCGCATCTTCGATCTCCTCCCAGGGACGCCGGGCACGCATGCGTGCCTGATCCGGCTCATAAGGCCGCCCGGGATCCTCCAGCATCGCCCGCACCAGATTGCGACCACTTCGCCAGATCAAATACAGCAGCACAATCCATAGGATAAGCTTCAGCATGGCCTACTTCGACATTCGGGCCGGTCGTGGATTGAAATAGGTGATGCCTCCATAACGCCGTCGCTCCAGAATCTGACGGATCAGTTCTTCAAGATCCTCTGGATTTTCCACAAAATCGATCTGGGCCGCGTTCACAATCAAGAGCGGCCCTTTGGTATAGTGAAAGAAATAGTGGTCGTACGCCTCACAGAGCGCTTCCAGATAGCTCCGTTCGATGCGCTGTTCGTAGGGACGGCCCCGCTTGCGGATGTTTTCCAGCAACCGATCCGGTGTGGACTGCAAATAGACAACCAAATCCGGCGTAGGAACGTTCGGCTCCATCAGCGTATAGAGCGTCTCATACAGCCGCAGCTCGTCCCCTTTCAGGTTGATGCGCGCAAAAATACGGTCTTTGTCGAAAGCGTAATCGCTCACCACAAATGGACAGAACAGATCACGGAGCAGCAGTTGCTTTTGCTGGCGAAAGCGGCTGGCCAGAAAGCTGAGTTGCGTGTGAAAGGCCCAACGTTCGGGATCTTCATAGAAGCGCGGCAGAAACGGATTCTCTTCAAACGCTTCCAGGATCAGCCGACCATTGAAGCGCTCTGCAATCAACCGGGCCAGCGTTGTTTTTCCCACACCGATCACCCCCTCGATCACCAGGTAACGCAGATCATCCGGAAGTTGAATTGGATCGGCAGCGGTCATGGCTCTGCCCATCGGTCAACTGGTTTCCAGCGATACGCCCGTACGACGAAGGGGTGCCCGATCCGGACATCGCTGCAGCAAAACGGAGACGGTAGCACAAAATGGAGCCGGCACGTAGAAGTCGGGCGCCAGATCGGCCCAGGGCTGAAGCACAAACCGCCGCATAGCCAACCGG
>JALSJJ010000002.1 GCA_026989375.1 Rhodothermus sp.
GACGTGGTGGATGCGGTGGGGGTGTTGGACGGGTATTTTCCGGAGGCGTTGTTTTTTCGGGAGCCGGAGTTGTTCGAGGCGTATCTGGAGGATTTGCGGGATCGGGGGGAGGGGGTGGATTATATGGCGGTGTGTGTGCCGAATTATTTGCACGGGGCGCATGTTCGGATGGCGTTTCGGGTGGGTGCGGATGCGTTGTGTGAGAAGCCGCTGGTGATAGATCCGGCAGAGCTGGATCGGCTGGAGGAGTTAGAGGCGAAGCTGGGGCGTCGAGTGTGGACGGTGTTGCAGTTGCGGGTGCATCCGTCGTTGGTGGGGCTTCGGGCGCGGTTGTTGGAGGAGGGTGGGGTCAAGGAGGTGGAGTTGACGTATGTGACGGGTCGGGGTCCGTGGTACATGCGGAGTTGGAAGGCGCGGGAGGAGCTCAGCGGGGGAGTAGCGATGAACATAGGGATTCACTTTTTCGATTTGCTGCACTGGATGTTTGGGGCGTTGGAGCGGGCGGAGCTGCATGTTCGGACGGCGACGACGTGGGCGGGTTATTTAGAGTTGGAGCGTGCGCGGGTGCGTTGGTTTTTGTCGATTGATGGGCGCTATGTGCCGGAGGTTTTGCGTCGTCGGGGTCAGCGGACGTACCGGTCGATTCGGATCGAAGGGGAGGAGGTGGAGTTTTCGGGGGGGTTTGAGGAGTTACACACGGAGGTGTATCGTCGGACGCTTGCTGGGGAGGGTTTTGGGATTGCGGAGGCGCGGGCGGCGATTGAGACGGTGGCGCGATTGCGGGAGTTGGAGGTGATAAGCGATGGTGAGCGGCACAGTTTGTTGGTGCTATGAGTTGGTGGAAGCATGAAACAGCGGTGGTGGAGGCGGGTGCCCGGATTGGGGAGGGCACGCGGATCTGGCATTTTAGTCATGTGATGGCGGGTGCGGAGATTGGGGCGCACTGCACGCTGGGGCAGAACGTGTTTGTGGCGCGAGGGGTGAAGGTGGGGGATTATTGCAAGATTCAGAACAACGTGTCGTTGTACGAGGGGGTGGAGTTGGAGGATTATGTGTTTTGCGGGCCGAGCATGGTGTTTACGAACGTGCGGACGCCGCGGGCGGCGTTTCCGCGGAAAGGTTCTTATGTTCGGACGCGGGTGTGTTATGGGGCGTCGATTGGGGCGAATGCGACGGTAGTGTGTGGGGTTCGGATAGGTCGGTGGGCGTTAGTAGCGGCGGGAGCGGTGGTGACGCGGGATGTGCCGGATTACGGTTTGGTGGCGGGGGTACCGGCGCGTCTGGTGGGGTGGGTGTGCGAGTGTGGGATTCCGTTGCGCTTTGAAGGGAGGCAAGCCACCTGCGCCGAATGTGGTCGGCAGTACGTGCAGGAGGACGAACGAACCGTACAGCGACTGGGAACACCTTGAAGCAACTTCAAGCACTTTTCAATTGAACCTCTCCATTTTACCGTCTGGCGTAGTTTTTCGACCGGTGGGCTCGTAGAACCTTGATTTTTTCCGGCGGTTATTGTTGTGTGCTTCATCCCTGCTTTACAAAAAGTAGCAAACGACGATATTGCCCGTAAGGGAAGTTTCACCAATAGCCGGTGTGTTGTGCCATGGAGCGTTCGTTTGCGCGGGATGCGGGCAAGGGGCTGCGGCTTGAGCATTTTCTCAGTGGAGCATCGGACGTTGAGCGCGCCCAGTACACGATTCTGGCTGCCCTGCAGGAAACGCACCGTGAGTTTTCGCGGAATGCCATTTATCCCTATCTGAGCGATCTGATTCACTTGTTTGAACAGCTACAGCACATTTTGCGAGGGCTGGAGGGCATTCGTAATGCTGCTCCGGGCGAAGTGCGACAGGTGGACTGGGAAGCCTGTCGATTGATTTACGAGCGACCGGCTTTCGACGCCGATCGCATTGCCGCCGTCGAGGAGCTGATTCGCTGGGCGCTGCCGTATATCCAGAAAGCCATAGAAGAAGGACGAACGATTTTCGAGTTTGTGGAGGAGCATCTCCACATGGAGCCCGTTGGCATTGTGCCGTCCTATCAGGAAGAAGGGTACCTGATCGTTCCGGATCAGCGAGGAGGTACCCTGCACGTGTTACAGTATCAGCTTTCGGTGGTCACCGGAGGCAAGGAGCGCTATCGGACGTTGCGCACCTTACATCTCAAGCAATTGCCGCTGCAGGGCGTCTATCCGGCGCCGCAGCGTATCAAGCTGGATCTAATTGCCGAACGTCGTGAGCTGCCCAACCCGGCTACTTATTTCTTTACTACCGACCTGGACTTTCCGTTTGCGCAGACCGTGTTGCCGGTTGCCAAGCGCAAGCTGATGCGGCATCTATTTACGCAAATAGGCCGCGCCTGAAAAAAAGGGCGGCATCGGTGGCATCGGTCGATGCCAGGCCGAATGCCGCCCAGGGTCGCGCAGCCACTCGGTACAGACTCAGCGCTCAATGGGCGCCCCTACCAGGTTGCCCCACTCGGTCCAGGACCCGTCGTAGTTGCGGACGTTCGGATAACCCAGCAGTTCGTGCAGGACGAACCAGGAGTGCGATGACCGTTCCCCGATACGGCAGTAAGTAATAACGGGCTTGTCAGGGGTCACGCCTTTTTCGGCATAGAGAGCCTGCAGTTCTTCAATCGACTTGAACGTCCCGTCTTCGCGCACCGCCTGCGACCAGGGAATGTTCGTAGCGCCCGGAATGTGACCGCCCCGCTGGGCCGTTTCTGACAGGCCGGGAGGCGCCAGAATTTCACCGCGGAATTCTTCGGGCGAGCGCACATCGACCAGCGCAAAACGTTCCTGGCGGATTAGTTCGGCCACGTCGTCGCGGAAAGCACGCAGGTGTGCGTTGATTCGCGTTACTTTGTAGTCGGTTGGCTCGTAGGTGGGCACTTCGGTGGTTAGTGGACGGTTTTCAGCCACCCATTTCTTGCGGCCGCCGTCCATCAGGCGCACGTCCTCGTGGCCATAGTACTTCATGAGCCAGTAGGCCCAGGCGGCAAACCAGTTGTTGTTGTCGCCATAGAGCACAACCGTCGTGTCAGGACGAATGCCCGATTGGCTCAGCAGCCGCTCGTAGTCGGCCTGCTGGACAATGTCACGCCGAATCTGGTCCTGTAGCTGGGTTTTCCAGTTCCAGCCGACAGCGCCAGGTAGATGGCCTGTTTCGTAGGCTGACGTATCGACGTCGACTTCCACGAAGCGCACGTTGGGGTTGTTCAGATGCGCTTCGGCCCATTCGGTGTCGACGAGAACGGCAGGCCGGGTAGAAGTCTGTGCCATGGCTCCTTTTCAAGTTTGGTTTTTGGGGATGGAGGCTTTCGTTGTTCGATGGATCGTAAGGTTGCAGTCAGTAAGACGGCCGATTGTGTGAACATCGGGGGACGATATTGGAAGTCGACATCATTTTGTTGTTCAGGCTTTAAGGAGTAACCGGGGTATGGAGAGATAAGTAGCCAGGTTGGGTACAGGCTTCCTGATAGCGTGCGAAAAGCTGCGCCATGGTGTCGGGATCCGGTAAGGCAGCCGCAACGGCTTCGCCGACGAGTTCGCCAATGCGGGTGCGTGCTTCCGCAAAGCGTTGCTGCCGCAGCAGGTCGAGTACGTCGCTGTCGACCAGGGCATACCAGCGAGCTCTGCGTTCGGCAAAGTCCGGGTAATGGGTGGCCATGGGCAGACGGAGCGCACCCATGAGATCCAGAAAGAGTGCGTATTCAGGCCCCAGGTGCTGTTCCAGCATGTCGCGAAGTCGCACGGCAAGCGCAGGGGACTGGCCGCTGGTCGAGATGGCAATGACCAGCGGACCGCGACGGACGACCGCGCCCGCCACGAAGGTGCAATGCGGCACGTCATCCATGGCATTGATGAGCACGCGTTCGCGCTGCGCTTCCTGCCAGATTGGCTCGGTTGCTTCGGGGTTGGTAACCGCCACGATGGCCAGGAACGCATGCTGTAGATCACCGGGCCGGTACCAGCGGGCGTGCCAGGTAAGCCGCCCTTCCTCGGCCCAGGCGCGGAGACGTGGCGTGATAGTCTCGCTAATAAGTACGACATCGGCGCCGCAGGCCAGCAGCTCGGCCACCTTGCGTTCGGCCTCGTGCGTGCCACCAAAGACCACGCAGCGGCGTCCTTCCAGCTTGTTCAGAAAAATCGGATATACACGCATGGCTCAGGGAGTAGAGGGATGGATTGCTGGATGCAACGCGAAGGGAGACGGAGCCGGCTTCGGGTGGAACCAGTCCAGCTCGTGGGCCAGGTGGGCCACTTCGCCAACGACCACGGTGGCGGGCGTGCTCAGGGTAGCTGCGCGTTCGGCAATGTCGGCCAGCGTACCGATCACGCGTTGCTGGGCGGCGGTCGTCCCGTTGCTGATGACCGCCACGGGCGTATCGTGGGCGCGGCCGTGTTCACGTAGCCTGCGGGTTAGCTCAGGCAGGCGGCGCAGGCCCATCAACAGCACGAGTGTATCAATGCGGGCCAGTGCGGACCAGTCCAGCGCAAGCGTCTCCAGGTCGCAGCGATGGCCGGTCACGACGGCAAAGGCGCCGGCCACGCCGCGCTGCGTCACCGGAATGCCCGCATAAGCTGGCACGGCAATGGCGCTGGTAACGCCTGGTACCACCTCGAAAGGAATACCGGCCTGGACCAGCGCTTGCGCTTCTTCCCCCCCACGTCCAAAAACGAACGGATCGCCCCCTTTCAGGCGTACCACGATCAGGTTGCGACGCGCCCGGTCGATCAGCAGCGCTTGAATGGCTTCCTGAGGCCGCATGTGGCGACCGGGCGTCTTGCCCACGTAGATGCGCTCGGCTGCCGGCGGCGCCTCCTCCAGCAACGCCGGGTGCACCAGCCGGTCGTAGACAACGACCTCGGCCCGACGCAGCAGCGACAACCCTCGTACGGTGATCAACTCCGGATCACCCGGACCGGCACCGACCAGATAAACTTTGCCCCGTTCAATCGGACGACTATACATGATCACAGCGCAAGAAAACGTAAACCAGACCCAAACGAAAAAGCCCCTCACCGCAGAGCGGGAGGGGCGCTGTATCAAATGATTGGCTGTATTTCAACTACAGCGGCTATAGGTACAGCAGACCCCTCCCCTCTGCGGAGCACAACACCGACAGCCGCAACAGAGGAGGAAGGTCTGTACCTGTACCGAATGCATAACCATACGGGCGTCAACGACTGAAGTATAATTTACAACTCACGACCCGCCGAATGCAACGTTTATGCAGGCACGTCTGCTGGCTTGTAGGCCAGCGCCTGCTCCAGGTCGGCAAGCAGGTCCTCCGTAGCCTCGATACCGACCGATAGGCGGATCAGGTTATCTGTAATGCCGGCTGCCTTGCGCTGTTCCGGACGCATCGACGCATGGCTCATTGTCGCCGGATGCTCAATGAGCGATTCAACACCGCCTAACGACTCGGCCAGCGTGAAAACACGTGTGGATCGCAGCACGTGATGGACGGCCTCCAGCCCTCCTTTCACCGTAAAAGAGACCATTCCTCCGAATCCCTTCTGCTGGCGTGCGGCAATCTCGTGGCCTTCATGGGAGGGAAGGCCCGGATAGAACACACGCTCCACGTTGGGATGCTGCTCCAGAAAGCGAGCAACAGCCATCGCATTGTGTTCATGCTGCCGGATTCGCACCGGGAGCGTCTTCAATCCACGCAGTACGAGCCAGCTATCAAAGGGACCCGCAATGGTACCGTGGGCATTGGCTACAAACTGCAACTGTTCGTTCAGCTCCTCGGTGCGAACGATCACCGCTCCACCGATTACGTCGGAGTGGCCGTTCAGGTACTTCGTAGTCGAATAAACCACGATGTCGGCCCCGAAGTCCATTGGACGCTGCTGCAGGGGCGATAGAAAAGTATTGTCAACCACCACCAGCAGGTTGTGGGCCCGGGCAAACTGGCAGAGCGCCTCCAGATCGACAATGCGCAGCAAGGGATTCGAAGGCGTCTCTACCCAGAGAATACGGGTGTTCGGACGAAGAGCAGCTTCGAGGGCAGCCGAATTACGCAGATCGACGAACGATACCGCCAACTTGCCCTGGCGCTCCAGCAGGTTGAGCAGGCGTTCGGTACCTCCATAGCAGTCATGGGCGCAGATCACATGGATGCCGTGGTCGAACAGGGCCAGCACTGTCGAAATGGCCGCCATGCCACTGGTGGTGGCTACGGCGCCGGCGCCGCCTTCCAGGTCGGCCAGCACCTCTTCCAGGGTACGCCGCGTCGGGTTGCCGCTGCGTGAGTAGTCGTAGCCTTTGGTCTGGCCGATGTCTTCAAAGCGGAACGTGGCGCACTGGTAAATGGGCGGAACGACACTGTTGTAGCTGGTATCAGTCTGCTGACCGGCCAGCGTCAGACGCGTCTGTGGCTGCATAGCTCTTACGGTTCTTGATGGTGAAACAACGCGTAAACCTCATCAAGAACCGAGCGTGTGGAACCCCGGCAGACGCCACAAGCTGTTCTCATCTTCCCCGAAACGGACCCCCGAGGAACGGCGGCGCGGCACGCATAGGGTTCCTCATCATTTCCGGGCTACGTTCCGGGCAGGATTTAGCACCGGACGGCACCTCCCTGCCGGCAGGAGATGCCCGGTTGCTACGACGTCATCGGGCCTGTTCCCTCGGTCGTTCTTGATGAGACTTGAATCTTAAAATACGGCCTGAAGGGCCCGGAAGACAAGCTGCCCGCGATTTCTTGATGGAATCTCAATCGCCCAGAAGCAGTTTGGCCAGACCACCGGCGGCCTCTTCTCGCAGGTGCTGAATGATCCGCCGGGCGGCTTTCAGCCCGGTGTGAAGGGCATCGACAACGGAAATGCCTTCCAGGTAATTTCCAGCCAAAAACAGGCCCGGCCGGCTCATCTCCACATCCCGGGCGCAGGCGATTACTGCGTCATAGCCAAGCTGGTACTGTGGAATGGAACGCTCCCAGCGCCAGACGTGCCGGAAGACCGGAGGGGGCGTAATGCCCAGCAACCGACGCAGATCCTGTAGCACCAGCGCCTCCAGTTGTTCATCGGGTAGCAGGGCCAGTTCAGGGTGCCGCATGCCTCCGACAAAGGTGGTGAGCAGCACATGGCCCTCAGGCGCTCGATCAGGGAAAAGCGACGAAGAGAACAGGGTCCCGAGAATCTGAAACTCCCGTTCTACGGCCGGTACCAGCAGGCCAAAGCCGTCCAGCGGATGAGCCACCTGCTCGCGTCGAAAGCCCAGCGCTACCAGCGCGATAGGCGGGTGCGCGACGGTTTCAAGGGGATGGCGCTCCAGAGGAGGCAGAATGCGAATCTTTGCCATTCGATGAAGTGAGGTGGCACAGAGAATGATGTCAAAAAAGCGGGTGGAGACGCGACCGTTTGCCCGAAAGCTAAGCGTCCAGGGATTTTTTTCGTCCCAGCGAACGGCCAGCACTTCGGCCTTTCGGAGGATTGCGTGAGAAGGCAGATGTTCAGCCAGCGCGCGCGGGAGCATATGCAGGCCTTCAATGAACGAAAACATCGGACGGTGCGGGGCCGGGTGATGACGTTGCTTCATACGGTCGCGGATCAGGCCCCAGAAAAGCGAGCCGTATTCCTGTTCCAGCTCAAACAGCTTGGGAAAAGCATGGCGTATGGAGAGCCGTTCAGGATCGCCCGCAAAAATGCCGGCCACGAAAGGTTCCACCAGATAGTCGAATACCTCAAGCCCCAGCCGACGACGAGCAAATCGGGCTACCGACTCTTCGGTGCCCCGGTGGGATCGCACAATAAACGGTTCGGCCAGCAGTCGAAGGCGTGCCCGGGGCGACAGTAATGGGGTGCGCAACAGCTCACGGGGAGAGCGGGGCAGGGGAATCGGTTGGCCGCCACGTACCACAAAGCGCTTCGAGGCTACCGGATGGGCCGGGATGCAGGCGTCTTCCAGATCGACCCGGCGCAGCAATTCTTCGAGATCAGCCGAGGTACGCTGAAGCGTTTGCGGGCCGTGCTCCACCAGAAAGCCGTCGATTCGCTCCGATTGGATGAAGCCTCCAATACGATCAGATGCTTCGAAAACAGTAACTTCCAGGCCGCGCCGATGCAATTCATAAGCGGCCGCCAGACCAGCAATGCCGGCCCCGATGATTCCCACAGAAGCCATAAATGCAGGCTTGCTTTTTTGTCGGTAGGCGCTTTTCTTCCGAAAAATTCAGCAGGCTAACGAAAAAGCCGGCTGGAAAGTCGCACAATCCGGGAAGAAAAATACAATCGGCTATGCTGTTTCTGAAAAACGTCTTTGTGCTGTTACATATTCTGACAGCGGCTGCTTGGTTTGGGCTGGGCCTTCGGCTGGCAGCGCAGGCACGTCGCGCGTTGACGCTGGAGCCGAAGGCGGCACAGGCGCTCCTCGAAGAGGGAGCAGCCTCGGTGCGTCAGATGGGCGTGTTTCTGGTGGCTACGTTGCTTTTTGGGCTGGGAGCGCTGTTCGCCGGTGGGGGGTTCGGAGTCTACGGCGCGCCCTACCACACGAGTCTGCTGTTGCTGCTCGTGCTGATCGGACTGCAATGGGGCATGCTGCGTCCGGCCTGGCGCAGTCTGCAGCAGGCGCTTGGTAGTCATGCATCCGATGTGCCACAGGCTGAACGCTCCCGCAAGCGCGTCGCCCTGGTAACCGGTCTGGGACACCTGCTCTGGGTGATCATTCTTGTGCTGATGTACTGGAACACGCTGGTTGCCACCATGGGATAGGCCTCGGAACCGGCTCCATTGCCGTCCCGTTTTGTCCCTAAAACAAAAGCAAAAAACGGGACATCATGGCTACCAGGCAAATGGAAGAAAGCTGGGAACGAACCAAGAGGCAGATTCGAACCATCTGGGGGGATGTGCTTAGCGATCAGGAGCTCCAGAAAGCGCGTGGCGACCTGCACGCCATGGTTGCGCTTATTCGGGAGAAAACCGGCGAGTCGCGCGAGGAGATTCTCCAGAAGATGGAAGCCATCCTGTAAGGTCGGGGTGCCGTTTCGTATAGTGGTGCTACTTCCTATCTTACTCACCTCTTAGCCTCAGCCTGGAAGCGCTTTTGAACAATGGAGAAGAGCAGTACGCAGATAGTTAGTGGACTCGGATCACCCCTGGCTACAGATAAGCCCACGGTACAGCACTGGATTGCGCAGCACCAGGCGTTGCTTGAAACGTTGCAACGCCAGGCTGAGCAGATTCGGCTGGGGGGTGGACCCAAACGCATCGAACGGGAACATCAACGCGGTAAGCTCACCGCGCGCGAGCGGATTGCTCGCCTGCTGGACGACCCTAACGACTTCTGGGAGCTGGGCCTCTGGGCCGGCTACGGCATGTACGAAGAGGAAGGAGGCTGCCCGGCCGGCGGTACCGTCATGGGGCTCGGGCACGTCAGCGGCCAGCTATGCATCATTGTGGCCAACGATGCCACTGTGAAGGCCGGCGCCTGGTTTCCCATCACGGTTAAAAAGAACCTGCGCGCTCAGGAAATTGCTCTGCAGAACCGCATCCCGATTATCTACCTGGTCGATTCAGCCGGCGTTTACCTGCCCATGCAGGATGAGATCTTTCCGGATCGAGACCACTTTGGCCGTATCTTCTTTAACAACGCACGGCTATCGAGCCTGGGCGTGCCGCAGATCGCTGCCATTATGGGAAGTTGCGTGGCGGGTGGTGCTTACCTACCTATCATGAGCGACGAAGCGCTGATCGTGCAGGGAACGGGCTCCGTGTTCCTGGCCGGACCTTACCTGGTGCGGGCAGCTATCGGCGAGATCGTAGATGCCGAAACACTGGGGGGCGCCACCACGCATACCGAGATCTCAGGCGTGACGGACTACAAGATGCCTGACGACGAAACGTGCCTGGAGACTATCCGGCGTCTGATGTCGCATCTGGGGCCCCGCCCACGCGCCGGCTTTCCCCGCAGCACGCCACGGCCCCCGGCCTTCCCTCCCGAAGAGATTTACGGACTGGTGCCGCCCGATCTGCAGCAACCCTACGATATGCGCGAGGTGATTGCCCGGCTTATCGATGCAGACTCCTGGACAGAGTACAAAGCCGGCTATGGCCAGACCATCATCACAGGCTATGCCCGCATCGATGGCTGGAGTGTAGGGATCGTCGCCAACCAGCGCCTGGTTGTCCGCAGTCGCCAGGGCGAAATGCAGGTGGGCGGGGTCATCTACTCCGATTCGGCCGACAAGGCCGCTCGCTTCATCATGAATTGCAATCAGAAACGCATTCCTATTGTGTTTTTGCAAGATGTAACGGGTTTCATGGTGGGGAAGCGGGCCGAGCATGGTGGCATTATTAAGGATGGCGCCAAACTGGTCAACGTGGTGGCCAACTCAGTCGTCCCCAAGTTCACGGTAGTTGTGGGGCACTCGTTTGGGGCGGGTAACTACGCGATGTGTGGCCGCGCCTACGAGCCACGTCTGATGCTGGCCTGGCCGACCGCCCGGATTGCCGTTATGGGCGGCAAGCAAGCGGCGCAGACGCTCCTGCAAGTGCAACTTGGCAAACTCGAGCGTCAGGGCAAAACCATTGCAGAGGACGAAAAGCAACGCTTGCTGGAAGAAATCGAATCGCGCTATGAAGCGCAGACCTCTGCCTATTATGCAGCCGCACGGCTCTGGGTGGACGCGATTATCGATCCAGCCGAAACGCGACGCTGGATTAGCCTGGGCATCGAAATGGCGGATCACAACCCCGACCTTCCGCCGTTTAATCCCGGCGTTCTGCAGGTCTAAGCAGGCGACTTGCCGGAAGGAGTAGTACGTCTTATATTGCGACGCTTCTTGATTGGTAAGTAGGTAAACAAGGATCACAGACACATGGGGAAAGGAGATCGGCGTACGCGGCGCGGTAAGATCTGGCGTGGTACTTACGGTAAGTATCGACCCAAAAAGAAGAAAAAGAAGTCGCAGCAAGAAGCAACCGCAGCCGCCAAGTAACATAGCCACGGCCATTTTTGCAAAAAAGCGTCTTTGCTCGTTATGACGAGCCAAGGCGCTTTTTTTTTCGGGTTAACCTGTGCTCTGCATGGCCGCTGCAATTCCGTTGATGCTCAGAAACAGGGCCTGCCGGAGGGACTCTCGATTGGCCTCCGGTGTCTGGCGATAGCGCTGCATCAACTCGACCTGCACCAGGTTCAGCACGTCGGTGTATGGATTGCGGAGCTGGACCGATTTCCGAATAACCGGATCGTGATCAAGCAATTCTTCCTGGTCGGTAATGCGGAGGATGGCGGCGCGGGCCCGCTGAAAGTCTTCTTCGATCATTCGATGAAATGCGGTCGGGCCATTTCCCAGCAGTCGGTCGTAGTAGGTGGCTATTTCCAGGCGGGCACGCACCATTTCACGCTGTGCATTCTGGAGTACCGTGCGGAAGAAAGGCCAGGATTGATACCAGGTGCGCAATAGCTGCAGATACTCAGGGGATTCCTGGAGCAGCTCATCAAGCGCCTGCCCGATGCCGAACCAGCCCGGAATCAGATAGCGCACCTGGGTCCAGGCAAAGACCCAGGGGATGGCCCGCAGGCTTTCAAAGTCGACTTCACGGGCACTGCGGCGTGAGACCGGCCGAGAGGCAATGGGCAGGCGGCTGATCTGTTCGATGGGCGTTATGCGCGTGTACCAGCTCCAGAAGTCAGGCGCGTCGATCAGCCGTCGGTAGGCTTTCATGGAGCGCCGGGCCAGTTCGTCCATGAGGCGATCGCGTGTGGCCCGATCAGTGCCGTCTGGGCCGGAGGCGGCCGGCAGGCCAACCACCCGGAGCATGGCGTTAACGATCTGTTCCAGGTGGCGATGTGCGATTTCGGGCAGGGCATAGCGGAACGAGATCACCTCGCCCTGTTCCGTGAAGCGAATACGGCCGTTATGGACCATCAGCGGCATAGCCAAGATAGCCTGATTGGCGCGGCCACCACCACGGCCAACAGTACCGCCGCGCCCGTGAAACAGGCGAAAGTCAATGTGGTGTCGGCGGCACACCTCGGCCAGTTGTTCCTGCGCCCGGTGCAACGCCCAGTTGGCCATCCAGTAGCCACCATCTTTGGTACTGTCGGAATAGCCCAGCATGATTTCTTGGAAGCTGCCACGGGCAGCCACCTGCATTCGGTAGATGGGATGGCTCAGGATGGCTTCCATGCGGCTGGCGGCAGCTTCCAAATCTTCGATGGTCTCGAAAAGCGGCACAAAGTCAATGGGGCAGCGCACGCGGTCTGGTTTGCCGGTCCGGGCATCCCGCTCGTAATGCCAGAGTCCTACCTCCTTGGCCAGCAGCATGGGTTCGAGCAGATCACTGACGGTGTGCGTCATGCTCACGATATAGCTGCCCACGCTGCGAGGGTCGAGCTGTACCAGGTCGCGAATGACCGCGAAGGTGTCCAGCACCTGGCGGGTGGTCTCCGACACGCGGGCGCCTGGCGGCAGCAGGGGCCGGGGATTGCTCAGCTCGTCGGTCAGCAGTTCCTGACGGCGCGATTCCGGAAGGGCCCGATAATCATTTTCGACACCGGCCAGCCGTAGCAGTTCGGCGACCGCTTCTTCATGGACGCTACTGTGCTGGCGTACATCAAGCGTAACCAGATGAAAGCCAAATGTCTGGGCCAGCACCAGCAGGCGCGTAAGCTGGTCATGCCAGGCAATCCGTTCCAGCCCGCAGGCTTCCAGACAACGCTGCAGCAGCCGAAGGTCTTCCACAAAGGCATCCGCATTGTAGGCGGGTGTGGGTCGTGTAGGGGCGTCCAGCGCCTGCAGCAGGGCGTGCAGCCGTCCCATGATATAGGAGATCTTGAGCCGGAACGACTCGTGCCGGAATTGTCGCAGCACGTGTGGTGGTAGCGTTACTTCCCGGGCATCGCGAACCAGCGAACGACGCAGCTCCTCCGGTGGCGGCACATAACGGTCCGACAGGCTCAGTCGCCGGCGGAGCTGACGTAGCTCTTCCATGTAGCGCTGGAGTACCAGCCGTCGCTGGGTCAGGGCCGTCCAGCGCGTAATTTCCGGAGTGACGTACGGGTTGCCATCGCGATCACTGCCGATCCAGGAACGATAGCGCAGAAACGGCCGGAACTCTACCTCTGCACTGTAATGTCGGCGAAGTGCCCGGCGCACGTCTTCATAAATGCGAGGGACAGCCTCCCAGAGGGTGCTCTGAATGAAATACAGGCCCTGTTCTACTTCATCGCGAACGGTGGGCCGCTCTTCGCGCACCTCGGCCGTGCCCAGCAGCAGGGCGATCTGATTGTGCAGGTCTTCGAGCAGAGCTTCCTGTTCTTCGGGGGTAAGCTGACAGCGACGCTGTCGGGCAAGAAGCTGTGCTATGTGCTGCTGTTTATACAGGATGCTACGCCGGCGGGCTTCGGTCGGATGGGCCGTCAGCGTTGGCTGAATGTCCAGCCGCTCCAGTAGCGCCCGCACCTCGTCCAGCGTGCGTCCCTGTTGCTTTAGGGCCAGAATGGCTTCGTCGATCGATTCCGGGCGTGGACGCTCGGGGGCACACTGACGTGCCCGTTCCCGGTTGATGCGGATGATTTCCTGTTGCTCGGCCTGATTGACCAGGTGGAAAAAGGCGGTGTAGGCACGCAATAGCCACTGCAGCTCATCGTAAGTGGCGCTGTGGATTCGTGCGTAGGCCTGATCCCGGAGCTCCGGACGGTTTTCGAGCGCTGCCTGCTTGCACAGACGGCGCAACGTTTCGACCAGCTCCAGCATCTCTGCCCCGGCCATTTCTCGAATGACCTGGCCCAGCAGCCCGCCAAGCAGGTTCACGTGTTCGCTGAGTGGCCGGGAGATACCGGTGCCTTCGACTTCGATTTGCAGGGAAGCAAGTCGGCTCATCGCAGGCTCTCTTCTAAAGCAGTCGCAGCATTGGTGCGCGTGTCGCGATACTTGACGATCACCGGTGTGTAGAGGGAAAGGCCATGCACCTTTCCGAAAAGTGACTGTACAGCCCGCGCACCGGGCACAACGACGGCGTACGGAGGCACTTCCAGCGGCTGGCCAGGAGCTGGCGTCAGCACCCGTTCATGTACCAGATCGTAGAGCTTGGTCGAGCCGGTCAGAATCACCCCGGGCGCCAGCACCGCTCCCTTCCGAACCAGGCAGCCTTCGTAGATGCCACAACCGCCGCCTACAAACACGTCGTCTTCAATAATGACGGGACGGGCACCTACCGGCTCAAGCACACCGCCAATCTGAGCGGCTGCCGACAGATGCACGCGCTTGCCGATCTGCGCGCAGCTTCCGACCAGCGCATGCGAGTCGATCATCGTTCCTTCGTCGACATAAGCCCCGACGTTCACATACATGGGAGGCATGCAGACCACGCCTGGTGCCAGGTACGCGCCTGTGCGAATCGATGAACCGCCGGGCACGAGGCGGACCCGGTCGGCCAGCGTGAGCGGCTTGAGCGGATAGGTGTCTTTGTCAAAAAAGGAAAACTGCTCCGTAGAGTAATCAACCAGCCGGCCGATCCGAAAGCCCAGGAGAATACCCTGCTTGACCCAGGCATGGGTGATCCATTGTCCTTCCTCGGTGGGGGTGGCTGCCCGGATCGTGCCCTGGTTCAGGCCTTCGAGCAGGGCTTCGAACGCCTCGCGGGCGGCGCGTTCATCTAACGCTTCCGCTGGCTGCGCTGCCAGTGCTTCGATGCGCTGGCGCAGAGCAGTATGGGTATCGGTGAGCATAGGATCGCTTTGTTTGGTCATTACAGTATCAGCAGCCTGTTGGCAACCAACGCAGGTGCACAGCCAAAAGGCGCGCTTGGACAATCGGGGGCCTCAGGCGCCTCGACAGTAATTGGGATAGCTCTCTGTGGACAGCGTTAAGGCCGGTTGTACGGATCTCCGTGCGTTGGACTGTGGCTGTTTTGTATGATGAACCGGTCCGTTCATGCGTGCCATCGCGTGCGGCAATTAGCAGCCCAACGGTCCAAATGAAGGCGCCATTTGAGCGTCCGAGCCGCTCCATGTGGCTCATCTCTCAGTGCTGCCCTATAAGGGGAAGAACATCCTCTACAGCCTCCTTGAGTCGTAGACTATCCACTCCCTGATCATGCTGCTGATCAGGCGGACGCTGCACTGCTGGATTCACAAAAGCCTATCAGGCCGTTGCCAGGAAGGTCTCGAAGGCTTCGAGCACGCGGCGGCGTGTGGTCTCGTCGAGCGGCACAAGCGGTAGCCGCACTACGTCTTCGATCAGGCCCATGGCATGCAATACGGCCTTGATCGGGATCGGGTTGGTGGCAAAGAAGCAGGCCCGCATGGCAGACAGGAGTTCGAAGTGTAGCTTGCGTGCCTGCGCGAAGTCGCCGGCCAATCCCGCCCGGACCAGCGCCGTAAAACGTTCAGGTAGCGCGTTGGCCACCACCGAGATTACCCCGTCGGCGCCCAGCGCCAGCAGGGGCAGCGTGATTTCGTCGTCGCCTGCGTAGACGGCCAACCTGGGTGGCCGGTGAGCCAGGATGTCGGTGATCTGAGCCAGGTTGCCCGAAGCTTCCTTGATGCCCACGACGGTTGGAATCTCTTCGGCCAGGCGCAGGACGGTTTCGGCCGTCATGTTGAAGCCGGTGCGGCCGGGCACGTTGTAGAGGATCAGAGGGGTGTCCACCGCTTCTGCGATGGCGGCTACGTGGGCGCGAAAGCCTTCCTGGGGCGGTTTGTTGTAGTAGGGGCCAACGATCAGCAGCCCGTCGGCTCCGGCCTGCGCGGCTTCGCGAGAAAAGACCAGGCTTTCGCTCGTCGAATTATTACCGGTGCCCACAATGACGGGCACGCGTCCGTTCACGTGTTCCAGCGTCAGTTCTACGATGCGACGTCGTTCTTGGGGCCAGATTGTGGCGTTTTCGCCGGTGGTGCCGAGCACGACCAGCGCGTCGACGCCGCCTTCGAGCTGGCGGTCGATCAACCGACGCAACGCCGGCTCGTCCACCTTACCGTCGCGCGTGAAGGGAGTGACCAGGGCAGGGGCCGTTCCGCGAAATACAGGTTGTGCAGCCATGGAATCAGCTTGGGTTGGTTTTCGAAAGCAGCCATTCGTTCAGCATATCGTCCAGTGAAAAGAAGCCGCGGCGGCCGATAAGCCAGCGGGCTGCCTGCAGAGCGCCCGCGGCAAATCCGTCGCGGCTATAGGCGTTGTGTTCGAGCGTCAGCTCGTCGAAGGGGCCGCAGATGCCGATCGTGTGGCGGCCAAAGACCTGGCCGGCCCGTGTCGAGGTTACATGCAGCGCCTCTGGTGCAATGCGGCCATGCTGCGTTTCGGTTTCTATACGCTTTTTGCGGGAGAGTCCATCCACGATCAGGTGAGCCAGCATCAGCGCCGTGCCGCTGGGACTATCGGCCTTGCGTGTGTGATGGACTTCGTGAAGATACACGTCGTAGTCAGACAGACGCTCAAGCAGCGGTAATAGTTGCTGGAGCGCATACTTGAGCAGGGCGATGCCCAGCGAGAAGTTCGGTGCGTACAGCAGGGCAGCTCCGCTGGCCTCTACCTGCCGCTGCACTTCGTCGAGCTGATCGTACCAGCCGGTGGTACCGATAACGGACGGGACGCGCCAGCGGCAGTAGGCGTCGATGTGCGCGCGCACAATGTGCGGCAAGGTGAAGTCCAGCACCACGTCTGCCTTGTTCAGGACCGATACGTCCGCTTCGATCGGCAGCGGATGCGCTGTGTTAAAGCGGGCAACGATTTCATCGCCCTGCTGGCGGGCCAGTCGCTCAATGGCCTGCCCCATGTTGCCGGTTCCGACCAGAGCCAGCTTCATCCAGAGGCTTCGCGTTTAATTTCCGGGGAGCACATAGAACGGGCGCCGTCAGCCGGCAGAAAGACTTCGCGGGCTGGCGGTCGCCGGTTGTAATGAGAGCTCATGACGGCGCCATAAGCGCCCGCCTGAGCAATCAGCAGCACATCACCCTCGCGCGTATCGGGCAGTTGACGACCATGCCCCAGCACGTCGCCTGTCTCGCAGATCGGACCGACGACGTCAACCGTCTGGGTGGCTGGTGCTTCCAGGCGTGTCAGATTAACAATTTCGTGGTAGGCCCCATAGAGTGCCGGGCGGATCAGGGAATTCATTCCGGTTTCAATACCCACGTACCGCATGTTCCCTTTTTCCTTGACCTGGGTGACGCGAGCCAGGAGCACGCCGGCTTCGGCTACGAGGAAGCGACCCGGTTCCAGCCAGAGCTCGAACCGAGGATGCGTGTCCTTAAAACGGCGCAAGTGGGTTTCAACGGCTGCCAGGTCCAGGCCGGGCGTGCCGGTGCGGTCGGGGACCCCCAGGCCGCCCCCTATGTCCAGGTAGCGCACGTCTGGAAAGTACGTTTCGGCCAGTTCGGCCAGGAAAAGAGCCGTCTCGGCCCAGGTCTCCGGGCTCAGAATCCCACTGCCTACATGGGCATGCAACCCGACGATACGCAGGCGCAACTGCTCGGCCAGCTCTTGCAGGCGCTCAGCCTGTGTGGGGGACATGCCAAACTTGGACTGTGCGCCCGCCGTACGGACGTAGCGATGATGCCCGTCGCCCCGACCCGGATCGAACCGTGCCAGCACCGCCCGGTCCTGAAACAGTTCAGGCCAGGCTTCCAGCGGATGCAGATTATCGAGCGTTACGAAAGCACCCAGCTCAAAGCCGCGTCGGTATTCATCGGCCGGCGCAAAGTTGGGAGTAAAAAGCAGACGCTCAGGGGAAAGGTCCGGGAAGAGCGTGCACACATGTTCCAGTTCGTGCCCCGATACACATTCAAAGCCAAGGCCGGCCTCATAGAACAGACGCAGGACGTCCGGATGGTCATTGGCCTTGAGGGCATAGAAGATGCGATCGACCGAGGTCAGGCGACGTAGAGCTTCCACCTGGCTACGCAGCGTGCCTTCATCATACACGTAGCAGGGGGCCTGCGTCTTGGCCAGCGCCAGCAGTTCAGACCGCCGGCGATGCCACCAGGGGCGGGGGGATTCCGTCCTGGGCACAGGGGCAAATAGCTCACGCCAGGTGGGCCCAAAAAGCGAGTCGGCTTCCAGGCGACCGAATAGCTCCGCGTGCAGCAGGCGCACGAGTCGGTCGGCCTGGTCTTCATCGACCACAAAGCTGAAATTCAGATCGCTGGCTGCCTGCGAAATCAGATACACGTGGTGTTCGGCGAAAACTTCGAAGGCTGGTGTCAGCTCGTCGAGCAGGGCACGGATGCGGCGGCCGACCAGGCTCACCACGGCGCAGGGGGTAATCACACGGGCCTGGCAGTAGGTGCTGAGATCTTCGAGGAGGGCGTCGAGCTGGGCCGGCTGCAGGGCGTTGGCCAGCGGGTCGAGCGAGACGGTCACGTTCGTTTCGCTCGTGGCAATCAGGTCAATCGATAGTCCGTGTTGCTTGAAGACTCCGAACACGTCGGCCAGAAAGCCCACCTGCTGCCACATGCCCACCGTGTCCATCGATACGAGCGTGATGCCGGTCTTGCAGGAGATGGCCTTTACCCGTGGCCCGAGGTCCGGTGCGTCGGCCGAGACGATGGTGCCCTGCAATTCAGGATGATCCGTGCATTTAATATGCAGGGGAATGCCATAAGCGCGTATCGGCTCCAGACAGCGGGGGTGCAGCACTTTAGCGCCGGTAGTGGCCAGTTCCTGCGCTTCGTCGTAGTCGAGATGCCGCAGCAGACGCGCGGAAGGAATTTGGCGGGGGTTGGCCGTGAACATGCCCGGCACGTCGGTCCAGATTTCCAGTCGCTGCGCCTGGAGCTTGGCCGCCAGATAAGCGGCCGAGGTATCCGAGCCACCGCGGCCAAGCAGTACGGTTTCCCCCTGACTGTTTCGGGCAATAAATCCCTGGGTCAGGATGACTTCGGCCGAAGCAGTGGCCAATTGCTCCTGCAGCGTCGCGTCCGGCCGGTAGTCGCAGGTGGCGGACAGATAGCGTCGGGCTTCGTTGCCATGCGGTTCGTCGAGCGCTTCGAGCAACTCGCGGGCATCCCACCACTGCGTGGGGATGCCGAGCTGGTTCAGGTAGGCTGCTCCCAGCGTGGTAGCCATGAGCTCGCCCATGGCCATCACGCGAGCCTGCAGGCGCGGCGTGACCTCGCGCAACAACGCTGTGCCCATCGTGATGCGCTCCAGCTCTTCAAAGTAGGGGTGCAGCAGCGTCTCGGCGTCCAGCCCCATGGCCTGTCCCAGCGTCAGGTGGGGGCGACGAATGCTTTCCAACGCTTGCTCGCCGCGTCCGGCCATGGCTTCAGACAGCAGGCGGTCCAGCGCATTGGAAATCCCCGAAAGCGCCGAGCAGACCACTACCGGTCGCAGCCCCTCGGCCCGCCGGTCCTGTACGATTCGGGCGATCCGCTGCCAGCGTTCCCGGGTCGAAACGCTCGTCCCTCCGAATTTCAGGACAACCCAGCCGATCGACATTGTCGTTTGGATGGGGTTGCTGGTTTGCTGCTAAGTTTAGCGCATGGCTGGCTCCGCGCTCAAGTTTTTGGAGAAAAATATCATGATGTAACAAAATTTGTTATATTCATAACAAAAACCATCAGGCTTTATGCCGAAGGTGTCCGAAGCGGTGCAGGCGATCGTCGAGGCCAATCCGGTGCTTCAGTTCGGATTGCATCATCGGTTGTTGAATTTAAGTCAGGTAGCCCGTTTTATCTGTCCGTTGGTGGCGGCGCGGGTGCGTAAGCCGGTGCGGCCATCTGCAGTGTTAATGAGCCTGTCGCGGTTGCAGCGACGCTGGGAGGCGCAGCAACCGGCACCACAGCGGCGGTTTCGGGTAGATCGGATCAATGTGCAGGGAGGGTTATGTGCCTTGACGCTGCCCAAGCAGGTGACCACGTTGCGCGAGCTGGCCGAGCTTTTTAGCCGGGTGCAGCAGAAAGGAGGGTATCTGACGTTGACTGAAGGGGTTCACGAAGTAACGGTCATTCTGGAGCAGCGACATCTGGCGCGGGTGCCTGAGGTGCTCAGCGTGGCGCCGCGTCGAGTGTACCGTAACCTGGCGGGGCTGGGGGTGAAGTTTCAGGAAGCGTACCTGGAGACACCGGGACTGCTCTATCAGCTTTTGCAACAACTGGCGTTGCAGAATATCAACATCGTCGAGGTGGCTTCCACAACGACGGAGTTTAACATTTACCTGGACGATCGTGACGTGGAGCTGGCCTTTGAGTCGCTGTATAACCGGTTTATTCGCGAGGCACGATGACGCGTAGACCCCACGTGCTGGGCATCGACGACGCACCGTTCGATCGGGGGCGGGATCTGGACGTACCAATTGTGGGGGTGATGATGGAAGGGGCGACGCTGGTCGAAGGGGTAGCGATTACGCGGTTTCCGATCGATGGCGAGGGGGCGACAGACTTTCTGGTTGGATGGATTCAGTCGTTGCGCTGGTGGCCGTCGCTACAGGCCGTTGTGCTCGGTGGGATTACGATGGCCGGATTGGCCGTGGTGGATCTGGTGGCCTTATCGGAACGGTTGGGATTGCCCGTGCTGGCCGTTACGCGTCACGACACGGCCGATAGCGAGCTGGCGGATGCGCTGCGGGTAGCCGGTCTGGAAGCGCGGCTGGCTATTCTGGAACGAACGCCGCCGGCTGAACCTATGGGCCGCGGGCTGTATGTGGCCTGGGCTGGAGCCGATGCGTTTGAAGCACGCCAGCTCGTACAAGCCACCTTAAACAAGTCGCGTCTGCCCGAGCCGCTTCGTCTTGCCCATCTGATTGGCGCGGCACTTGTCCGCGGCCAGTCACGGGGACGGGTATAAAGTAAAGAAGTAAAGCCGCCCCATAGGCGGGGCGGCTTGTCCTTCGAGCGGCAATGTCTATGCCTTGCTGGATGCGACTGGAGGAGCACCATCGCCGGAAGCTTCGAGGACGGCTTCCTGGTGATACCGGAAGCGGGAGAGAATTTGCGACAATTGGTCCAGACGTTGGCTCAGGTGTTCAAAGCGGGTTCGGATGTTATGGGTGCTGCGTGAGATTTCTCCAATGGCTTCCGTAATGTAGACGACATTACGGGCCATTTCGTCGCTGGTTCTGGCCTGTTGCTGACTGGCTACTGCAATCTGAGTGACCAGGTCCATGGTTTCCTGCGCGTTCTGCATCAGCTCTTCAAATTTTGCGCGCATTGCCTCGGCCTGTTGCAGGCTTGTTTCTAATTCGGCATAACCACGTTCCATGGTCTGGACGGCTGCTTCGGTTTCATGTTGCACGCGCAGGATCATGTCGGTGATTTCTCGGGTTGCTTCGGCGGTGCGTTCGGCAAGGTGGCGTACTTCATCGGCCACCACGGCAAAGCCTCGACCCGACTCACCAGCGCGCGCTGCTTCAATGGCTGCGTTGAGCGCCAGCAGGTTGGTCTGGTTGGCAATTTCTTCAATGACAGCGACAATTTGACCAATCTGTTGGCCTGACTGCCCCAGTTGCCGCACGCTCTCAACCGACTGGCGCAGTGTCTGGGCCAGTTGATGGATGCTTGTAATGGTCTGCTCAATAGCGGCTTCACTTTCTTGCGCCGTTGCCTGGCTACGCTGAGCTACCTGAGCCGCCTGACCAGCACTCTCCGCGTTTGATTCAGCCGTGCGTGCCATTTCTTCAACAGCCGTGGCGACCTCAGTAGATTGTTGAGATTGCTGGGTGGTCTGGGCGACCAACGTCTCCGTAGCCTGTAAAATGTCATATGTGTTTTCAAGAAGCTCATGCATGACGCTCTGCACGCCCGCTAACATGGTCTCCAGTTGACGAGCAGCCTGGTTGAAACCCTCAAAGAGTTGGTAAAACAGGGCTTGAGCTTCTTTTACGGTTGAGCCATTTTGTTGGTCAAGGTGCATACGGATGGTAAGATCTCCCTGCGCAAATTGTTGCATCTGATCCATCATATAAGCGACATAACTTTCGAGCGCTTGCTTCTGTGCTTCGATATGGGAAACCGCCTCCTGGATGCGCTGTGCCTGTTGTGCTTTTTCAGATTCAAGCAGAGAAATGGTATGTGCTATAGTGTCTGCCAGGGTGTCTAAGGCAATACCTACATGACTGATTTCATTTTCGCTTTCTTGCTCGTGCGTTCGAGCGTTCCAGTCACCTTCTCGAAGTTTCTGGGCAACACGGGCAATTTTCTCAATGCGGCGACTTAGAAACAGACTGCCATGCCGGGCCAGAAGGAGCAAAGCGCCTAAACCAAACACATTCAGGAGTAGCAATTTGAGTGTCAGGGCATAAACCTGCGCATATGCTGCTTTTACAGGTATCTCGAAGGCCAGCACGAAGGGGCCACTTTTAGCTTTTTGATAATGCCCGATGATCGTTGCATGATCTTGTGTGCGGATGATACCAAAAAACTGATTGCGTCCTGCAAGTTTTTCTGCGATATAAGGGTACGAGCGAATGTGATCTTTTTTAGCATGCACAATTTCACGTCCCTCCAGGGTGGTGAGAAAAAAACGTGTGCCTGCAGGCAAATGATCTGCCTCCTGGTTCATCCAGTCGAGCAGGTGTTGAATGACCACTTCGATGCCAACCAGTCCAAGGGACTCTCCAGTGGACGATTGGACCGGATAGAGCGCCAGTTGGTGATAATGATCTTTTTCTTCAAACCCAAAAAAGTCGGTCAGGATGGGTTGCTGGAGTGCCTGTTTAAAGTAAGGGGTGTCCTGGATAGAGTGCCCTTCATGTGCTTGTGAGGCTTGTCCGTATGGTGGGCTTAGAACCACGGTTCCCTCCTGATTGATCAAAAAGACGTGGTGGTATTGTCCCCATTTAGTCTCCTGGAGTTGGCGTAGCATCCGAGAGACAGTAGCGGTATAACGTGCTGACTTTTTAGAGGTGAACCATTGGATTACGTCAGGATGGGTGGCAAGTGCACGGGCATCTTGTAGTATATGCTGGTAAAATTTGTCGATAGCGTGGTCTTTTGTTTCTGCTAATAACCGAAACGTTTTTTCAATTTGTTTCTTTGTGCTACGCTGAACGTTCCACAAAACAACCGCTGTGAAGAGCAACATGGGAGGTACAGTCAGCAGAAGGGTGAACCATACAATTTGCTTCCGTATAGACTTCTGGGACAGTCGGGCAATCAGTCGTTTCATGGTGGGTGCTGGTTTGGTACTAACATAAAGCGAACCTGCTTCCACCTTATCGGCTGTTCAGAAAGGTTGTAAAGGGCTTTGCACCGAAACCTTGCAGAAGATCAGCGTGGGGAATGGTCAGGCTCCGAGTAGCGTTGGTGTGAGTGTTCGGGATTGATTGAGCAGTTCGTTGGCCAGGCGGGGAAGAACTTCGCCGGTGCGGCCTTTGAGGCGAAGGGTGGCAAGTGCGTCGCCACGGGTGGGACCCAGGTTGATGATGGCGATCGGCTTGCCCTGGCGGGCAGCTTCCAGCACGAATCGGTAGCCTGAGTAAACGGCCAGCGACGAGCCGGCAACCAGCAGCACCTCGGCCGCGGCAATGAGGTCGCGTGCGGCTTCGACGCGCTCTCGGGGTACATTTTCGCCGAAAAACACCACGTCGGGTTTCAGGATACCTCCGCATCGCGGGCAGTCGGGTACGCGGAACTGGATGGTTAACGTTGCGGGCAGTTCGGCGTCGCCATCAGGTGCGAGTTCGGCAGCGTGTCTGGTCCAGCCGGGATTCAGCGTCAGCAGCCACTGCTGGAAAGCTTCGCGGTCGATAGTATATCCGCACGCCAGGCAACGTACGGTTGCCAGGTTGCCGTGCAGTTCGAGCACGCGCTGGCTGCCGGCTTTGTGATGCAGACGATCCACGTTCTGCGTGATCAGGCCGGTGAGCAGGCCGGCATGTTCGAGGCGGGCCAGGGCGTAGTGGCCGGGATTGGGCTGTGCCCGGGCAAAGCGTGGCCAGCCGAGCGTGCTGCGGGCCCAGTAACGGGCGCGGACGGCTGCGTCGGTTACGAACGCACGATACAGGATGGGATTACGGGCGCGGCGACGGGTTCCTTCACCCCGGTAATCGGGGATTCCGGATTCTGTACTACAACCAGCGCCGGTGAGCACCGCCAGTCGTCGGCCGCGCAGCAGGTCCACAAGCTGTTGCAGAGAAGCGGTGTTCGGGTGCATGGCGGAGGGATCCCCGGTGAGCATCCGGCCGTTCCGGTATCGATTTCAAGCCAATATAAGTATGCTGAACGGAGGGAAATCCCATGTCCATAGAGGCCGTCGACAAAAAAACGGTGCGGTCGCGCCCACGGATTGCCATCACGCTGGGCGATCCCAACGGTGTTGGTCCCGAGATTGTGCTTAAATGTCTGTCCGATTCTCGGTTGATGAAATTTTTCGATCCGATTGTGGTTGGATCGGCAAAAGTGCTCCGCCAGCATGCCGAGGTGCTGGAGCTTCCATTGCCTCAATTGCAGGTGGTCGATACCGTGCCGGATCGAATCCCGCCGGGGCAACTGGTGGTAGTGAATGTGACCGACAGAAAGGCCTCCGAGGTGGTGTTTGGTAAGGTTACGCCGGAAGGGGGCAAGCTGGCGATGGCTTCGGTACAGCGGGCTGTAGAGCTCTGCCTGAACGGCCGGGCCGATGCCATGGTAACGGCGCCCATCTCGAAAGAGGCCATCGCACTGGCTGGCTACCGCGATCCGGGGCATACTGAATTCATTGCACGGCTGACGGGCACCCGGCGCTATACGATGATGATGGTTTCGGACGAGCTCCGTATCGGGCTGGTGACCGGCCACATTCCTATCTGGGACGTGCCGAAACGTGTGACTCGGCAGGCCATCCTGGAGACCCTTGACATTATTCACCACAGCCTGATCCAGGATTTCGGCATTGAGCGGCCCAAGATTGCCGTGCTTGGTCTGAATCCGCATGCGGGCGATGGTGGCGTACTGGGCCGTGAAGAAAATGAAACAATTATTCCAGCGCTGGAGGAAGCCCGGAAGCGGGGGTATCTGGCCTTTGGACCGTTCCCGGCCGATAGCTTCTTCGGTATCGGGGCCTATCGGCTCTACGATGCGGTAGTAGCCATGTACCATGATCAGGGTCTGATTCCGTTCAAGACGCTGGCGTTCGAAAGTGGGGTCAACTATACGGCCGGACTGCCCATTGTGCGTACTTCGCCTGACCATGGCACGGCTTATAACATCGCGGGACAGGGCAAAGCTTCACCCGGCAGCATGCGGAGTGCCATCTATCTGGCGATCGATATTGCCCGACGCCGCAAAGCGCGGCAACTGGCAACGACAACCGTTTCTTCAGCAGTGGCATCATGAGCACGGGAATTCGCGTGCAGGAAATCGTGCCCTACAGTCTGTTGGCCCGTGGCTATGACCAGGTCATGGATTATGTCGATTATGGGGCGTGGGCTCGCTATGTGCACGGCTTGATCCAGCGCTTTCTACCCGGAGCCCGATGTGTGCTTGAGCTCGGGTGTGGGACTGGCTCACTGGCGCTGGCACTGCAGCCGCTGGGTCCCTATCACTACCGGGCCAGTGATCGTTCGGAAGCGATGCTGAAAGTGGCCCGTGAAAAGGCTGCCCGGAGAGGTTGCTCTATTGTTTTCGAGCAGGCCGATTTCACCGACTACCGCGCCCCAGAGCCCGTCGACGTTGTACTGCTGCTCTATGACGGCCTCAATTATCTGCTGAAGCCCGAAGATGTTCGGGCGCTGTTTCGGTGTACCTGGCAGGCGCTGCGTCCCGGTGGCCTCTTTATCTTTGACCAGAGCACGCCCATGAATTCCCTGGCGCACGAAGCCGACTTTGACGACGCCGGCGAAACGGCGGCGTTCCGGTACGTGCGTCGGAGCCACTACGATCCGGAGCTTCGGTTGCACACCACGATCTTTGAACTGGAGGTGGACGGAAAGGTGTATCGCGAACGCCATCTGGAACGGGCCTATACGATGGACGAAATCTACGCATTGTTACGGGCCGAAAGCTTTCAGATCGAAGCGGCCTACGATAACTTTTCATTGCGTCCAGCTACTGAACGCTCCGAGCGCATTCACTGGGTGGTGCGTCGTCCTAAAGCAGCAAAGCCGTGATTGTCTTCCGAAACGTCAGTGTGTCGTATCCGTTGCCGGACGGGCAGCGGCGTCCGGTCTTTGAAAATCTTTCGTTTGAAATTCAACGCGGCGAGCACGTTTACCTGATCGGGCCTACCGGCAGCGGCAAAACCACGCTCATGCGGCTCATCTATATGGATCTGTTTCCGGAGGCGGGCTATTGCCAGGTAGGCGATTACCGTTCCGATCGCATTAAGCCGGCTGAGATCCCCTACCTGCGTCGCACGCTGGGGATCGTTTTTCAGGACTTTCAACTGCTGCCCGATCGCAATGTGTACGAAAACGTGGCCTTTGCGCTGTACGTGACGGGACGGCGAGGCGCTGAAGTAAAAACGCGTGTGTTGCAGGCCCTGACATTGGTAGGACTGAGCCACAAGCGGCGGCGCTATCCACACGAGCTCTCCGGTGGAGAGCAACAACGCGTGGTCATCGCCCGTGCTATTGTCAACGATCCCTGGATTTTGCTGGCTGACGAGCCTACAGGCAACCTGGATCCGCGCGTGGCAGATGAGATCATGGAGCTGCTGCTCAGCCTGCATCGCCAGGGAATGACGCTGCTGATGGCCACGCACGATTACCGGCTGGTTAAAAAATATCCGGCGCGCACGCTGGCCATTCTGAACGGGCAGCTTGTCGAGGTGGACCCGCACACGCTGTAACCATTCGCTTCCTTCCCGGGAGGTTTTTATATTAGGCCGAACTTCAGGATCCCGAGCAGGTGCCTCTGAGGTGCCAGCTCCAAAAGCCTTCCCGAGAAAACCAACGCCCACAAGTAGCATGGAGCTTTTCAGCCATATTATCGAACAGCTAAACAGTTTTCTGGCGCCGATTCTGGTAATTGGGCTGCTGGGTGCCGGACTGTTTCTGACGTTGCGTCTGCGGTTTATTCAGCTACGCAAACTGGCACATGGCTTTGCCGTAGCCTCCGGAAAGTACGACAACCCGGAGGAGCCTGGCGACGTGCCTCACTTTCAGGCACTGACGACGGCCCTTTCGGCGACGGTAGGCATCGGTAACATTGCAGGGGTGGCGATTGCCATTCACGTAGGTGGCCCCGGGGCGCTGTTCTGGATGTGGGTAACGGCCTTTCTGGGGATGGCAACCAAGTACAGCGAGGTGACGCTGGCGCTGCACTACCGCGTGCCCGTTGATTCGGACGGCAAGGTCTGGGCTGGGTCGGTGGCCGGCGGCCCCATGTACTATATCGAAAGAGGGCTGGGCTGGAAGCCGGTGGCCATCTTTTTCGCCTTTATGCTGATGATCACCTCGTTTATGACGGGCAACGCCATCCAGGCCAATACGATAGCCACCCAGGTGCGTGAGACCTTTGGTATAGAGACCTGGATCACCGGCCTGATTACGGCAACGCTGGTAGGTCTGGTAATCATCGGCGGCATCCGGCGCATCGGTGCTGTGACAGGCGTGCTGGCGCCACTCATGGCCGGGCTGTATGTAACCGGTGCCTTGCTGATCATCTTTGCCAACCTGGAGCACGTGCTGCCAGCTTTCGGGACGATCTTCCGCGAGGCCTTCAATCCCACGGCCGGAGTGGCTGGCACCGGTATGGGGCTGCTGTTGACCACGTTGACCTATGGGGTGCAGCGTGGGCTCTTCTCAAATGAAGCCGGACAGGGCTCTGCACCGATCGCCCATTCCGCAGCCAAAACGGACGAACCTGTCTCCGAAGGCGTGGTGGCGCTGCTGGAGCCGTTTATCGACACGCTGGTCATCTGCACAATGACGGGACTGGTCATCGTGATTACGGGTGTCTGGAATGAGCGCGTGCCTACGACGCTGCCGCTGAACGACGTGAACATCACTTACGTGACCGGGAACGATGAGGTCGGCTATACGCGGGTAGCCACGCCCGATTCGGTGCGGTACGTGGATGGGCGTCCGGTGGAGGGACAGCCACAACTGGCTTATTTCGAAGTGGGCGTGCCCCGATTGTTCATCGATGAAGCACAAACGCGGCCCTTCACGGGCACCATCTATCCGCTACAGGCCAGGGCCCAGAGCGAAGAGGGGCAGGTATATACCCGGCTCTACGGCGATGCGGTGCGCAGCAGTGCGCCGTTGACCACATTGGGCTTTGAGCGCGGCCTGTCAGAACTGGGGCTTGGCGGCGTAGGCCGTTACATTGTGCTCCTGAGTGTCTTGCTGTTTGCGATCTCAACGGCGATCTCCTGGAGCTACTATGGTGACCGCTGCGCCTACTATCTGTTCGGTACGAAAGGTATCCTGCCGTACAAGATGGTCTTCCTGATCATGCATTTTCTGGGAGCCGTTGTGGCCGTTACCACGGTATGGGACGTGGGCGACGTGGCGCTATCGCTGGTAACGCTGCCGAACGTGATCTCGCTGGTGCTGCTTTCCGGCACCCTCAAGAAGCTCACCGATAGCTACTTTGAGCGCCAGCCCTGGAAAGAAGACTACGAAGCGCATCGACGCTGGGTAGAAGAACGCCGTCGGAAAAAACTGGGGGCTGCAAAGCGTGAACCATGAGCGCATTGATTGTCGTCGATCATCCGCTGCTCAAGCGCGATCTGACCCTGCTTCGACAAAAAGAGACCACACATGGGCAGTTTCGACAGATCGTGGCTGAGGCGGCTGCCATCCTGGCTTATGAAGCGATGCGGGACCTGAAGGTGACGCCCATGGCGATCGAAACCCCGCTGGAACCGACCACGGGCTATAAGTTGGCCGAAGAGATTGTCGTCGTGCCCATCCTGCGGGCCGGGTTAGGCATGGTCGATGGCTTTGTGCGCTTTGTGCCGGAGGCGCGTATCGGCCATCTGGGCATGCAACGCGACGAGCGCACCAAGCAACCGGTCGATTACTACAGCAACATCCCCGGCGGCATTGAAGCGGCGCGGGTGTTTGTGGTCGATCCGATGCTGGCCACCGGAGGCAGTGCTGTGCAGGCCATTCATCATTTAAAAACGCACGGGGCTCGTCGCTTCACGTTTGTCTGTTTGATTGCGGCACCAGAAGGCATTCGTGCGCTTCAGCAGGCGCACCCGGACGTGCGCATTGTCACGGCCGCTGTGGATCGAGGACTCGACGAAAACGCCTTTATTCGGCCTGGCCTGGGCGATGCCGGCGACCGCATCTTTGGAACCGGAAGCTGAAGCCCGTATGCGTGCACGTGTGATCGTCTGGCTGGTTTTTCTGATCGGGTTGGTGCAGCGCGCGGAGGCCCAGCCGCAGCTTCAGGTGCCCGATCCGGTGCTGAAAGGACTCCCCTTTACGGTGACCGTGGAAGGGCTGACGCCTGATAGCGGCTACGTGCTGCAGGTAGAAGGACGCACCTATGCGCTGACGTGGGCCGACGGGACATGGCGGGCTGATAGCGTGTGGGTACGACAAAGCGGCTGGGTTCCGATAGTACTGGTGCAGGGGGAGCAGGTGGTGGCCCGGGCCAAGGTGCGGGCGCTGCCAGGCTGGACGTCGATTCTGCCGCCGTTGCTGGCCATTCTGATCGCGCTGCTCTTTCGACGTGTGATTCCCGCTCTATTTCTGGGCATCTGGCTGGGCGCCTGGCTGGTTGTTGATGTGTCGCTGGCCGGACTCTGGAAAGGGCTGCTCGACGCGTTTGACGTGTACATCCGCAGTGCGCTGGCCAATCCTGACCATGCCGCCATTGTATTGTTTTCGCTGATGATCGGGGGCATGGTGGGGATCATCTCAAAAAATGGAGGTATGCAAGGCGTGGTGAACTGGATCGTGCGCTGGGCCAGCGATCCGCGTCGCGGTCAACTGTCTACCGCCGTACTGGGACTGTTGATTTTTTTCGATGATTACGCCAACACGCTGGTGGTCGGCAACACGATGCGCCCCGTCACCGATCGCCTCCGTATTTCCAGAGAAAAACTGGCCTATATCGTCGATTCGACAGCCGCTCCAGTAGCCGCCTTAGCCTTTGTTACAACGTGGATCGGCTATGAAGTTGGATTGGTTGGAACGGCTGTAGCACAAATTCCCGATTATAACGAAAGCGCCTATTCGATTTTCCTGAATTCCATTCCTTACAGCTTCTATCCCTGGCTGGCGCTTCTCTTTGTATTTACAGTGGCCTGGACGCAGCGTGACTTCGGGCCCATGTACCGCGCGGAGATACGCGCCCGGACGACCGGACAGGTGCTGGGACCTGACGCCCGCATTGACGAGGCCGCCGCAGAAGGCCGAGAGTTCCGCCCTCCCGAGGACAAACCCCATCGCGCCCGCAATGCCCTCATTCCTATTCTGGTGCTGTTTGTCTCTGTGCTGGGGGGGCTGTATGCTACCGGCGAGGGAGAAACGCTCCGGGAAATTATCGGGAGTGCCGACTCGTACCGCGCACTTATGTGGGGCTCGCTGCTGGGCGTGCTCGCGGCTGCTGTTCTCTCGATCGGTCAGCGGATCCTGACGCTCGACGAGACCATGGAGGCCTGGTATGCCGGGCTGCGTTCTATGTTTTTTGCCATGATCATCCTGCTACTGGCCTGGGCGCTTTCGGCGATTACCGAGGAGCTGCGCACGGCTCAGTACCTGTCGTCGGTGCTCAGTGAGCGGCTGGCACCGGGGCTGGTGCCAGCGATCGTGTTCGTGCTCTCGGCGGCCACAGCCTTCGCCACCGGTACCAGCTGGGGAACGATGGGCATTCTGCTGCCGCTGGTCGTGCCGCTGGCCTGGCACGTGCTGGCGGCCAGCGGGCTGCACACCGAAGCAGAATACCATCACATTATCTACTCGACCGTCTCGGCCGTGCTGGCCGGTGCGGTCTGGGGCGACCACTGCTCGCCGATCTCTGACACGACGATCCTTTCGTCCATGGCTTCCGGCTGCGACCACATCGAGCACGTGCGTACGCAGCTACCCTATGCGCTTTTTGTGGGCATTGTGGCCGTGCTACTGGGCACGTTGCCGACGGGCTTCGGGTTGCCCTGGTGGATGGCCATGCCCGTGGCCGCTGCCGTGCTGCTGCTCGGCCTGCGTCTGATGGGCAAGAAGGTGCCGGGGGCGCCCGAACCGGTGCAGAAGGGCGAATGATGGGCAGCAATCCGGAGCAAAGGGCGTAATTCTGAGAAATAGAATCTTACCGGGCAATGCAGGGACGGCGATTTCAAAGCGATCCGGCATGCAAAGAGCAGGTCTCGCCGTGCTGAAGAAAGCCCTGGAGCAAAGCATAAGGTAGTACTTGCTTACATTTTGGGGACTTTTCTGGAAACGCGGCCCTTTCACGATGTTGATGTGGATCTCTATGTGACCGAAGAATCCCGGATAGGCCCGGAGGTGCTGGATGGGGCGATGGAGCTGGAACCGACGCTGGCGCAGTCTGCCAGAAGGTGTTTCCCGGTAGACGTCTGCATCCTCAACGACGTACCGGTCTCTTTCTGCGATCAGGTACTTCGGGGCAGGTTGCTGTTGCTGCCGTAACCAGGACAGATGGACGGACTGGGCGGTGCAGGTGGTAATGCGTTATTACGCGCTGTAGGTGGCAATAATGCTTCCAGAATATTCAGCAATCACGGGTGCGATTAGAGCAACTGCGTCCCCTGGTCGTGCGAATCCTTCCTACAGGACCAGGACGCGCGTGACATTGCCGCCTATTGTCTGCCATTCGCCATAGAGGATGCCATTCAACGTTACTTTCACATCTGGGCGTGATGATTGCATCAGGTCCCTGAAGCACATGCTGCGTGTTTTGCATGACGGGGCGAAGCGGGAATGATATCGCCCGCGTTGGGCCAGCGACTGCAGCGTATGGCCCGTTTTCGCAACGTCCTGGGGCATAGGTACGGGTCGGTGGATTCGAGCGCGCCTACGAAGTGCTCCAGAGGCATCTGAAAGAGCTGCGCGCATTCGTTCGAGCAGTCGGCGAGATTTTGTGAAGCAAGCCGCTCTTACGAAAACGAACCGGTGGCCCTGAGCTGTTCGAAAGAAATCCTTTGCTGCCTTTTTTCTTCCCCTGATAGACAGAAAATTTTTTCCACAGGAGGTTATGAAGCTATGCTGCACGGTGTCTATAGTATTATAGAAACCGTCGTGCTGGCTGAACCGATTGAAGAAGATGGCCGGACATCAGACCGGGGGGCGCGCGTTGCGCGGGCCGCAGATTCTGCGGCTGCAGCGGCTGCTGGAGTGGCTGCGCAGTGGACGCCCGCTTACGACAACGCGAGCCGCCCGGCACTTTGAAGTGTCGCGTCGCACCATTGCCAGCGACATTGAGTATCTGCGGCGGTTGGGCGTGCCGGTGGCCTATGATCGCCGGCGCCAGACCTACTATCTGGAGGAGCCGTTCACGGACAATCTGCCGCTGATTGCGATGGACCGGGCCGAGCTGGCCGCGTTTCTGGTGGCCCGGCTGGCCCTGGAGGCGTTTGGGGATACGCCCGATGCGACGTTGCTGGAGGCGGCCGTCGAACGGCTGGCAGCGCATCTGCCCGAGCCCATCCATGTGGATCCCGACACGCTCACGCGCACGCTGCGTTTTGAGATGGGGCCGCGTCCCCGCACGCCACTACGCTATCTGGAAGCATTGCGTCGCGCGGCGGTTGAGCAGCGGGTGGTGCACCTGCGCTACTATGCCAACTATGCGGATGCTGTCACCGAGCGGGATGTAGAGCCTTATGCGGTGGTGGCCTACCAGAGTCGCTGGTACTTGGTGGCCTACTGCCGGTTGCGAAAGGCCATGCGGGACTTCCGGATCGATCGCATTCGCCATCTGGAAGTGCGGGAAGAGACATTTACACGGCGGCCGGATTTCGACCTGGAAGCGTACCTGGGGCCCGCCTTTGGTATGCATCGGGATGAACGGACCTATGCCGTACACCTGCGCTTTTCCCCCTATCAGGCGCGCTGGATTCGGGAGGAGCAGTGGCATCCGAGCCAGGTGCTGGTCGAGCGGCCGGACGGTTCGCTGGACGTGCACCTGCAGGTAACCGGTCTGACCGACGTGGCGCGCTGGGTGCTCAGCTATGGGGCCGAATGCGAAGTGATCGGTCCGCCCGTGCTGCGCCATCGCATTGCCAGCGAAGCCCGGCGTATGGCCGAGCGCTACGGCGCGCCTGTCTATCGGGGTCCTCATACTCCCTCACATTCACGGACGACTCAGGAGAGGTAGCTATGCGTCTGCGTTTGTTTTTGACACCTGCCTGCGAGCCGGTACCGTTCACCTATCCCTACCGTCTGGCCGGGGTGCTGCATCGCTGGCTCGGCCAGAACGACTGGCACGACGGATTGAGCCTCTACAGCTTCGGCTGGCTGCAGGGTGGACGATTGGGAAAGGACGGCCTGTACTTCCCGAAAGGCGCCTTCTGGACGCTCAGTTTCTATGAAGGGGAGCAGGTGGAGCGGCTGGTGCGGGGCATTTTCCAGGATCCGACCGTAATTGCTGGAATGACGGTGGCCGAAGTGCAGGCGGTGCCGATTCCTTCGTTCGAAAGTCGGGTGGTGTTTCGGGTGGAGAGTCCGGTGGTGGCGCGGCGCGTGCGGGCTGATGGGGGGCGGGATTACTTGATCTGGGAGGATGAGACGGCCGACGAGGTGCTCACGCGCGTCTTTCGCCGCAAGCTGATGGCGGCCGGGTTGGGCCATCTGGCGCCGCAGGCGAGCATGCGTTTTGACCGCCGCTACCGGGGGGCCAAGACCAAGCTCGTGCGCATCAAGGGCATCGATCACCGGGGCAGCCTGTGTCCCGTGATCGTCGAGGGGCCGCCTGAGGCCGTGCAATTTGCCTGGCTGGTCGGGGCCGGCGAACTCACCGGCTGCGGCTTCGGCGCGTTGGGCGCCCCTGTGCAAAAAAGACCGAAGCAGCGGGGGCGGCATTCGCCTACTGTGTTAACGGGAAAGAGTATCTGACAGAGACATGGCGCGTATTACGCTTTCCTTGGACCGTCCCACAGGCAATTTCTGGATAGACACGGGACTGGTGGTGCTGATAAAGCAGTTTGGAGAAGGGGAGTATGACGTGGAAGAAATACGAGGTAAGCTTGTGAACCAGCTTGTGCAGAGGACGGGAAAATCCGGCGTCTATCTTGATCAAGTGACCGGTCAATTGCGTGAGTATGAAAAAGTGAACTGGGTTTATCCTACAAACCTTTTTATCAAGGTGGCTGGTCGTGCACCAAAAGTAAAGGTGCGAATTGATGGCAAAACAGAGACAGTTTTCACGCAGCCACCTGTATTTGATCTGAACCTTAAGCTGCGTAGGGGCCAAGATCCATGTGACATATGCGGTGAGGTGAAGCCTCTTACTGATGCCACGATGTGGATGTATCCTTTTGTGGTAGATCCAAAAAAGTTTGGGACATTTTATCCAGGCACAAAACGTGGGCTTAAACTCTGTGCTCGCTGTGCGCTGGCCGGATTGGCTGGGTATCTGGGCTGGTTATGGAAAGCACAGGGGAAAGATGCACTGCACTTCTTTGTTTTTCATACAGACCTACGAGAAATGAAACGTCTGCATGAAGAAGTGTTGCGTCCCCTACAGCTAGAGGGCGCACATGGTGGTACGGCACCGGTTGCTTTTGCCGGTCCTTATTTGCATGAGACAACGTTGGGATTATTACTGGCGCTCTTTGCACATGTACCTGCCTCTGATCGGCTCAGCGACGAAGCACGAAGGCTATTGGCTTCCCTGCTGGGAGCGACGACAGATGCGCCTACTAATGCGGTTACGCTATATGCAGTTACCGGAAAACCGGGACAGGCCTTCAACATGCAGGCGCTTCGGGAATTTTCTCGGTTGCAGCCGCTATATCGCCTCTATGAGCAGTGGCGTCAGCAACTCCAGGCAATAGCACCGGACCCACATCAGCAGCTTGTTCGGGCGTTATCGCAATTTCAGCAAAGGCGAGATAACAATACAGAGACACTCTGGCGTGACAGGATTGCCCGTGCGATTCTGGAATTTGACGATCCCTTACCGTTTGTCGAGCAATTCCTTTTTGACGTGCGGGCGCGTGAGGAGAATCCTCGGCCGCTTGTTTCTGGGACGCTTGACGTCTTGAACCATTACATAGAGGAGGTACTCGGTATGGAGCAAGAATTCAGACGCACGCTGGCAGGCTTCGGCCATGCGCTGGGTGCTGAGGCCCATGAGCACAACGAAATGGGCCTGCTCTATAGCCTGCGCAATGCAAGAAATCCGGAGGACTTTCTCCGGGTGCTGAACGACGCACAATTTCGGCTGGAGATCACCGTGCCGGAAGCCTTGCTTCAGCTGGAACGTGGCGAGCGCATCGCCGGGGTGCCTTGGGGGCGGGTGAAAACGCTGCTCGCCATCTACGCCATGAATGCCTACCTGCGCAGAGACGCACCACGGATGGAAACGTCGCAACCAACTGAACAGGAGGAGTAACCATGAGCCGGGCTATTGCAATTGGCTATCTGGCAAGAGTATCCGCGGGAAACATCAACGCCTCGCACACCGAAGGCAACGTGGTGGTGACCAAGAAAGTCACGTTGCCGGACGGCAGCATGGTACCGTATATCTCCGGACAGGCCATACGCCGCATGCTGCGAGACCGCCTGGCCGACCTGGGATACACACTTTCAGACCCTTTTGCGACGGTAAGCGGGCAGGAAGTGACGCCTCCTGGCCGTCCGTGGGAGTTTGTAGATGAAGATCTGTTCGGGTACTTGGATCCTTCTGGAGGACGGCGCCGCACCTCGCCCGTTCGAGTGTCGGCTGCGGTGGGATTGTTTCCGTTCCAGGGCGATCGCGACCTGGGCACACGCTCTTTTGAGCGTTTTGGAGAAGCGATGGAGGCCGGAGGTAATATGTTTGAAACCGAGCTATATGCCAACCTTTTCAAAGGAACCTTGCTGATTGAGCTGGACCGA
>JALSJJ010000003.1 GCA_026989375.1 Rhodothermus sp.
CGACCCTCCAGCTTCGCTACCTCCTCCGCAATACGATTGTCCAGACGCGCCGATTCTTCAGTAATGCAACGCTCCAGACGCTTTCCTTCTTCCACCACCCGGCGTTCGAAGCGCTCTTCCAGAATATCGAGGAGATTGTTGCGCTCGTGATGAGCCGCCTCATTCAACAACGAAATGAGCGCCTCGACCCCTTCATCGCCGAGTTTCTCTCTCAAAACTTTTGGAATGGTTAGAATTGCCATAACGCTTGGGAATGTACAAGCACCAAAATAAACACATGCTTTTATAGATGTTCCCTGTTTCGGCCTGAGAAGAACGGTTTTGTGTTTCAGGCCGGATTTTAAAGATTTCGCAACGGTACCCGGATCATCTGGCTGCCTGACCGGATGAGGGCTCCTGCCAGGGACGCAGATCATCCGGGGCGTGTTGCCAGAGGCCGTACTGGGGATTGGGCAGGACGATCCAGCGTGTTCCCCACCAGGTGCGGTAGCGCTGGACCAGCGCCCGACGTGCCTCTACGGTTACTTTAGGCTCAGGCAAGAAATCGCCCAACTGATCACCGATCTGAAGCAGAATCCGGTAGTGCCGGCCCACAAAAGCCCGTCGAGGTTCTTTGTCGGCCGTTGCCCATTCAGGACGTTCACCGCGTGTCAGGATCACATCAACTGTATCCGGCAGCGGAAATCCGACGGCCAGCAGGTTCCGCCGCGTGGCTTCCTCCAGATCCGCCGTACGGTTCGTCACATAGAAAACCAAGACACCACGTTGACGCGTTGCCTGCACAAAAGTGACCGCGCCAGGCACTGACCGAGCCTGAGCGGCCTGCACCCATCGGGCCCAGCTCCCTGGTGAAAAGTTCTGCCTGGTGATAATTAACCAGGCCTGATAGGGACTGTTGTCAAGCACAGTTTCATCCACATCCACAATCACCGCAGGCGGCCGCCGAGACAGATCCGGCGCATTGGCCTGGGGCGGGTAGGCCGTCCAGGTGCTGTCCGCCAGCGCTTGTTCGAGCTGGCGTCGAGCCGTTGTGTAAGCCTGCAGCGCAAGGGCCGTATACGTGCCCGAAGTCTGCACCCAGCGCGTACTCAGCAGGCCAGGATGCTGGAGTGAAGCCCGACCGCCGGAGCAACCTGCCAGCAAGAGAATCGCCAGCAGACCACGGCTCCATCCAATACGTTGTCCCTTCATACTCCCATAAAAAAACCCGTCCCGAATCGGGACGGTCTGTTGCCCGCAGGCCCTACACCCGGGCCAGCGTCTCCTTAAGCTGACCGATCAGAGGCACCGGCGTGGGATCCACCCCCAGGAGTACGGCCAGGTACAGGCTGACCCAGTCTCCCAGGTTCACGAGCGACATCATGCGGGCCAGGCGGCTTTCGCCCTGGCTTTGCACTTCAGCCCAGTAGCCAGCCCGCTCTGAGATCAGCGCGCGGGTAACTTCCATGCGCTGCTGCACGCGCGGATGATCATCGCGGTCCCGCAACACGATCACCCCGATCATTTCATGGAGCGGACCGGGGTATTCCCAGCCCATGATTTCATTGTGATTGAGCTCAGGATAGACGTTCCCAGAGGCCAGCCGTTTGGCATTCTCCTGGATCTGACAACGCCAGCGCAGGTTGACCGCTTCCATGAGGCCGGAGCCACTGTAGATGAACGGCAGCCGATCCTGCAATGCCTCGGCCAGCTCCAGCGCATCGTTGCCCGCAGGATCACTGAAGACAGCCGTCTGTCCCTCCAGCAGTTCTTGGGTTTCCTCCCAGGCGGCTTCATCGGGTTCCACCAGTCCTACATGCTCGGCGATCGTCAGTAGTGCAGTAAACGAATAGCCCAGCGCAGCTCGGGGTTGCAGTCCGCCTGGAATCTCCAGATAGGGTACACCTTCAGCTCGGGCACGACGTAGCAACTCGCCACCTGAAGCCACACAGATGACCGTTGCACCACGCGCTCGGGCCTCTTCAAAGGCGGCCAGGGTCTCTTCGGTGTTTCCGGAATAGCTGGAAGCAATTACGACAGAACGTTCCGTGACAAAGCCGGGCAGCTGGTAATGACGGACGACCGTTACCGGCAGCCGAGCCGTATCGGCCACCAGCGTACGCAGCAGGTCGCCCCCGATGGCTGAACCGCCCATCCCGGCGATGACCAGGTGATCTTTTCCGTCCAGTGTAAAGCCCGGATCAAACGCCCGGGCCAGCTCTCGACCACGACGCCACTGCTCTGGGAAATCTCGAATAGCGTCGTACATCCCCTGAGGATCTACGCGGCGAATTTCTTCAAGTCGCATGGTACTACGGGTACTGCATCTATTTTTGCATTATCAGGATTCCTGCAAACTGGAAGCAGTGGAGCGTACGTTTCCGCCCGCGGGCTCTTCGGTCTGCATATACTGCAGCAGCCCACATCCATGTTCTTGCAGCCATTTATTGACCAGCGCCGCCACTTCGGCCGCCGTACGGCACTGCAGTGCCTGCGCTGCCAGTTCCTGCGCCTCATTGAACTGCATGGCACGGATGACCCGCTTCACCTCGGGCAAATACGGCGGCGAAGCGCTGAATTCGTCCAGTCCCATACCGGCCAGAATCGGCGTGGCTTGTGGATCACCGGCCAGCTCGCCACAGAGGCTCACGGGAATACCGTGCCGATGGGCTGCCTCGATCGTATGTTTGATCAGTCGCAACACAGCCGGGTGCAAGGCTTCGTAGAGCTGCGCCACCAGATCATTGCCCCGATCGACGGCCAACGTATACTGCGTCAGGTCATTGGTGCCAATAGAGAAGAAGTCGGCTTCTTCGGCAAACAGGTCAGCCATAAGCGCCACCGAAGGCACCTCGACCATGATACCAACCGGCACAGTCTCATCGAACCGCTCTCCTCGCGTCCGCAGCTCCGCCTTGACCTGCTCCAGCACCTCCAAAAACCGATGATACTCATCCAGCGCCGTGACCATAGGTACCAGAATACGTACCGGCCCATACGCGCTGGCTCGAAGCAGTGCCCGTAATTGCGGCAGCAGCAACTCGGGACGATCAAGCAAGACGCGAAGCCCCCGCCATCCCAGGAACGGGTTATGTTCACGATGGGCAATGGGCAGCATCTTGTCGCCCCCCAGATCGAGCAGTCGGAACGTCGTGGGCGCTGGCTTGACCTGTTCGACAATCTGGCGATAAATGTGCAGCTGATAATCTTCTGAAATGTTCAGCGGTCCACGCATCAAAAAGAGCACTTCCGTACGGAACAGGCCAATACCCTCGGCCCCATATTTTTGCAGCAGGTCCAGCTCTTCGATCAGTTCCAGGTTGGCCCGTAGGATAAAGCGACGGCCGTCAAGTGTTTCGGCTGGTAGCGGAATCAAGTGCTGCTGGTCCTGCAGCAGGCGGCGGTAGCGCTCCTGTCGGGTACGGTAAAGCGTCAGCGTCTCGGGCCGTGGACTGACGACCACGCGTCCCTGGATTCCGTCGAGGATGATCAGGTCACCGGTTTGCACGCTGTCCGACAGACCGTGCAGGCTCACCACGGCCGGTACTCCCAGCGCCCGCGCCATGATCGACACGTGCGAGGTAGGACCGCCGTGGTCTGTGGCGCATCCCAGGATACCGCGTCGGCTAAAGAGCACCACATCGGCGGCCGAGAGGTTTTCGGCCACGATGATGTGTTCGGGATGAACGGCCGAGAGCAGCTTCTCCCGCCGCAAGTGCCGGATCAGCCGTTCTTTGACATCGATCAGATCGGCCACACGCTCCTGTAGATAGGCATTGCTGCTCGCCTCCAGACGCTTGAGATGCTCATCCAGTACGCGTGCGACCGCATAGTCGGCATTACAATGGTGCGTCCGAATATATTCCCGAATGCGGTCATAGACCGACTCGTCGCGCAGCATCAGTCGCTGCGCCTCAAAGACCGCCGCACTTTCTTCTCCGAGCTTTTCCCGGGCTACTGAGCTGATCTTGTCCAGATCGCGCTCAGCGCGTTGCACAGCCTGCTCAAACCGCTCCAGCTCGGCCGTTACCTCTGCTTCAGCAATGCTACGCGCTTCGACCACCACTTCTCGCTTGTTGAACAGATACGCAGGCCCGATGGCAATGCCTGGAGCCGCCGGGATACCGACAAAAACGCGTTCCTGCGCTTCCGCCTGGACCTGCCGCTGCTCCATGCTGGCCTCCTGCTTAGTCTATTTCCCCGAAGCCCTGTTCGAACAGCGCGACGATGGCCTTGGCCGCCTCCTCCTCATCCTCCCCATCAAAGATAAGCCTTAACCGGGCACCGGGTTCTGCTGCCAGAGTCATTACCCCAATGATACTCTTACCGTTGATTTCGTATCCATCCTTTTCAATAAAAAAATCCGACTTAAAACGAGCAGCCGTGCGTACAATCATTGACGCCGGCCGCGTATGCAGCCCCGATTTGTTTTTGACCACAACTTCGCGAACGATCATGGTGCCAGATCGGTCAGTAACGACGCTGTTCCAGTTGCTCAAGAAACCAGTGCAATGCAGCAGCCGGCGGACGATCAGGCAAACGCGCCAGGGCCTCCCGCGCCTGTTCAAGGTAACGCGCAACAGCCTGACGCGCTGCTTCCAACCCGCCCAACCGCTCCAAGCGCTGGCGGGCCTCCGGTACCTCATCGGGCCGGAAGCCTCTGCGTAAACGTTCCGCAAACCAGGTGCGTTCGTCCGCTCCGGCCCGTTCAAGTGCGGCCAGCAGGGGAAACGTCTTCTTACCTTCTATCAGATCAGCCCCGATCGGCTTGCCCCACTGGGGGGAGGCGGCAGTCAAATCCAGCAGATCATCCTGAATCTGAAAGGCGCGCCCCAGGTTTCGCCCCAGCTGAGCCAATATGTGCAGGTCGGAAGCATCAGCACCGCCCAGCAGTCCTCCCAGTTGCAGGCACAGCTCCAGCAATGCGCTTGTTTTACCATCAACCATCTGCAAATATTCGGCCACCGAGACGTGCGGGCGGGTCTCAAAGGCTTTATCGAGTGCCTGCCCTTCACAGAGGCGTTCCACCATGCGATGGAACAGGGCCAGCACGCGTGTCAGTGAGCTTTCTTCTAAGCGGCCCAGGAGCGCATAGGAAAGGCCCATCAGGTAATCCCCACAGAGCAAGGCCGTGGCCTCATCCCAGCGCACGTGAACCGTTGGCCGTCCACGCCGCTCGGACGCATGATCCATGATGTCGTCGTGTACCAGCGTGAAGGCATGGAAAACCTCGACAGCCAGCGCAGCCGGAAGCACCGTCTCGGGGGCACGGCCGTAAAGTTCAGCGGCCAGCATAAGCAACACCGGCCGCATGCGTTTGCCCGTGCCTTCCAGCACGTAGCGTACCGGTTCATAGAGCACGGCCGGCTCCCGGTCGGCCGCCACCAGATCGGGCAGCGCTTCCTCAACAAGCTGCCGTAGCCGGGCTACATGCACCGCAGCTTCCTGACGAACGGTTTCCATCTATGCCGTGAGCACGCCTTGCGCTTTGAGCACCGCTTGAATGCGGGCCGACACTTCATCCATCGACCCCACGCCATCTACATCGACCAGCAACCCGCATGCCCGGTAATATTGCTCCAAAGGCTCATGCGTAGCGCGGTAGACCTCCAGACGCTGACGGATCGCCTCCGGACGATCGTCGGGGCGCTGGATAATCAACGAAGGATCCACATCGGGCGGCGGCGGATTGAAGTCCAGATGATAGTTTTCACCTGTAATTTTGTGCACCCGGCGCCGGGAAAGCCGTTTGATGATCAGCTCATCCGGCACAATCAGATTGAGCACTACCTGTAGCGGGCGGCCTACCTGCCTCAGCAGCTCGTCGAGCCATTCGGCTTGCTGAACCGTACGCGGGAAACCATCCAACACGAAGTGGTCATAATGGCGCTCGGCCAACGCTGCCCGGGCCAGTTCCCAGACCAGTTCATCTGGCACCAGTTGGCCTGCTTCGAGGTAGGGTTTTGCCTTTTGCCCCAGGGGCGTTTCGTTCTGAATGGCCGCACGGATCAGGTCGCCGGTCGAAATGTGGCGCAGTCCATACGCAGCGGCCAGCCGCTTGGCCTGGGTCCCCTTGCCGGCACCGGGTGGCCCCATAAATACAAGGCGCATGGTTCCTCGTGCATGCTTGTTGCCGAACATAAAACTTCCTTCCGGAAGCGGTTCTTTTAAACTTATAAACCACCACGGCAAGGGGCCACACCTTCTTGCCGAGAATGAGATGAAGAACGCCCTTCAGACTTCCGGGGCAAGCTCCTCAACGGCTTCTGTTTGCTGATTCGTGGTAAATGCTTCCACCATTACGTCCGCCAGCATACGACTGAGGGCCACACTCAGGGCGCTGCCCACCACCCCAAGTACGGCACCACCCAGTGAGCGCAACACGCCTTTTTCCGAGGCGCCGTTTTCCTGCACCACAACAATCGGGAGGCGCTCTTCCAGTGCCCGCCGAATAGCCTGTTCTGGATCGCGTCCGCGCCGCAGTGCCCGGCGTCCCTCGGCAATCAGCGCCTCCAGATAGGCCGAAACCAGAGCGCGATGCGCCTTCGACAGACGCGGCCGGCGTCTGCGGCCCAGACCGCCCAGTATCCATCCCACCACCAGCCCGGCCGCCAGACTCCCGCCGATCCCAATCCATGGATGGTTCCACAACGCCTCCCGGAGCGATCGACCCATTTCGCGCACCTCCTGCTGCAGGGCCTCCAGGTCTGCCTCAATCTTCTGCGTACTGGTCTGCAAGGCAGCTTCCACCTCGGTCCGCGTCCGTGGTCGCCGGAATGCTTCGGTTGATCTGGTTTCAGGCTTCATGGTCAGGAATGACTACGACAAACACATCCAAGCGCCTCCCAAACTCCCCGGCCAGAACATACGTTCCGCCCGACCGCTCCTGCTAACATGCTCGACCGAGCTTCATTCAGCAAACCAGGATGAACGAACGCTCCTGCAACTGAGCTCTCTTCAAACCAAACGGCTCTCTCCACTCATTTCTACCACAACTCGACCATACCTATTCTAAGATTCTCCAGATAGGCCACGACAAAAGAGCCTCTATCCAGGCGTCCCAGCTTCCCATGCGGCAGGTACACAAAAACTGTAATATGAGAAAAAAAAAGCGCCTGGTTCACTTACAGGCGAATGGACATCACTCCAGCAGTTTGCTCCTTTATCAAGGCC
>JALSJJ010000004.1 GCA_026989375.1 Rhodothermus sp.
CGACACCCGCTTCGACAATACCTGCGTAATGGCCGCCGTCAACGTCGTCTTCCCATGATCCACATGACCAATCGTACCTATGTTCACGTGCGGCTTCGTCCGCTGAAATACCTCCTTCGCCATGGCTCTATGGGTCTTGCGTGATGGTTCTCTCAGGCTGTCATGGCACCCGTTGCTGCCGCGATGATCTCATCGGCAATGTTCTTGGGTACCTCCTCGTAGGTTTCAAACTGCATGGCATAGATCGCACGTCCCTGCGTCAGCGAACGCAGGTCGGTCGAATAGCCAAACATCTCGGCCAGCGGAACCAGCGCCCGCACCACCTGGGCTTCCTGGCGCTGTTCCATGGCCAGAATGCGGCCCCGTCGGCTGTTCAAGTCACCAATTACATCGCCAAGGTACTCCTCCGGCGTGGTCACCTCCACCCGCATAATGGGCTCCATAAGCACGGGCTTAGCCCGGCGGGCTGCATTGCGGAATGCCATCCGACCCGCAATCTCGAAGGAGATGGCGTCGGAGTCAACGGGGTGGGTCTTTCCGTCATACAGCCGAGCACGGACACCTTCGACCGGATAGCCGGCCAGCGGCCCTCGATTCATGGCCTCTCGAATGCCCTTCTCAACGGCCGGAATGAACTCCTTCGGAATGACACCGCCGTGGATGTCGTTAATGAACTCCAGTCCTGTGCCCGACTCGTTCGGGCCAAATTCGATATAGACCTCGGCGAATTGGCCACGGCCACCTGTTTGCTTTTTATGCACGTAATGTTCATCGACCGTTGCCCGGATGGCCTCACGGTAAGCCACCTGAGGCCGCCCCACGTTCGCTTCCACTTTAAACTCACGCCGCAGCCGGTCCACAATGATCTCCAGGTGCAACTCGCCCATGCCGGCAATGATGGTCTGGCCGGTCTCATGGTCGATTGACACCTGGAAGGTCGGATCTTCCTCGGCCAGCTTCTGCAGTCCGGTGGCCAGCTTGTCACTATCGGCCTTTGTCTTGGGCTCAATCGCGATCCGAATCACCGGCTCTGGAAAGTCCATCTTTTCGAGCTGAATCGGGTGGGCCGGATCGCAGAGCGTGTCGCCGGTTCGCACTTCCTTGAGCCCCACGGCCGCGGCAATGTCGCCGGCCATCACCTCATCCACATCCTCCCGGTGATTAGCATGCATGAAGAGCAGCCGGCCGATACGTTCTTTTTTACCGGTCGTGGTATTAAGGACCTGCTGGCCCTTCTTCAAGCGTCCACTGTAGACGCGGAAGAAAGTCAACTTACCCACATAGGGGTCGGTCATAATTTTGAAGGCCAGGGCGCTGAAGGGCTCCTCCGGACTCGGATGCCGCTCGAGCTCTTCGTGAGTGTCCGGATGCTGCCCTTTGATGGCCGGAATGTCGACCGGCGAGGGCAGATAGTCCAGAATGCCGTCGAGCAGCCGCTGAATGCCCTTGTTCTTGAAAGCACTGCCACAGAAGACCGGGGTGATGTCCAGGCTCAGCGTGGCCTGCCGAATGGTCGCGCGAATTTCTTCGGGCGTGATGGGCTCCCCTTCCAAGTACTTCATGAGGAGCTCATCGTTATGCTCGGCAATTGCCTCAAGCATTAAGATGCGCCAGTGCCGCGCTTCCTTTTTTAGATCCTCTGGAATATCAATCTCATCCCACGTGGCGCCCTGCGTCTCATCGTGCCAGATGATGGCCTTGTTGATCACCAGATCAATGACCCCCCGAAACATCTCCCCGCTCCCGATCGGGATCTGCACCGGGACTGGCTGGGCCTTCAGACGCTGCTTCATCTGCTCAATGGTCCCCTCAAAGTTGGCCCCCGTGCGATCCATCTTATTGATAAAGGCAATGCGGGGCACCCGGTACTTGTTGGCCTGGCGCCACACGGTCTCGGACTGCGGCTCGACGCCTCCGACGGCACAGAAAAGGGCTACAGCCCCGTCAAGCACACGCAGCGAGCGCTCCACCTCGACAGTGAAGTCCACGTGGCCGGGCGTGTCGATGATGTTGATCCGATGCACCGGCCGGTCTTTCTTGGAGCCGGCCCAGAAGCAGGTCGTTGCCGCTGCCGTAATGGTAATACCACGCTCCTTCTCCTGCTCCATCCAGTCCATGGTGGCCGCGCCTTCGTGCACCTCACCGATGCGGTGCACACGGCCAGTATAAAACAGGATCCGCTCGGTCGTAGTGGTCTTACCGGCATCAATGTGTGCCATGATGCCGATGTTGCGGATCCGCTCCAGCGGGATGTCGTGATATTTGACTTCCATTGTTTGCTCTGCTGTTTAGCTCACCACCACCCAGCACCGCCATCAGAAGCGGAAGTGGGCAAAGGCCCGGTTAGCTTCCGCCATGCGATGCATATCATCCTTCTTTTTGATGGCACCGCCTTCACCCTGCGCGGCTGCCATCAGCTCGTTGGCCAACCGAATGGCCATGCTTTTATCCCGGCGCGCACGGGCACTCTGAATAATCCACCGGAAAGCCAGCGACATACGCCGTTCTGGTCGCACTTCCATGGGCACCTGGTAGGTGGCCCCCCCCACACGGCGGCTGCGCACCTCCAGCAGCGGCGCCGCATTATTCACCGCCCGCTTGAACACATCAATGCCCGGTTCGCCCGTACGCTCCTCTATAATCTTAAAGGCCTCGTATACGATCTTTTGCGCGATGCTCTTTTTACCATCGCGCATCACATAATTGATAAAACGCGCCACCAGTTCGTCGTTGTAAACCGGATCTGGCGCAACCGGTCGTCTTTCTGCTCGCTTTCTACGCATGGTTATCAGGCAACAACTTCACCCTGCCCTAACTGCAGGACAACGCTCCCTAAATGCTTTTACTGTTTTGGCCGCTTTGTACCGTACTTGGAGCGCGACTTCCGCCGGTCGGCCACCCCGGCCGCATCCAGCGCCCCCCGCACAATGTGATACTTCACACCTGGAAGGTCTTTCACACGCCCTCCGCGCACCAGCACAATGGAATGCTCCTGCAAATTGTGCCCTTCACCTGGAATGTAGGCAATGACCTCTTCCCCATTGGTCAGGCGCACCTTTGCCACCTTACGCAACGCCGAATTCGGCTTTTTCGGCGTGGTCGTATACACGCGCGTGCAGACGCCTCGACGCTGCGGGCAGCCATGCAGGGCTACCGATTTACTCTTTTTAATCTTAGGCTTGCGCCCAAACCGGATCAATTGCTGAATGGTAGGCACGGCTCTCTACTTCGTCTGGTTTTTGCACGCTCTCTGTGCAGTAGCCACAGATTTTCAATTTAGCGTATTCTTATGAAGATATACAAACCATTCCCCCCTACTCCTTACTTCTTGGCAGATTCTACATCAACGCTTCACCGCAGGACCAAAAAATCTGATATACTGATCTATATCAAGAGATAGTCACAGATGCACCCTTCACCGGCGACACTTCCTGTTGGCCCTTACGCGGCAGAGGGGGTATCTGGCGGCTCCGTTGACGGAGCGGATCCTTCAACGGAAGAAGCGCGGGTGGGTTCTCCTTTTTGCAAATCTTTCACCTCCTCTTTTCCGTTGGTCGAAGGATAATCGCCATAAGGACGGGGGCCGAGGATTTCTATCAGATCCCGGAGTCCCAGCACCTCTTTTTGGAGCAGGCGCCGCGCCAGGGCTTCCAGCTTGTCTCGTTTTTCTTCCAGCAGTTGACGGGCGCGTGCCCGCACTTCATTAATGATCCGACGTACTTCTTCGTCAATCAGGCGGGCGGTTTCTTCTGAGTACGGTTTGTCGAAGAAAGCCTGCTGTTCGCCATACTGGCCAGACAGGTTGAAACTGACGTATCCGACCCGCTCACTCATGCCGTAGTCCACAACCATGGCATAGGCCAGCCGCGTGATACGTTCCAGGTCGTTCTGCGCACCCGTTGAGATGCGTCCAAAGACCAGTTCTTCGGCCACGCGTCCACCGATAGCCATAGTCATCCGGTCCAGCAGAGCTTCTCGGGTATAGAGATAGCGCTCCTCAGGCAGATACTGGGCATACCCCAGAGCAGCCAGCCCGCGCGGCACAATGGAGACTTTAACTACAGGATCTGCATAGCGCAGGAACCAGCCGACAATGGCATGGCCCGCTTCGTGATAGGCCACGATCTCGCGTTCTTCTGGCGAAATGATTTTGTTTTTCTTCTCCAGCCCCGCTATTACTCGATCGATAGCCTGCTCGAAGTCTTCCATTTCGACCGCTTCTTTGCCCTTTCGCGCGGCCAGCAACGCAGCTTCATTACAGACATTAGCGATTTCCGCACCGGCAAAGCCAGGCGTCTGGCCGGCCAACACCTCCAGGTCCACGTTATCGGCCAGAATCAAATCGCGCGTGTGCACCTTGAAGATCTCCAGCCGCTCCCGACGATCGGGTTTGTCGATCAGAATCTGTCGGTCAAAACGTCCGGGCCGCAGCAGGGCTGGATCGAGCACATCAGGACGGTTGGTGGCTGCCATGATGATGACGCCCTTATCCGTGTTAAAGCCGTCCATTTCGACGAGCAGCTGGTTCAGCGTGTTTTCGCGCTCGTCGTTGGCGCCCATCATGATGCCACGGCCACGGGAGCGTCCGATCGCATCAATCTCGTCGATAAAAATGATGCAAGGGGCTTTTTCTTTGGCCTGGCGGAACAGGTCGCGCACGCGAGCCGCTCCCACGCCCACGAACATTTCGACAAAATCACTGCCTGAAATGGAAAAGAACGGAACGCCCGCTTCACCGGCCACGGCCTTCGCAAGCAGGGTTTTGCCTGTGCCCGGAGGCCCTACCAGCAGCACCCCCTTGGGGAGCTTTCCGCCCAGACGGGTAAACTTCTTGGGATTTTTCAAAAACTCGACAATCTCAGCCACCTCCTCTTTGGCTTCATCCAGTCCGGCCACGTCCTTGAACGTGACCCGGTGATCTCCCATGGCATCATATAGAATGGCCCGATTCTTTCCGATGTTGAGCACCTGAGAGCTGGGACTCATGCGCCGCAGTAGGAACATCCAGAGCGCCACAATAAGAATCAGGGGGAAGATCCAGGTCAGCAGTCCGCCAAACCAGTTCTCCTCAATACGGGCGGTAAATTGTACGGTCGGGCGGCCTTCGGCGCGCGCTCGTTCGTTGTAGGCCAGGAGAAAGCTGGTCAGGTCATGATCGGCCGGCTTTGTGGTCGTGAAGCGGCGGATCAGATCCGACGTCTGGGCTCCTCGTAGCAAGTCGGTTCGCCGCATCGGCACCGGCACCACGCCTTCTCGGACGGCCGCCTCCGTGAAGCGTCCCTGCACCCGGGTATCATTGACGATTTCTATGCGCTCCACATAGCCCTGCTCAACATACTCCAGAAACTGACTGTATTCGATCGTGCTGGTCTCGGTGCCGCTCCAGAACATGAAAAAATGCACCAGTAGAGCCAGAAAAATGGCCAGATAAATCCATAGGGCAAAGCGGGGGCGCCGCTCGGGCAAACGTGGTCCTTCCGAGGGCCCAGGTTTCCGTTCCAGCTTCAGACTGTCGCGCTCGTTCTGCGACATGGGTTTTCTCCGCTACACAGTCGTCTACGTAATCACTTTAGACAGGGGGCGACCTGCCCCACTGGTTCAAAGGCCAAACCGCCAAGAAAATGCTTTAGTTCCTGTTTTCACGGTGGACAGGTTCCAACAGCAAAGGTTGTGCACCTCCCTGCAGTACCGGGTGCAGTTGGCCGATAGCGCTCCGGGCTTCCTCTTCGCTTCGGTAGCGTCCCATGATCAGCCGATAGTACAGACGACCTTCTACCCGATGAGGCCGCACATCAATCACCTGCCCTTGGACCAGCGCACGGTATTGCTGAAGCACCTGACCGACTTCTTCTTCATGTTCGGTCTCCAGCAGCAGGATGGTCCACACCGCCTGCTCAGGTTCCGGCTTCCGGGGCTGCTTCGGCGCAGGCAGCTGCCGAGGCAGCGCAGGATCTTTCGTGTTGGAAGCTATGGTGTCGGGAGGAGCAACCGATGCAAATGAACGCAGCGCCGCTAAGAGCTGGCGTGCCCGCTGCGCTTCCGGGGTTTCTGGATAGCGAGCAACCAGGTACGCATAGAGTTCACTCAGTGCTACTCCGGTGTCCGGCACCGCCGCGCGTACACGCAGCGTGTCGGGTTGTCCGGCAGGAATCGGCGGGGCGTTAGCCCGTGCATGTTCCGGGCGCACCTCGGGAATCCGTGAGCTTGCTACCGCCTTACCGGGTGTAGCGACGGTGATTGAATCCTGAGGTCTCAAAGCCTGGCGCAATGTCTCAGGTACCGAGACGGGCAACCAGAGGCTATCGTGTAGCAATCCTCGATCCAGCATGTCGCGCCACACATAGCCTACGGCCAGCAGAGCCCGCGGGGCCACCGGAGTTTCCGAGTAACGCGCAGCGGCGTCTACCAGTTGCTGCAGCGCCTGCTGATAAGCGCCCTGCCGCCAAGCTTTAACGGCCTGCGCATAGGCTGCTTCGGCCTGCGCCAGGGTGTCGGGCGCAGCCGGTCGGGGCGATGCCGCTCCCTGCCGCAGGCGTATCTGGCTGGTCAGTGGGCTATCAGGATAACGCTCCAGCAATGTTTTCAGCAGGACCTGCGCGGCCAGGGTATCCCCCAGGGCGCGCTGCACTTCGGCCAGTGCGTAGTAGGCCCGGGGAGCCACAGGCTGATCAGCGTCTTCCAGAATCACCAACCGGTACCAGTAGGCGGCTGAGTCGGGCTGTTGCATGGATAAAAACAGCACATTGCCCAGCTCGTAGCGCAGGCGTGCTCGCTCGGCCTGCATTTGAGCCCGTCGAATCGAGTCGCGCGGCACCTCGGAAACGTCAACCGGGGGCAATTCTTCTGTGGTTTCCGTTTCCGCCTCTTCCGGGAGTTCCCCTGCGCGCGTCCGTTCGACCATTGCCAGACCCTGAATGGCTGCCCGGCGTCGCCAGTTAGGTACCAGCGGTCGCCGTCCCCAACGCTCAAAAAAGCGTGCGCGGTTTTCCTGAAGGCGTACAGGATCTCGATGAAAGAGAAACCCGGCATCACGGTCAACAGTGGCAGCGGCCTGTTCGGTACCACGCGTGGATTGTGCCAGCCGACGCTGTAAGAAACGTTGTTCG
>JALSJJ010000005.1 GCA_026989375.1 Rhodothermus sp.
CGAATCCGGTGGCGATCTGGCGCTGGTCGTAGGCGGCTACAATTCGTCGAACACGAGTCATCTGGTGGAGTTATGCGCTGAACGCATGCCCACCTATTTCGTCAAGGGGCCGGAGGAGCTACTTTCGCCCACGCGCATTCGCCATTTTGATCTCGCTACCGGCACCGTTCGGGAAACCGAAAACTGGCTGCCGGCTCATCGGCCGGTTGAGATTGTGCTGACGGCGGGGGCCTCGTGTCCGGATGCGCTGCTGGAAGCCGTGCTGCGCCGCGTGCTGACGTGGTTTGAACCGGTACGGCCCGTAGAGGAGGTACTGGCGCCCTATCTGGAAGCTCTGGTCTGACTCTGTATGAGCTGGTACGAAGACTGGTTCAACCGGGATGAATACGAGCTGGTCTATCACCGGCGCGACGAACACGAAGCCGAACAGGTGGTGGATCTAATCGAGCGTCTGGTAAAGCCGGCGCCGGGTAGTGAGATTCTGGATGTGGGCTGCGGCCGGGGACGACATGCGCGGGTGCTGGCCCGCCGTGGTTATCGGGTAACCGGAATTGATGTGGCCGAACGTGCTCTGCAGGTGGCCCGTCAGCGTGCAGCAGCCGAAGGCTTGCACCATGTGCGGTTTCTGCGGCACGACATGCGCCAACCCCTCTGCCAGGCCTGTTTTGACGGGGTCGTCAATCTGTTTACCGCCTTTGGTTTTTTTGAGGAAGAAGCGGACCATCAGCGGGCACTCCAATCGATGGTCACGGCGCTACGCTCCGGTGGCTGGCTGGTGCAGGACTTTCTGAATGCCGACTACGTGCGTCGCCATCTGGTCCCGCGCGATCGGTTTCAACTGGACGGGATTGAGGTCATTCAGGAGCGCTGGATCGAGAACGGACGGGTGAACAAGCGCATTCGTTTCCGACAAGACGGAAAAGAGCAGGTCTTCTACGAATCGGTTCGTCTGCTCCGGCTCGAAGATTTCCAGGCGCTGTATCGCGCGGTTGGATTGACCCTGCAGGCTACCTTGGGCGATTATACAGGGCAACCGTTTTCGCCGGAAAGTCCTCGTCTGATTCTCTATGCCCGGAAGGCTACGACATAGCGGGCTACTGGTGTTACTGGGACTGCTCGGGTGTGATCTGTTCGCGCCGCGCAAGCCAGAACCACCAGCGGCCGAAAGCGGCACGTTTCTACAACCAGATACGCCCGAGCGGGTGGTGCAGAATCTCCAGAACGCAATTGCGGAGCGCAACGCTGGCAACTACGTGCGTTCGCTGGCCGAAAACTTTACATTTGTGCCCACGGCTTTGGCGCAGAGTCGTGATCCGGCGCTATGGGATGGATGGAATCGGGCGCGCGAAGAGCAGTACTTTACGGCTATGGTCGCTGCTGTAACCCCTTCGGCCATTCCACATCTTCAGCTTACCGACCGGACGGCCAACTTTGAGAGTGACCGCCGCTATATTCTGGAAGCCACATACCGGCTCACGGTACCCCACACGCGGCCGGATGCCCCGACCATTGTCGAAGGGCGCCTGATCTGGGAAATTGTGCAGCAATCCAGCGGCCTCTGGGCCCTGGAACGCTGGACCGACCGCCAGCAGGGCGACATGCCGTCCTGGAGTGATCTGAAGCGGGCCTTCATTAACTGATAGACGGCCCCCTGTCGGGCAGGGCCGGGCGTACGGCCTGCGCCTGCGGCCTCGAACGCGCTTCCGGCCGTCGCCAGAGCGGGACCGACGAGCAGGGTTCGCCGTACATCACCTTGCGGGCTACCTGCTGCAATTGATGCACCGCCTGCACATAAGCATCCACCGGCACAACCTGACTGGCGCAACCCTTGACGACCACAATGCGGTCCTGGTACTTCGACCAGTCTTCGCGTTCCAGCGCCCGGACGAAATAGTTGCGCAGCAGGTCTTCGCGTCGCCCGAACGCCACGGACCGGGCGATACCGTGCAGCTTCGTGGCTACGAGCATATAGGCCCAGATAGGAATGATGGCGTCCGTCGAGCAATAAATGGCCACATGCTGATCGGTATACTGCGACCAGTCGTGTGCCTGCACCTGCTGGCGAAACGGTTTTTCACGTAGAATGAGCCCTTCTTCCAGAAAAGGCGCCAGGTCCAGCTCGACGATTGGACGTTCGTCCCAGAGGGCTTCCAGATTGTAGACCACAATATCGCTCTGGGCTACGCGGTTGACGATCGGTTCCATGGTCGGCACTTCGGTTATCTGGCAGCGGTCGCAATCGGGCGCTGCTGCCGGCGTAGTTGTCGAATCGTGGAGATCAACCGTTCGATGGCGGTGTTGATCTCTTCGTCGGTCGTGAAGCGGCCCAGGCTGATGCGGATGGTGCATCGGGCGTCAGCCTCGCTGAGCCCCATAGCGCGGAGCACGTGACTGGGCTTGCCGCGCCCTGAGCCGCAGGCGCTGCCGGCCGAGAGGGCCAGCGTGCGCACCGTTGTTAGCAGCCGGTCGGCCCGGACGCCCGGGATTGTCACACTGCTCGTCTGGGGCAGGCGTGGTGCCTGCGCTCCGTTGATACGCACATCGGGCAGGGCCCGCTGCAGTTCCTGTTCCAGCCGATCGCGCAGGGCTTGCAGGCGAGCTCCTTCGCCAGGCATTTCCCGGGCGGCCAGCTCGGCGGCAGCTCCCATGCCGACAATGGCGGGAACGTTCAGCGTGCCACTGCGCAGTCCCTGTTCATGACCACCCCCGTCCAGCAATGGCACCAGACGGAGAGGCGGGCGGCGACGCGCGTAGAGTACGCCGACCCCCTTGGGTCCATAGAACTTGTGCGCCGAGCACGCTAACAGATCGATGCCTTCGACCGTGACCGGGATCTTCCCGACGGCCTGCGTGGCATCGACCAGCAACGGGACGCCATGGGCCTGTGTGCGCCGGGCAATTTCTGCGATCGGGTGAAGCACGCCCGTCTCATTATTCGCCCACATGATGGCGGCCAGGACGGTCCGGGGCGTCAGCGCGGCTTCCAGTGCGTCGGGGTCCAGCCGTCCCTGCGCGTCCACGGGCAGATAGGTTACCTCCCATCCCCGGCGAGCCAGCGCGCGGCAGGCTTCCAGGACGGCGGCATGTTCGGTCTGGACCGTTACGATATGCTGCCCCCGATGCCGGGACGCCTCGGCTACGCCCTTAATGGCCAGGTTCAGCGCTTCCGTGGCGCCGCTGGTAAAAATCAGGCTTTCCGGTTCGGCGTTCAGCAGCGCCGCTACCTGCTCCCGGGCGACTTCGACAGCCGCTTCGGCTTCGAGGCCGTAGGTGTGGCCCTTGCTGGCCGGATTGCCAAAGCGCTCCGTGAAGTACGGGAGCATCCGCTCCAGTACCCGGGGATCGACTGGCGTTGTGGCGTTGTAGTCCAGATAAATTGGCCGCCGCATGGGAGGGATGGTCGTTCATGAAGGGAAGCCAGATTGAAACGGAAGGGCGCAGGGGGAGTTTCGTTCCCAGAACATACAGTCGGCGGCATCACTGCGTGGAGACGCCGCCGACCGTCCGTTCAACCGACCCGGCTGCCATCAGGGTGGCCATCCAATAATTTAGATTTTGTCTAAACAATATGGTATGCAGATTCTGTGAAAATGAAAGGCGGTATCAGTGGTGGAGCGGCCTCTTGGTGCTGGCCGTATGGCTGATGGCCTGTGGGGAAGTGTCCACCGAGCTGGAGACTGAGCGTATCGTGGCTGGCGTGGACCTGAACCAGCTGTTCGCACCACCGACTGCATTGGAGCGCCAGCAGGTGCTGGATGACTGGACGGCACGCGATGTGGCGGCGTACGACGTGCAGTTGGTGGCGCAGGCCCGGATACAACTGGATAGTATGCCTGCAACGCTTCATCTGCTGCACCATACGGTGGCAGGGCAACGGCACGTAGGGGCCGTGATCCTTCCTGACAGCCTGCAGGTGCCAGTTCCGGTGCTGGTATGGTTGCACGGGGGCGACGAGGGGGTTCGACTGGAGACCGATGTCTGGCCGTTGGCCGACAGCCTGAACCTGTCGCGCTTTGTGTTGGTCGTACCGGCCTTTCGGGGAGAAGCCCTTGCCTATCAGGGGCTCACGTTTCCTGCTGAAGGTATTCGTAATCCCTGGGATGGCGATGTTGATGATGCACTGGCGTTGCTCTATGCGGCATGGGCCCGGTTTCCGATAGCTGACACGGGGCGTGTCGTGGTGTTGGGCATCGATCGAGGGGCTACGTCTGCGCTGATTATGGCCATTCGTGAGGAGCGGATTCGGATGGCTATAGGTGTGGCCGGCCTGACGGATTTCTTTGAGGACTTTATGCAACAGGTCATTGAGGAGGCGCTGCAGGGGACAATTCGTCCCATTCCAGGGCTGTCAGCGTTTGTTGAGCGGGTGCTGGTGCCCCTGAGGGACGGGCAGTTATCGATGGAAGCGGCACGCCTGGCCTTACTTCGACGCTCGCCGGTTTATTTTGCCGAACGCCTACCGGCAGGTCAGTGGCACCACGGGCGCAACGATCCGGTGGTTGCTGTAGCGCAGGCAATGCGGCTGGATTTGGTACGTCCGAATCGAATGCAGGTTTATCTGTACGATGGGGAAGGTCGCGATCTGAGGGCCATGCCGGGAAGTCTGGAGCGCATCCGAAGGCTACTGCAGGACGTGATGCCATGAGCGAAGCGATATTTCACATTCATCCGGTTCGAAACGAGGCCGAGTGGGCAAGGGCGCGGGCTATTCGAGAGCGTGTCTTTATTCAGGAGCAGGGTTGCCCGCCTGAGGAAGAATGGGACGGGTACGATGACGTTAGCCGGCACTTTCTCGGGTGGGTGGGCGATGTGCCGGTAGCCACGGCGCGCTGGCGGGTGGTACCGTTTAACGAGCGGCTGGTGGCCAAACTGGAGCGCTTTGCGGTCTTGCCGGAATATCGGGGGCGAGGCTACGGTCGAGCGATGGTGCAGTACGTGATGGAGGATGCGCGGCGGGCCGGTTTCTCGATGCTGCTGATCCATGCCCAGGCGCACCTGGAGCGCTTCTACGAAGGACTGGGCTTCCGGAGTACCGGCTATCGCTTTATGGAGGCTGGTATTCCGCATGTGCAGATGGTCTGGCAACAATAAAAAAACGCCGACCGGCGGACGAGCCGATCGGCGCTTGCGGTGCTGCTATGGCGTAAGTTATAGCTGGGCCTGGACAAGGGCCGGGTTGACGCGGACGGTGGCCTTGGCCAGCAACTCTTTGAGTAGATTCTGGACTGCTTCCTGCTTACGTTCCTGCAGGAGTTTTTCCCGGGCTTCCGCTGCGTCCATGAGCGTCCCCTGACGACGTTCCAGGAGTCGGATCAGGTGGTAACCGAAGCGGGTGCGTACCGGTTCAGGCGTTATATCCCCTGAGTCGGCCAGCGCAAAGGCGGCCTGTTCGAAGGCTTCAAGGGTTTCACCACGCCGGATGAAGCCCAGATCGCCACCCTCCTGGGCACTGCCATCTTCACTGTGTCGACGGGCCATTTCGGCAAAGTCGGCGCCAGCGCGGATGCTGTCGAGCACGGCCCGGGCGCGTGCTTTCACGGCGGCCGCTTCTTCTTCGGAAGCGTCCGGCGCCAGGCGGAAGAGAATATGCTGGACGTGCACTTCTTCGGCCTGCTGCTGGCGAAACTGTTCGATTTCTTCGTCGGTGGGTGGTGTGGCACGGGCTTCAATCTGTTCCCGGAACGTCCGCTGGCGAACCATCTGGGCGATCATGCCGCGCAGCGAGTCTTCGGTGAGCCCGTCCTGGGCCAGCGCTTCCTGGAAAGCTTCAGGGCTTGGAAAGCGGGCGCGGATCTGATCCAGCTCCTGCTCTACGGCCGCTGGATCGGCCTGAATGCCCTGGCGAGCAATCTCGCCATCTACCACATGGCGGACGATAAAGTCTTCAATGATGCTCTTGTGCACTTCCGGCATGAGCGCCGGGTTCATCTGGAGCTGCGGATAACGCTGCAGGATAAAGCCCAACTGCTGACGAAATTCCTCGGCGGTCAGCGTATCGGTACCATACTCCGAGGTGACAACGGCCGCTACCGTCGAATCGGAAACCGGAGGACCTACCTGGTAGGTGCGATCATCGTCGCCATTGGTCGTGTTGGCTTCGGTGTCCTGAGCGCGACAGCCCAGTAACAGGAGCAGCGTCAAACTCAGCAGGGCCGAAAGTCGGAGCAGACGGCCCGCATGGAGCAACAGTGCAGCAAACATGAAGATAACCTGTTGTAATAGGTACAAAAAAGACAACGGCAGTACAACGGGATGTTCGTCAATTAGATCCAGCCTGCGTGAGCTTTCGCAAAAAAACGTTCACGTGAAACCCAAAGGTGCCCTGATGCGTTCGCTACCGCGGTTTTTTCCATAATGTGCCGCGTTCGTCTAGGGGTCTAGGACGCCAGCCTCTCACGCTGGTAACACGGGTTCGAATCCCGTACGCGGTACCAGGCCCGCCGGCTCTATGGCCGGCGGGTTTTTTATCTGAATGGAAAAAGCACGTTTGGCTTTTGGGGGATGGATTGTGGAGATGGGTGTGAATCGGACAGAGCCGCCTTCCTTTGGCGGTACCGATCCGGTAGCCAGCGCGTCGAAGATCTGGCATGCTGATAGAAAGCCGATCCCGTTGTCTGGGGTGTGTGTCACAGACGGCCGGGTGTGCCGGGTTATTATATGACGTAGCTGACGGCGCTGCAGATGGCCATCTGAACCCTCAGTCCTTCGGCCACTCCCCTGAGCGGAGAAGCAAGACTCGTGGTTTCTGGACCATTGGCAGATCTGGCGCGGCCACTGAGTAGCAGGCATGTGGGTATCTTTGAGTCCTCCCTCTCCAGGGGAGGGGACTCCAACCAATCCCGCCGAGCCAAACGCTGCGCTGTTTTTGACGGTAACGTTGCTTCCAACAAACACCCCCTCAGGCCTTCGGACCAGCTCCCCCTCAAGGGGGAGCAAAACTTCTGGGATTGTCCGGCAAAGCGCACTCCGACGCCTACGCCACAGACCC
>JALSJJ010000006.1 GCA_026989375.1 Rhodothermus sp.
CGTCCCTCCCAGCGTGCCCAGGTCTTCCATGCCACCTTCGGCCGTCCACCGAAAAGCCCGAAATCGCCCCGACGCATCTTCGGCCATCCCCACGACCACGCGCCCATCAGCCGACACCGCCAACGCCTCGCTCTCCGACCCTCCCAGCGTGCCCAGGTCTTCCATGCCACCCTCCACACTCCAGCGGAATGCGCGCGCATAGCCATAGCCACTCTCGGCCATTCCGACCACCACACGCCCGTCTCCGGACACAGCCAGGGCCTGACTCCGCAGTCCCCCCAGTGTGCCCAGTTCCTGCACTCCTTCCCAGACTGTCCACCGAAAAGCCTTGCTTCGCCCCTGTTCGTCACGGGCAACGCCGACCACCACTCCCCCGTTAGCCGAAACCCCCGTCAATCGATGTACGGCAAGGTCTCGCAGCTCAACCCAGGTAAACGACTGTCCTTGAACGATCCTCCCCGCCGTTACCAGGAAAAACAGAATGGCTGCCCAGATCCGCACCAAGCACTTCATAGCTATTTTTGGTTTGGAGTCACAATGTTCGCTGGTATCGCGAGCCGTCCTGAAGGCCGAGATGCCCCCCATTCAGTATCGGCTGACGTCTCCAGAAGTTTAACGGTTTTCTGCCTCTATGCATCGGAAGGTGGGGCCTGTTTGAACCCTGTGGGACCGTGAACCTAAAAAAAAAGACAGGATGAAAGCAACCTTTCCCCTTCGGATCCGCGCGTTGACGCTGCGCGTCCGTGACATAAACGTCCAGCGCACTTTTTACCATGAAGTGCTGGGTCTTCCTGTGCTTGAAGCAACCACCAACCGAGTGGTTCTGGGTCCGGAAAGCGGTACGTTCACGCTGGAATTGCAGGGTGACCCCTCAGCCCCTCTGCGACCCTGGCCTTCGATCGGACTTTACCACGTAGCCCTGCTCCTGCCCAACCGGCAACACCTGGCCGCCGTAGCCAAGCGTCTGCTGACCCACCACGTCTTTTTTGAGGGCGCAGCCGATCATGCGGTCTCCGAAGCCCTCTATTTTCGGGACCCGGAAGGAAACGGGTTGGAGCTGTATGCAGACCGCCCGCCCGAAGCCTGGCCACGTCATGGGCCGCTCATGGTAACCGAGCCGCTGGACATCGATGCCCTACTGCGCAACACCCGACCGGCTCCCTGCCCTCCAGAGGTGTGCATCGGTCATTTGCATCTGCACGTGCCCGATCTGGACAGCGCAGAGCAATTCTTTGCTGGCCGGCTGGGTATGGCCGTTACGCTACGTACCTATCCCGGAGCCCGCTTTTTTGCCTACGACGGCTACCACCATCATGTGGGTGCCAATATCTGGGCTCGTGGACGCCGCGCTCCGACTCATGCAACCGGCCTCCTGGCCTACACGCTCCACGTCCCCCCTGCCATCGCCCGCACACTTCCGCCCTCCCTTCAGGATCCGGTCGGTGCCACCGTGTATGTGCGAGCCGAGTAAGGCGCAGCGTCTCAACTATGAGCCCGCTCGGCAGCCTGTCGGAGCGCTCGCCGCGTGAGCACGTGGCACAGGTGCGCTCGGTACTCGGCCGTCGCTGCCAGATCACTGAGCAGGTCGTCGGGATCAACCAGATCTTCCAGCGCGGCGGTCAGAGTCCGGTCGTCTATGGCGCGCCCCACGAGCTGCTCTTCCGCGCGGGTGGCCCGGAAAGCTGCTGGCGCTGCGCCGGTGATACCGATCCGCACTTCGGCACAGGTATCATCCGGCGCCAGCTTGACAAAGGCCGCGACCCCTACCACCGCATAGCGTGAGGCCGGGTTGGGAAATTTTAGATAGGCAGCGCCACTGCGTGGCGGCATAGCCGGCACGCGCACGCGCGTAAGCATTTCATCCGGTCGAAGCGCTGTGGTAAAGAGTCCCTGGAAGAATTCACGGGCAGCAATCGTACGGCTGCCGTCTGGCCCTGTTGCTTCGATTTCAGCATCCAGGGCCAACATGACGGCTGGATAATCGGCGGCCGGATCGGCATGCGCCAGGCTTCCTCCGATTGTGCCCTTGTTACGTACCTGGGGATCACCAATCAGGGCGGCTGCCTCGGGAAGCACCGGACACTTCTGTTTAAGCAGCGTAGAAAATTCGATCATCCGATGCGTAACGAGAGCACCCAGCTCAATACGTCCATCCTGCTCCCGAATCTCTGTGAGCTCTCGAATGCCACCAATATCGATAAGCAGCTCTGGGGTGCTCAGGCGGAGTTTCATGAGCGGGATAAGGCTATGTCCGCCCGCCAGCAACTTGGCGTCGTCGCCGTGCGCTCGAAGCAACGCGAGCGCTTCATCAATCGTATGCGCCTTTTTGTATGCAAAGGTTTGCGGAATCATGGCCGTACTGGTTGGTGAAAGGTGATCAGGAAGCAGCTCCATCGGTAGGCAGGCCCCGCATAGCCCGCCAGACGCGCTCGGGCGTCAGCGGCATGGGTAGGTCGCGTACGCCCAGGTGATAGAGCGCATCAATGACAGCATTGACCACACAGGCCGTGGCCGCAATTGTCCCGGCTTCGCCAGCGCCCTTGGCTCCCAGCGGATTGTGGGGACACGGAGTCTCCTGATGCCCGACCTCAAACGACGGCAGATCATCGGCCCGCGGCAAAGCATAGTCCAAGAAGGAGCCTGTCAACAGCTGGCCACTACTACGATCATAGACGGCTCCTTCAAGCAAGGCCTGACCAACACCTTGCGCCACCCCTCCGTGAATCTGACCTTCCACAATCATCGGGTTGATGATCCGCCCCACATCGTCCACGGCAAGGTAGCGCAACAGCTTCACCTTACCGGTATCCGGATCGACCTCGACGACCGACAGATGCGCGCCAAACGGGAAGGTAAAGTTGGCCGGATCGTAGAAAGCATTCTCTTCCAGGCCAGGTTCCAGGTCGTCCGGATAGTCGTGGGGCACATAGGCGGTCAGCGCAATGTCGCCAAAGCCGATGGCCCGGTCGGTACCTTTCACGATAAACTGGCCGTTTCGGAACTCCAGGTCTTCCTCAGCCACCTCAAGCTTATGCGCGGCAATCTTACGGGCTTTGGCCTTGATCTTTTCAAGCGCCCGATAGATGGCGCTGCCTCCTGTCGCCAGACTGCGTGAGCCGTAAGTGCCCATTCCAAAAGGAATCTCAGCCGTGTCGCCGTGAACGACCTCCACATCCTCCAGCGGGATCCCCAGCTCGTGCGCTACGATCTGGGCAAACGTCGTCTCGTGCCCTTGGCCGTGCGAATGCGTGCCGGTAAAGACCTGGACCTTGCCGGTAGGCATGACGCGAATGGCTGCACTTTCGTACAATCCAGCCCGCACCCCGATCGCTCCGGCTACCTTCGAAGGCGCCAGCCCACACGCTTCGATATAGCAGGACAGCCCGATGCCGATCAGCCGTCCTTCCTCACGTGCTCGCTTCTGTTCTGCACGCAGTTTCTCGTAATCAGCCATCTCCAGTACCTTGTTGAGCGCGCCCTCATAGTTGCCACTGTCGTACTGGAGCACCACCGGCGTCTGGTAGGGGAATTCATCAGGTTGAATGAAATTCCGCCGCCGCAATTCAGCCGGATCAATGCCCATTTCATGGGCAGCCAGATCGACCAGCCGCTCAACTACATAGGTGGCCTCGGGCCGGCCAGCCCCGCGATAGGCATCAACCGGCGTGGTGTTCGTAAAGACACCTTTTACCTCGACATGGATATGCGGCGTTTTGTACTGGCCAGCCAGCAATGTGCCGTAGAGCCAGGTGGGTACGCCCGGCGCAAATGTTGAAAGGTAAGCCCCCAGATTGGCGATCGTACGCACCCGCAGGCCTACAATGCGGCCATCGCGATCAAAACCCATCTCGGCTGTGGTGATGTGGTCACGGCCGTGGGCATCACTCATAAAGCTTTCGCTACGGGCGGCCGTCCACTTCACAGGACGTCCCAACTTGCGGCTACTCCAGGCGCAGATCACCTCTTCCGGATAGTGAAAGATCTTCGAGCCAAAGCCTCCACCCACGTCCGGGGAAATGACACGCACTTTGTGCTCGGGGACCTTCAGCACAAAAGCGCTCAGCAACAACCGGATCAGATGGGGATTCTGTGACGATGTATAAAGCGTCAGCTCATCGCGCCCTGGATCGTAGTGGCCGATCGCCGACCGCGGCTCGATGGCGTTCGGAATCAGTCGCTGGTTGACAAACTCCAGCTTCGTGATATGATGGGCTGTCGCCAGCGCTCGGTCGGTAGCCTCGCGATCGCCCAGCTCCCAGACGTAACACAGGTTACCGGGTGCCTCATCGTGCACCAGCGGTGCGCCTTCTTTGAGCGCCTCGGCGGCATCTACCACAGCCGGCAACTCCTCGTAGTCCACCTCTACCAAGTCAGCAGCATCACGGGCCGCTGCTTTCGTTTCAGCAATCACTACGGCCACCCCATCCCCCACATAGCGCACCTTATCAACCGCCAATGCATAATGGGGCGGCTCCTTCATATCAGAGCCGATCTGCCAGCCTGTGGGCAGCGATCCAACCCCGTCATCGAGCATGTCTTTGCCCGTGAAAACTGCCACAACACCCGGATGCTGCCGGGCTTTCTCGGTGTGGATTGCCCGAATCCGCGCATGCGCATGCGGACTGCGCACAATCCAGGCGTAGAGCATGCCCGGCAGCACAATATCATCGGTATAGCGCCCCTGTCCTGTTACAAAACGCCGGTCTTCAACCCGGCGAACCGGGACTCCGATATAGCTTCTGGCTTCCATCGTTCCAGCCTGTGGTTTAGTTCATAGCGACGCGCCTTCAGGATGCACCGGTGGGAGCGGCTTCGCCTCGGGGCACTACAGCCTCTCCACGCATGCGAGCGGCCGCGTACTGAATGGCCCGCACAATGTTATGGTAGCCTGTGCACCGACAGTAATTCCCCTCCAGCGCATGTCTGATCTCATCTTCCGACGGATTCGGATTACGTTTGAGCAGGTCGGCCGCCGCCATGATGATACCCGGTGTGCAAAAGCCACATTGCAGGCCGTGCTCCTGCCAGAAACCCTCCTGAAGAGGATGCAACTGGCCGTCCTGGGCCAGCCCTTCGATTGTGGTAATCTCACAGCCGTCGGCCTGCACCGCAAACATGGTGCAGGATTTGACAGCTTCTCCGTTGACATGCACCGTGCAGGCACCGCACTGGCTGGTGTCGCACCCCACATGCGTGCCCGTTAGCCCCAGCACGTCGCGGATCAGCTCAACCAGCAACATGCGGGATTCGACCTCCACCTGATGCGTCTGCCCATTGACCGTCACTTGAATCGTATGCCGCATGACGCCACCTCCTGTTTTAAAAAGCGCTTTCACCGGATTGACTTTTCTCACTCTGACCTTCATCGCTGATTAGTTAAAAATTTCCCAATCTTCAATCAAGAGGTAGCCTACGTTTTTAACTGCGTTACCAGTTTGTAACATTTTCCTGCGAGACAAAAGCGGCGCTCTCAGCATCCCTTGTCGGAACTGGACCCCCTCCTGCCGGTGGAAGGTTTGCGTTATTTAAGCGATCTTGTACCCGAACGCTGTTTCCGCCTCCATGCAACGGCTGCTGCACCGTGACGCTTTTCTGGCACGCCTGCGCCAGACGGAAAGCTGGGACGTAATCGTAATCGGCGGGGGCGCTACAGGGCTGGGCGTAGCACTGGATGCAGCCGCCCGAGGTTTTCAAACCGTCCTCTTCGAACAGCATGACTTTGGCAAGGGCACCTCAAGCCGAAGCACCAAACTCATTCACGGCGGCGTGCGCTACCTGCGCGCAGGCGATCTGGGCCTGGTACGCGAAGCGCTGCGGGAACGCGGCCGGTTGCGTCGTAACGCGCCGCACCTGGTCTGGCCGCGGCTGTTTGTAGTTCCCTGCTACCGCTGGTGGGAACAGCCCTTCTACGGGGCCGGTCTCTGGCTCTACGATCGCCTGGCCGGACAGGCCCGCCTGGGTACCACTCGCCGACTCGATATCGCCGAAACCCGTGCCCTGCTGCCAACCCTGCGGACTGACCGGCTACGAGGAGGCCTGACTTACCTCGATGGACAGTTCGACGACGCCCGCTTGCTTGTACATCTGGCCTGGACAGCGGCCGAACACGGGGCCACCGTGCTCAACTACATGCCTGTCGAAGCACTTTTCGGCACGGCGAAGCGCCTGGAAGGCGTAGTGGTACGTGACCTGGAGTCAGATGAGTGCCTTGAAGTACACGGCCGCGTGATCATCAATGCCACGGGCGTCTTTGCTGATGCCGTCCGTCGCCTGGACAACCCGGCTGCACCCCCGTTGATTGTACCCAGTCAGGGGATCCATCTGGTGCTCCCCCGACATTTTCTGCCCGGCGAAGCGGCTCTGCTCGTTCCACAGACCGACGACGGACGCGTCCTTTTCGTGATTCCCTGGCATGGACAGGTACTGCTGGGGACTACCGACGTGCCGGTAGCCGATCCCACCCTGGAACCGCTGCCTACCGAGGACGAAATCACCTACCTGCTGATGCATGCAGCGCGCTATCTGGAGCCAGCCCCTACCCGTGCCGACATCCGGGCGGTTTTTGCCGGGCTGCGCCCGCTGGTGCAGCAAGGCGGCCTGCAGGACGACACGGCGCATCTCTCACGCGAACACGTGATTGTGGTGTCGCGACGGGGATTGGTCACCATCACCGGTGGCAAGTGGACCACCTATCGCCTCATGGCCGAAGAGACGGTGGACAGGGCAATCGCAGTGGCCGGTCTGCCATACCGTCCCTCTTCCACAGCCACGCTACCCCTGCACGGAAGTGCAT
>JALSJJ010000007.1 GCA_026989375.1 Rhodothermus sp.
ATGTTCTGCGTTGCTGGTCATCTTCGTATTGCAAGTGCCGGGAGGGGAGCGTGGAGAACGCTGGCGTCGTCCTGACAGGCAGGAGCGTCTTTACAGATCGTAGCGGCCCAGCTCTTCACCGAGCTCGGTGGCGGCAAAGTGCTGGCGGGCGGTTTCAAGGTCGGCTTCGCTCAGACCAGGTGGTAGGTGAACCAGCAGCAGCCGGCGGGCACTGGCCCGGGATGCCTGGCGAGCGGCGTCTTCAGGGGAGGTATGGCCCGGGCTTGCGCCAGTGGCTTCGTGGATCAGGATGTCAGCGTTGCGGCCCAGTTCGACCACAGCGTCGGTGGGCTCGGTATCGCAGGAGTAGGCAATCACGCGGCCTGTGGGCAGATGCTCAAAGCGTAGTCCCACTGTAGGGACTGGATGGACGACGGGCCAGGCACGGATGCGCCACCGGTCATTTTCCAGAACAAGGGCGCCCGGTTCGTACGGTACTTCGTGCCAGTCGCGAGCCGGCAGGCCCTGCCAGGTTGTGGTATTGTAGGTGTCGAAGCAGCGCCGTGCCTGATCAATTGCCGCCTGAATGCCGTAGATAGGGATGGGAGCGCGGCGTCCCAGCAACCAGATACGCTCCATGAACAACGGAAAACCGCTGGTGTGGTCCGGATGTTCATGCGTCAGAATCAGCGCCGTTAGCTGCACCGGATCCAGGCCAGCGGCCAGCAGTCGCTGAATGACATCGCCACCGCAATCGATCACGATCAGGGAGGCTTCATCGGCAACCGCCAGCATGGTGGTGGTGCGGTGTGGATCACTTACGGCCGCCCCGGTCCCCAGCAGGTAAAGCGAAGGCATGGCGTCTGCTTACCTGATTGGTTGGCTACAGATCGGTCGCCCTCAATTTAGCACAAAGAAGCTTTTTTTTGCCCGAGTCGACATGAACTTTTCAAGCAGGCTATCGGGTGCGTTTGACGGTATAGTCCACCAGGTCGATGAGGGCGTCGCGGGCATCTCCAGGCGGATAGCGTTCCAGGATAGCCCGGGCCTCGCCGGCCAGTGCTTCCATGCGTTCACGAGCGTAGGCCATGCCGCCATAGGCTTCGGCAAAGTCGGCGACAGCCTGAATATCCTTGCGGCTTTTTTTCTTCTTTCGGACAATGCGGAGCACACGGCGGCGTTCGGTACCCGGCGCCATCTGGAGGGCATAGATGAGCGGGAGGGTTAGCTTTTTCTCTTTCAGGTCGATCCCGATTGGCTTGCCAGCCTCTTCGCCATAGTCAAACAGGTCGTCGCGGATCTGGAAGGCTAGTCCGAGCTTTTCACCCATCTGATACATTTCTTCGATGATTTGCGGATCGTCGGTAGCGCTGAGAGCGCCGCACTTAGTACAGGCGGCGATGAGTGAGGCGGTTTTGTCGGAGATGATGCGAAAGTAGGTGGCCTCATCAATGTCCAGGTGGCGCGACTTTTCAATTTGCAGCAGCTCGCCTTCACTCATGCGGCGTACGGCGTCCGATAGCGCATGAAGCACATTATAGTCCCGATATTCCAGTGCCAGCAGAAGCCCGCGGCTGAGGAGAAAGTCGCCGAAGAGTACGGCCACTTTATTTTTCCAGATGGCATTGATGGAGAACATACCGCGGCGTTGCTCGGCGCCGTCCACCACGTCGTCGTGTACCAGGGTGGCGGAATGAAGTAATTCCACCAGGGCAGCCGCACGATAGGTGGCTTCTGTGATACCGCCACATAGCTTGGCCGTTAGCAGGACCAACAGTGGCCGGATACGCTTGCCTTTCTGGCGGAGCAGGTAGCGAGCGACGTGATCCAGCAGCGGCACCGACGTGCGCATGGCATCGCGAAAATAGCGCTGGAAATGCTTTAGCTCGTCTGCAACCGGCCGCTGGATGTCTTTCAGCGAAATGGTACGGAGTTGTGCCGGGGAGGTAGCACGCGCGGGCATCCCTGTGGTGATTCCTGGTGATACATCTTTTCGCTGAAACGACAACGACGGGGAGAAGTTTGGCCGTTGTTGCTCCGAAAGTGTTGTTGGCGCTCGCACCTTCTCTTGAAAGCCCGTATTTTTGTGCGCGAACGTTCACCGAAGTTGTATTCGGCAATGCAGGAAACCCGACAGCATTTCTCGTCGCGGCTGGGATTGCTGCTGAGCGTGCTGGGTATTGCCGTGGGGACCGGTAATATCTGGCGTTTTCCCCGAATTGCCGCGCAAAACGGGGGCGATACAGGGGCAGGCGCATTTTTGCTGGTATGGATCGTGTTTCTATTTCTGTGGAGCATTCCGCTCATTGTCGCGGAGTATGCGCTGGGTCAGAAGGGGCGTATGGGGGTGATTGGGACGTTTGCGCGGGTAGGGGGGCGTTCGATGGCCTGGCTGGGGGCGTTTGTGGCGCTGGTCTCAACGGCGATCATGTTCTACTATGCGGTGGTAACTGGATGGTGCTTGTATTATGCCATCCAGTTGCTGGCACAACCATTACCGACGTCAACCGAGGCCGCGCAGCAATTCTGGGACGGGTTTCAGACCAGTCTCTGGCCTGTGGTATTTCAGGCGCTGGCGCTCGGGCTGGCCATTGCGGTGATCTGGACAGGGGTGCGTGCCATCGAGCGCGCCAATCGGGTGCTGATTCCGGCGCTCCTGGCGATTCTGCTGGTGGCGCTGGGCCGAGCTCTGACGCTGGAAGGTGCGCTGGAAGGGGTGCGTTATCTGTTCACGCCTCAGTGGAGCGATCTGGCACGGCCCCGGCTATGGCTGGAGGCGCTCACGCAGAATGCCTGGGATACAGGGGCCGGGTGGGGACTGATTCTCACCTACGCAGCCTACATGCGGCGAGAGCACGGGGTGGTGAAAAATGCCTTTCTGACGGGTATCGGCAACAACACCGTGTCGCTACTGGCCGCATTGACGATTTTCGGGACGGTATTTGCCGTGCTGGGGGCAGAGCTGTCGCGGGCTGAAGTGCTGGAGGTGATGCGCACAAGCGGACCGGCCTCGACGGGACTGACCTTTATCTGGTTGCCGCAGTTGTTTGCCCGACTTCCGATGGGGCACGTGCTGGCCGTGCTGTTTTTTGTGGGATTGACGTTTGCGGCGTTCAGCTCGCTGATTGCCATGGTGGAGTTAGCCACGCGCGTGCTGATGGATCTGGGCGTGCGACGTTCGCGGGCGCTGGTAGGCGTGGGCGTAGTGGCCTGGTTGCTGGGAGTGCCCTCTGCCTTGAATCTAACCGTGTTCGGTAACCAGGATTTTGTCTGGGGCGTAGCGCTGATGCTGTCGGGCGCCTTTGTGGCGCTGGCAGTGGTGCGCTACGGGCCAGCACGGTTGCGGCAGGAGACGATTGCAATCAATGTGTGGGACTGGCAACTGGGACGGGGCTGGGATGTGCTGATGCGGTGGGTTGTGCCGCTGGAGGCAATGGTGCTTCTGGGCTGGTGGCTCTACCAGGCAGGTGTGGTGTACGCGCCGGAGCGCTGGTACGATCCCCTGGTACCCTATTCGGTGATGACCTGCCTGGTGCAGTGGGGGATCGTGCTGGGCGCCTGCTACCTGATGAACAACTGGCTGGTGCGTCGTATGGCTTTGCCGATAGCGATACAGACCAGAAAGTAAACCATGCGTTATGCAGGATTCCTACTGGCGTTTATGCTGGCCCGTACGGCCGTCGGGCAGGGAGTGGACCTGGCTTTTTTGCAGACGCGAGCTGAAGCGACCGGATTCGCCGAAACGACGCGCTACGACGAAGTAATGGCCTTTCTGGAAGTGCTGGAGGCCAGCTCCCAACGGATTCAGGTAACGCGTTTCGGGTATACCACGGAAGGGCGCGCCTTGCCGCTGGTGATTTACGGAAACATAGTGAACACAACAGCCGATGGTGTGCGGGCGGCGACGGCGCCGCTGCGCGTGCTGATTCTGGCCAACATTCATGGGGGAGAGGTCGCCGGTAAAGAAGCCACGCTGAGGTTGCTGCGGGCGCTGGCTGCTGGTGTGCATGCCGCATGGGCCGATTCGCTTGTGTTGTTGGTAGTGCCGATATACAATGCCGATGGAAATGAGCGGATCAGTCTGTACAATCGACCGCTGCAGAATGGGCCCGTCGGTGGGATGGGCCAGCGCGCCAATGCGCAGGGGTATGATCTGAATCGAGATTTTATGAAGGTCGATGCGCCCGAAACCCGCGCCCTACTTCGGGTAATGCGGAACTATGATCCACACGTTTTTATTGACCTGCATACGACCGATGGTACCTACCACGCCTACCCGCTCACCTATGCTCCCTCACTTCATCCATCGACCCCTGAACCGCTGGTGAATTACCTGCGCCGGAGGTGGCTTCCGGCCGTTAACGATACGATCTGGACAAAGTATCGGTGGAAGCTGTTCTACTATGGCAATCTCCCCAGGCCGGATAGTGACCGGCCACCCGGCTGGTACACTTTCGATCATCGGCCCCGTTTCGGAACGAACTACGTTGGCCTGCGGGGGATGATGGGGGTGCTCAGCGAAGCCTATGCCTATGCGACGTTTGAGGAACGCATTGAGGCGACCTATGCCTTTCTGGAGGCGATGCTCTCGTTTGCTGCTGCCCATGCCAGTGAGATTCGGAGGTTGGTCGATCGGGTGCGCCAGACGGCGCCCGTGGGCCAGCCTGTGGCGTTACGTGCGCGCATCGCGAAGGCACCAGAACCAGCGCTGGTGCTACTGGGAGCCGTCGATTCACTGCGTCATCCCTATACCGGCGAGCTTATGCTGCATCGCAGGCAGGAAGTGTTTCCCGAGATGTTGCCCCTGTATGATCGTTTTGTGCCAGCCGAGACGGTTGCTATACCTCAGGGATATCTGGTGCCGGCCGGACTCGACCGCGTGCGCGACCTGCTGGAAGCCCATGGCATCCCCTGCATGCCTGTGGAAGCCGGGCGCACGCTGGAGGTCGAGCGCTTCCGCATCGATTCGGTAGCAGTCGCCGCACAACCCTATCAGGGGCACAGAGGCCAGGAAGTCTATGGGGCCTATGAACGGCAGATGCTGACGACCATGGCCGGAAGCTGTCTGGTAACCATCGAAGGACGCACCGGCCGCATAGCCGCGCTGTTGCTGGAGCCACGCTCCGACGATGGCGTGGTAGCCTGGGGATTGCTGAAAGATCGCCTCAGGCCCGGACGCTACTATCCTATTGTCCGCGTGCCCGTTCAGTGAGAAACTCCGTGGGCTGCTTGTTGGTACCAACAGAACGATGGGACCAGGTCTCAAATGGAAGAGTAGGGCGTCCGTTACGCGCATCTAACGCGGACCATGAAACGACCGGCAGCCAATTCAGCTTAACGCGGGCATATACATACACTGGCCGGAAGTTTGCAAAGCTACCTATGCGATGATCAACCAGTCGAGCCGTTTATTAGACCGATGAGACATGTTGCTGCACTTATTGCTTCAGGATGGCTGCTGACAATGGCGGCATGGGCTCAGTTGCCGCTGGCCGACCGGCCAATGCTTTCAGTGGACGGACGACAGGTAACCCTGGCCCAACTCCGCGGCCCACGCGGACTGGTAATCGTCTTCTGGAGCAATCGTTGTCCCTGGGCCGCTCGTTATGAGTCTCGGTTGAAAAAACTGGCGGAAAGGTACGGAGCCCGGGGCGTCGCGTTTGTGCTGGTGAATGCCAATGATCCGAAAGCTTTTCCGCAGGAGTCCCTGGAGGCCAGTCGGCAGCAGGCCCAGCGCAGGGGATACGCGATGCCTTATCTTCAGGATAAAGGAGCAGCCCTGGCGCGGGCGCTGGGCGCCTCACGTACGCCGGAGGTGTTTGTGTTTGATGCGAAAAATCAGCTCATCTATCGAGGAGCGATCGACGACAGTCCAGGCGATGCAACCAATGCGCAGCGAACCTATCTACAGATCGCGTTGGAAGCCCTGCTACAGGGCAAAGCTCCGGCAACAACCGAAACAGGTGCCTTCGGCTGTCTGATTCGATTCCCGCAGGATGAGCCGTGAGGGAGGCGTTGAACGAGCGCGTGCAGCGCCTGCTTGAGCTGGCTCGGCGCTGGCGCGAGCCGTCGTTGCCGGAACGACAGGAGGCTGTCGAACGAGCGCTGGCTGCTTCGGATTTTCTGACCGAGGAAGCGGCTGCGTTTGCCCTGAATCAGCAGATGCATGCGTTGACGAAACAGGCATTGCGCCGCTTTGTGGACATGTTGCCGCCGGCGTCTGAGCAGACCGTACTGCTCTGGCAGACCGATCGATCGCCGCTGGCCGGCTGGCAGGAAGCCCTATGGCTCTGGCTGAGCGGACAGCGGGGCACGCTGGTGCTTACCGAACCTGCCGCGACGCTGGTCGGTGCCCTGTTGCAGGCGCTGGAAGTCGATACACTGGTAATCGATACGGAGCCACGTCTGGAGACGCGGCTGGCACAGGTGGATGTTTTGGTGGTCGTTGGCGATGAGACTGTCCACCAGCAGGTGCAGGACGCGCTGGTCCAGGGCGGACCCGTTCCTGTCAAAAGCCGTCTGCTTCCGTTGCGCTACGGAGTAGCTGTACTAGATGGCCGTGAAACGCCGGATGAGCTGGAAGGACTGGCGGAAGATGCGCTGCTTTTTGAAGGGTTTGGCTGTCGGAGTGTCCGTCTGATATGGGCGCCGGAGCATTTACCGCCCGATGCATTGCTTGAGACGCTGTCGCTGTTTCGAAGTGTGTTTCCGGCACATCCCGCCACGCCCGGTCGCCTGAAGATGCCCCGGGCATGGTTGAAGGCTACCGGCATGCCACACGCCTACGGTGAAGGATTGGAATTCCTGATCAGTAAAGGAGCACCCGAGCTACAGACACCAGGACATCTGCGCTGGGTCCCTTACCGGAAGCTTGAAACGGTAGGGGCGTGGTTAAGCGGCTGTGCCAATAAACTTTCCGTTGTTGTGGCACGGCCCGAGTTGCTTCAGCAGTTGCCGGCATTGCCCGGCCGTACAGAACCGGGCCAGGCGCATCGGCCTGCGTTTCCAGATACGCTGGGCACAACGCTTGAAGTGCTCCGAGCCTTGTTGACTTAACCGGTTCGAGCGGCCGCACGCTCGTCCAGATATGTGCGCAGCACGCTGATTACGTCGGTTTCAATAGCCTCCCAGGGCACTTCTGCACGTTTGGTTACGGTAACAAACTCTGGTAGAATGAGCACGTCGCAGACGCCTTCGATGGCAAACAGCGCGGTGGCCAGTGGATGTGCGGCCGCGGCTTCGGCCGAACGAAAACTCAACAGGCCTTTGTCAATAAAAGTCTGGCCCGATGCTGTAAATTTGAGGCTATTGGGATTAGGAGTTGGGTGGCGTTGAATTCCTGAAGCCAATGATTTTTTCCAGAAACGCATGGAGCTGGGGGATTACTTTCTGCGGTAAGTGGTAAACGGAAAGCTTGACGCCTGTTCGGGTTCCTTTGCACAGCATACATCGTAAAGTCTATGCAGACGACTCCTTCGCAGCATCTACAACGCTTGCGTCAGCAGATGCAGGAACTGGTGGAAGACCTGCGGACCTGGGTGGAGTTGCGGCTGATGCTCACCCAGTTGGAAATTGAAGAGCGCATCGAAGCACGGATCCGTCAGCTTCTGGTTCGGGTGGTGATCGGCGTGTTGGTCGGGCTTGCTGTCGTATTTGGGCTGGTGGCTGTGGCGCTGGGACTGGGAAGCTGGCTGGGACACTCCGGCTGGGGGTTTCTGGTAGTAGCCCTGGTGCTGGCGGGCATAGCGGCTGTGCTATACCTTGGGCGGCGGCGGTCCAATGTCACCGAAGCATCGAAAGCGGCCGATCAAGCATCTGCTTAATCCTGGCATTTTGCGGACGATTACTACAGGCAGGATATGACGTGGATTGACCCCCGCTTCCGTGGAGGTACAGCATGACCGCCTATGAGCTGACGCAGCATCTGCAGGCGCTGCTGAGAGCTACCGATAAAGATCGGCATTTCGTCCGCTATGTGTTCGTGCTGGCCCGGGCTTATGATCGGCTTGCTATCGAATTGATAGAGGGACTCACCAGCCGTAATCTGACGCTGTTTTCTCGGAAGCACCATGCTGTTCGCGATGCCCTCTCTGAAGTGCGTCGGCAGAGTGAGAGCTTTCCGGTCGGTCAGATTTTTCATGAGTTGATTGAACTGCAGGAGGAGTTGCGTCGGTTGACCGGGCACTTTGCCGAATCCAGTCAGGAGCAAGAAGTGCTTCAGGGGATTGCGACCGAGCTGCACGGCTTTTATGAAGTTTTTGAACAGTTTGTGCGTACGGCCAGCGATAAGGCTTTTGGCGCGTTGATGCGTGCGGCCCATCAGCTTCATCTCCGCCTTCAGATGCTGCGTCAGGTGCTTCGGTTGATCTGTGGTGTGCTGGATACACCGGCGGACGTGCACGAAGGGTGCCGCTCTCTCACGCTGCTATTTGACCGGGGAAGCGATTATGAACGGGTGGTGGGATATCTGCAGGCCCTGGAGGCAGCTTATCGCCATCTGGTAGCGCTCACCGGGATTACTGAACCGGGGCTATCCGTACAGCGCCTGGAAGCTGATGGACGGTTACGTGTCAGTGTGGAAGGGGCGGCCCGGCTGATTGAGGTGTTGACCGGGTTGCTGGAGCGCTACGTGATGTTTCGAATGCACCTGGATGGTTCGGCAGACGACCAGGTGGGCTATCGCGTCGGGGCTACCCAGTCGCTGATTAACCTGGTCGATGCATTGAAGCAGGCCGGGTTGACTGAAATGCTGGACGATGAGCCGCGTCTGAAGCATTGTGCGCTGGATTTGTATCGGGAGCTGGAGGTGCTGGTGAGCGATGGCGCTTTGTTGCAGATCAACGATTGGCACCTGGGTGACCTTTCGGCGTACCTCGTTGATGGCCGAACGCCTCACACCCTGACAGCCTGAGATACATGGCAGTAACCAGTCCGCTACGGCGGGTTCGTCTGGAGCAAGCCCGGGTTCGTGCTGACCGACGTGCGGCGCTGGGGGAATTAAGCGAACGACTTTTCCTGCGGCGATCCTTTCTGCAGTTGAGGCCGGCCGATCAACGGTGGCAGCGGCCGGAGCTGGTGCAGTTGCTACGGCGACACAGTCAGCTTTATCGAACGATCAGCACACCTTTCGATGGCCCTTTGCCCTTTGCGCTGGGGTACTTCCGGATTCGTGCCAATGAGCTGGAGCCTGTGGCCGAAGCGATTCCCCTTGAGGATCCCGAACAGCTTGTCTGGTTGCTCAGCGAGTTTCTACAGCCTGGCGCCCGCTTCTGGGTAAAGGTGGGTGAAGCATGGCAGGGATGGCAGATCGTGGGAGAAGGACAGATTCAAACCATTTCGGAGGTGCCTGAGAAGTAAGCCTGAAGCAGCCGCAGCGCATGTTCCGGGGACATTTCTGCAGAAGGTTTCTGGTCGGGCAGCAGTACGATGGCCGTTTGACATCGTCCGGAGGGTGTCAGGTGGTCGCAGAGTCGGAGGGCCGGACAGCGTCCCTGAAAGGCCAGCATAGCGGTTACCTGGTGGGGGCGTCGGGGATAAGGATCGTCGGCTGGCAGCAAGCGCTGCAGGCGTTCAAGCGCCTGACGTAGGGTAGCAAGGGAGGGATCGGACAACGGGATAAACAGATCGACGGTATGGTCCCGACCAAAGTCGATCTCTACTCGGCTGTAGTTGGGGGCGTCGGGTTGCCAGTTCAGGCGAAGACGGCCGCATCCCTGGGTGAGCCGGGTGATGGCTGTCGCCAGCTCATGAAAGCGGGTGGTCAGTTCGTCCTGAAGACGCTGGTAGGCAGCACTGAGGGCATACGGGTCAGCTTGCCCGGCAGCCTCCATGGCAGCCCGGTAGGAGGCTTCCTGCAGCCATTGCTGTAGCTCGGCGTCGGCGTTGAGCAAGGCCTCAATATGGCGAAGTGGCTGGTGGAGTACGGGTTGCAGCAGGGCGATCCAGTCCTCGCGTGAGCGGTGTGGCATGGCTCAGGAGGCCGATTCGTTCAGCAGCGCTTCCAGTATCGGACGCATGGCTTCGGTTGGAAAGATGCCGAGCACCTGGTAGCGTATGCGTCCGCTCCGGTCAATAACCAGCGTGGTGGGCAGCGCCCAGACGCCGCCGTAGGTTTCGGAAATCGACCCGTCGTCCAGCACAACGGGATAATTAATCTGAAAATCTTCAGCAAAAGGCGTGACCACCTCGGCCCCTCCTTCATCAACAGAAACTCCTACTACCAGCAGGCCCCGATCGCCCAGCTCGCGCTGCAACGCAATAAGATCGGGAATCTCTGTACGGCAGGGGGGACACCAGGTAGCCCAGAAGTTCAAGACAATGACCGAGCCCCGGTGGGCACTCAGGCGAAAACTTGAGCCATCCAGGCGTGGCGCCTCGAAGTCAGGCGCTGGCCGAGGCGGTTGAATTGCTTCCACCCCGGGCAGCAAAACCTGCTGCGAGAGGGCCACCTGCTCGGACGACTTTGATCGACAACCGACCAGCAGCAGACTACCGAGCAAGGTGATCGGAAGTATCCAGATGGTCCAGCCTCTGGTTGAGTGCATCCAGGGTAATCGCATAGTGGGAAGCGTGAAAGATTACCTGTCCCTGATAAATTACAAAAGCCTGGGGACTTTCATGGCGAACGCCCAGGCGGCGAGCGACCGCATCGGAAACTGGACGTGCCGTCTGTACCACGATCTCGTAGACCGGTACGGATCGGCTGGCGGCCAGTTGCAAGAGGATCTTCCGCACATGGTGACTGATGCCACAGTGCCGACTGTGCTTGAACAGCACGATCGGCTCCTGATAGGAGTGGGCCAGGGCGGCTTCCAGCTCCGCTTCGTCAGTTACAGGAGTGAGCAAAAACTTCGGTATTTCTGCGGGCATTGCGTGAAAAGTCCTTGATGGGTAGGGCAAAAAAATGAAAACGCATCGGTCGGAACATCGGATCTTGACAGTGCTACCTTTCGTTGCGACGCGCGCGTAAGACGTTCTTAGCAGGCTTTCGTTTCGTGTTACAGAAATTTGAAATTGAAGTGGTCAACGATGCAGACGGGAGCTGAACACGTTCGCTGGGATCTGACCGATCTGTATTCAGACGAGGACGCGCTGCGACAGGATCTAAAGCAGGCGCTGGCCGAGGCCGATGCATTTGCCCGCGAATACCATGGCCGGATCGGCTCGCTGAATGCCCGGGGACTGGCTGCAGCATTGCGTCGTTACGAAGCGATTCTGGACCGGCTGGGCCGCGCCTACACGTATGCTTATCTGCACTGGAGTACCAATACGGAGGATCCGGCCCGTGGTGCGCTGCTGCAGTATGTGCGGGAGCGTTACACCCAGGCAACGCAACAACTGCTGTTTCTGGAGCTGGAGTGGGCAGCTATCGATCCGAACCGTGCCCGAAGGCTCCTAACAACCCGAGCGCTGCGGCCTTATCGGCACTATCTGGAACTGCAGCAACGGCTACGTCCGCATCTGCTCAGCGAACCAGAAGAGAAGATCCTGGCCGAAAAACGGGTGACCGGCCGGGATGCCTGGAGCCGCTTTTTTGACGAGCTACTCAGCAGTCTTCGCTTCGAGCTGGATGGCCAGCGATTGACCGAGCAGGAGGTGCTGGCCAGACTCTATGACTCGGATCGCGAGGTGCGGCGGAAGGCGGCACTGGCCTTTACGGAAGGGCTGAAGCCTCGCATCCGAGAGCTTACCTACATCTTCAATACCGTCCTGGCCGACAAGGCTTCCGAAGACCGGTTGCGTGGCTACCGGACCTGGCTCGAGAGCCGTAACCTGGCCAACGAGGTCAGCGACGAGATGGTCGAAGCGCTGATTCGGTCAGTTACTGAGCGCTACGACCTGGTAGCCCGTTTCTACGAGCTCAAGCGCCGTTTGCTGGGGCTGGATGCGCTGTACGATTATGACCGGTATGCTCCGCTGAAAGAGGCCAGCACGCGCTATCGCTGGGAAGAGGCGCGTGCGCTCGTTGAGGAAGCGTACCGGACCTTTCATCCACGCATGGGTGAGATCGTCGCGCAATTTTTTGAGCGCCGCTGGATCGATGCGGCCATGACACCAGGCAAACGAAGCGGTGCATTCAGTCACGGGGCCGTCCCCAGTGCGCATCCATACATCCTGCTCAACTACACGGGCACGATTCGCGACGTGCAAACGCTGGCGCACGAGCTCGGGCACGGCGTGCACCAGTACCTGTCGCGTAAGCAAGGCCTCTTGCAGGCCGATACGCCGCTCACAACGGCCGAGACGGCCTCTGTTTTCGGGGAAATGCTGGTCTTCGAGCGGCTGATGACGCTCGAAGCAGATCCGTCTAACCGGCTGGCCATGCTGATGGGCAAGATCGATGATACAATGGCTACCGTCTTTCGGCAGGTAGCCATGAACCGCTTTGAAGATCGTATGCACAACGCCCGACGTCAGCAGGGTGAACTTTCGGTAGAAGCCTTTTGCGATTTCTGGATTGAGACGCAGCAGGCCATGTTTCGAGGGAGCGTTACGCTGGGGGAACACTATCGCTACTGGTGGAGCTATATCCCCCATTTCATCCACACGCCGGGCTACGTATATGCCTATGCGTTTGGTGAACTGCTGGTGCTGGCACTTTTTGCTCGCTACCGTCAGGAGGGGCCTGATTTTGTCGAACGCTATCTGCAGTTGCTGGAAGCCGGCGGTTCGGACTGGCCGCATGTGCTGGTTGGCCGCTTGGGTGTGGATTTGACCGACCCACAGTTCTGGCACGAAGGGCTGCAAGCGATCGAAGACCTGATCGCGCAGGCTGAAGCGCTTGCCACCCGGGTGCAGGAGGAGCCGGCTGTCTCGCAATTGACAGGCAGCACGCCTGGAGGATAATGCTAAAAAAACAGACGGGAGGGCGCTATGAAAAAGACATACTATCAACTCGGAATAATGCTGGTGGTCGGGCTGCTGCTAAGTGGAGGGAGCGTGCAGGCTCAGTTTGCCGGCTTCGAAGTCGTCGCTTCCAACCCCGCACCGGGAGCTACCGGCGTGCCTCGGGAAACTGTCATTTCGTTTACCTTTTCAACGCCGTTTCCAGATTCAGTGCAGGCGTCGGGATTGGACTCCCTGCTGGGCATCGGATTGGGGGTACATCCATGTGATCAGATTCTGGTAGGCGGGGTTTCTCCCTGCACGCAGCCCATGCAGGGCGTGATCAGCGAAGACAGGCGCACCATTTCCTTTTCGGTAACGCACCTATCACAGACCACGTACACCTGGACGGTGCCGGAGCTGATTGTTTCGGATACCGTAGTGGCCTTCAGAACGTACTTCCTGAAGTATGCAACCGCAGAGACGCTCGGTGGGATGACGGTCCAGGGCTCGGTGCTGCTGGCAGCAATGGGAGCGGGGATGGGGTCCGAGGTCCCTGCGAAGAACCAGATGCAGGCGGACAGTTGGGCTGCGTCGATTCGGACGCTGGTGCGTCCCTACGTGCCGGGATGGGATCGGGTTATCCCTTCGCTGATGGACCCGATCGTGCAGGCCGTACGCTCGCCAGACGCACACAGGCGACGTGCTTCGGAAGCGCAGCAGGTCGATCCAACCGGCATGATAGTAGCCCTATTGGATCGCTACGGGGATCCAGCCGGCGGCGCGGTGGTGACGACCGAGGGAACGTTTCACATCTCCAATGTGGCGGATGGGTGGTATACGCCGCAGGCTATTCTGCTCCATTATGATCGGGTAAATGGCCAGCTCCGGATAGGGTTTGCTATGCTGGATGCGGATATGGACGGCGTAGCCGACTCGATTCAGGTAAGTGGTAGCGACATATCTGGACTGATGCTGACCGGACAGGGTATTGTACTGGAGCGCATCACCGCACTGAACCAACTGGAGACGGCCAGCATGATGGCAGCCGCTATGCTGGAAGGATCGGCCAGCCTGATCGGAATAGCTACGGCCTCGCTGCCCCTTTTGGAAGGGGGACCCGACGGCAAGGCGCTGCTCTGGGTTTATCTCTTTGCGGGTAGCGGTGAAGATCCGCAGATCTTACTGCTCATACAGGGGTCTTCGGGGCCGTTACTGCCCTTGCCGCTTGGCGCGGCTTCGACGCTGAATCTTCCGGTTCCGTTTTCTGCGCTACCTGACGTTTTTGTGGATAGCGATATCGCTGTAGCGGCAGCCGAAGCCGGGGGCGGTACCGATTTTCGCGCAATGGCTAACAACGAGGTGGTAATCGCCATGCTGGCCGGGCTTTTTGGACCATTGAGCGAGATGGCAGAGTTCGTGTACAGCGATCCGAGTGTAGCCGTATGGGTGGTGGCCTACCTGCGCCTGGACCGGCTGAATTACCTGGCCGATTCACTTACCGGGACGATTCCCGCCAAGCAGCCGGAAGTGGAGGTGGGGCGCGTGTTCTATGTGGATATGCGAGATGGAACGCTGTTGGGCAGCCGCTCCATGGTGCGGACGACGTCCGTCGAGCCATTACCGGGCGAGCCACCCCGACAGTTCGCACTGGAGCCCAACTATCCGAATCCGTTCCGTACCGAGACGGCTATTCCGTTCACCCTGATGCAGAGCAGTCCGGTTCGCGTGGAGGTGTTCAACCTGCTGGGACAACGAGTGGCCACGCTGTTTGACGGCCTGCTGCCTGCCGGGCGCTATGTGATCCGATGGGTGGCGGCAGATCAACCGGCTGGTTTTTATCTGGTACGCGTGCAGGCGGGAGGACGTCAGCTCAGCCGTGTGGTGATGCGTCAGCGATAGGAAAACAATTCAGTCATAAAACGTTGTACAGGCAGGCGACTCCGACCGGGTCGCCTGTCTTTTTCCCCGGGTGTTCACGGAAACAGCGGATTCGCATTTATGGAAAGCAAACTGCAAGTCGTTTATCGTCTGACAGTTCCGGTAGAGGAACAGGGGGCGTTTGCGCGGGCGTTGCTGCTGGAACAGACCGTGGAGACACCGGAAGAGGTGGCGCTGCGGGTGCCGGCAGTCCGGGAGCGCCTGATGGGTGAGATTGTGGAGCTGGAGCCACTGGAAGGCGGTGGAGCGCGGCTGGCGCTGCAACTGCCCGTAGAGACGGCCGCAGTAGATCCGGCGCAGTTCCTGAACGTGCTGTTCGGTAATGCCTCGTTGCACGATCAGGTATTGCTGGAGGATTTTGAGTTGCCGCCAACGCTTATGGCGCATTTTCCGGGTCCCCGGTTTGGCATTGAGGGAGTTCGGAAATGGCTGGGAGTGCCGGATCGGCCGTTGACGGCTTCGGCGCTGAAGCCCGTGGGGCTTTCGATGGACGAGCTGGTGGTGCTCTGTCGAAGCCTGGCTGAAGGGGGCATCGACCTGATCAAAGACGATCACTACTGGGGCGATCATTCGTTCGCTCCATTTGAGCAGCGCGTGCGGCGCTGCCAGGAGGTGGTGCAGGAAGTCTCAGCGCGGGCCGGCCGGCGTATCGTGTATGCGCCGAGCCTGTCGGGCACACCTTCCGAGGTGTTGCGGCAGGCGGAGATTGCACAACGCTATGGGGTAGGAGCTGTGCTGGTAGCGCCTATGTTACTGGGCCTGCCGTTTTTCTATGAGTTAGTTACGCGCTATCTGGAGGTTCCTGTACTGGCCCATCCCAGCTTTGCCGGAGCGCAGCGCATCCGTCCAGAAACGCTGCTGGGGAAACTGTTCCGCCTCTTCGGGGCAGACATGGTCATTTTCCCGAGCTTTGGTGGGCGGTTCAGCTATAGCCGGGCCACCTGCCGGAAGCTGGCCGAGCAGGCACGTCGGCCCTGGGGCGCTTATCGGCCTGCATTGCCGTTGCCGGCCGGCGGTATGCAGGTGGAGCGGGCGCGTGAGCTGATCGAGTTTTTTGGCCGCGATGTCATGCTGCTTATCGGAGGCAGTCTGTTACGGGCGCATCCGGGGCCGGAACTGACCGCCCGGGCACGTGCGCTGGTCGAGAGTGTCGTTGAAGCCGCTGCTGCGCTTTCCAATTCGGATGCTATCTAATCCAACCGGCGTAAGGTACGGGGGTAGTCGCTGAGCGTCTCGGCGCCCGTCTCGGTGATCAGCACGTCGTCTTCGATGCGGGCACCGCCGCGTCCGGTCAGGTAAATGCCGGGTTCGATCGTGAACAGCATGCCCGGTGCCAGGGGTTCGGTGTTGTCACCCCGGATATATGGAGGCTCGTGGATTTCCAGGCCGAGCCCGTGACCGGTGCGATGGATGAAGTAGGGGCCATAGCCGGCCTGCTCAATTACCTGCCGGGCGGTCTGGTCAACTTCGCCGGCCGGCACGCCTGGTCCGGCTTTGGCACGAGCTGCTTCGTTGGCTTCGAGAACGATCTGCGTGATGCGCAACAGCTCGTCGTCCGGGATGCCAAAAGTAAACATGCGTGTCAGGTCGGCGCAGTAGCCTTCGACCCGAGCCCCCCAGTCGATCAGAATAAGGGTTGGCGGCGTAAGCGGGCGATCGCCGGGCACGGCGTGCGGATTGGCACTTTCCGGGCCGAATGCGACGATAGGCGCAAAGGGGAGTTCAGGGTCGCTGCCGGCCCGCAGCAGTTGTAACGTGAGCTCGGCCGCTACTTCGCGTTCAGTGATGCCCGGACGAATTGCCGGAAGGGTAGCTTCGAGTGCCTGCCACGCTACTTCCAGGGCGCGTCGCGTGGCGGCGATCTCAGCCAGATCCTTCTGGCTGCGCAGGCGCCTGATCAAGGGTTCGGCCGAAGTTAGCTGCAGCTCCGGAGCAGCCGATTCCAACAGTTGCAGCTCCAGAAAGCGAAACCACTGGGGCTCTACGCCAATGCGTGCCCGGCGGAGTCCGCAGAAATGCAGCGCGTGGGCAAACGTCCCGGGCCAGGTGTTCGGATTTTCTCCGTAAGGAAAGGCTTCGAGCGTCACCGGCAGGGATTCCAGTTTGCCGCTCTCCAGCTCAGGGAGCACCAGAGCGGGTTTGCCCGAGGCCGGAAAGATCCCGACTACTGGACGTTCCGACAGGTGCACTTCGAGGCCCGTCAGATACGTCAGGGTAGGACTGGCATTCAGCACCACCGCTTCCAGGTCGGTGGTCTGCAGTAGATCTTGCAGACGTTGCAGGCGTTTCGTACAGGGCGTCTGGCTCATGGCTCCGGGGTTCGTTTTGAAACAAGTAACCGGACAAAAATAACGTTGGGCCGGATAAAAACGGGTGGTCCAGAGCTTGCCGGAATAGCTTTCAGCAACCTTTTACAGGGATTCACGAACTCCAGGTATGTTTGTCCGTATTTTTAGGACTCAAAGAGGAGAAATTGGGCGCAGGGTAACATGCAGGGGTTCCACGCGCTGGGTTTGAACCACGAGACGGCCTCAGTGCATGTACGCGAAGCGTTTGCGCTGGACCGAGCAGCCAAGCAGCGGCTTTATGCCGCCTGGCGGGTAGCGCGAAGTGGTGAGCTGATGCTGGTCTCGACCTGCAATCGGACAGAAGCCTATCTGTATGGCACCGAGGAAGACGTCGCGACGGTGCGCTCCCTGTTGAGCCAGCATGCATGTCGTCCATGGCCTGCGAAGGAAAGCTTTCATTTTCAGGATGAAGCTGCCCTGCGCCATGTGCTGGAGGTAACCTGTGGATTGCGTTCGCAGGTGCTGGGGGATGCCCAGATTTTTAGCCAGATCAAGGAAGACTATCGACTGGCGGTTGAGGCGGGCAGTGTGAGCACCGTCATGCACCGGCTGCTGCACAGCGCCTTTCGAGCGGCCAAGCGCGTAGCGGCCGAGACGGACCTGCATCAGGGGACCACGTCGGTGGCCGGCGTTGCCGTCCAGGCTGCCCGTCGCTACTTCGCCCGACGTGGGCATCCGGATCTGGAAGGTGTGCGTGTGCTGGTAGTCGGTGCCGGAGAAATGGCACGACTGGCTATAGAGGCGCTTCGTACGCTGGCGCCTTCTGTGCTGATGTTGACCAACCGTACGCAACAGCGTGCCGAAGCACTGGCTCAGCCTGGAGAGCAGGTGGTGCCGTGGGGCCAGCGGGCACAGGCGCTGGCGCATTGCGACCTGGCGATCGTGGCTACTGCTGCTTTGGATCCGGTACTGACGGCCGATATGATGCCTCCGCGCTGCCCGGACCACCCGCTGCTGCTGATTGACCTTTCCATCCCGCGCAACATTGATCCGGCCATTGATGGGCTGCCCGGCTATCAGGTGCTGGACCTGGACGCGATCAAGGCCCGTCAGGCGGCCGTAGAGGCCCGCCGTCGCCAGGCGGCCCGGCAGGCCCGCAAGATCTGCGAGGAATTGCTGCACGAGTTTGTTACCTGGTATTTCCATCAGCAGGCGTTGCAGCCGGTTATCCAGGCCATTCGAGATACGTTTGAAACCATTCGGCGTCAGGAGATTGAGCGACATCATCGACGCTTTTCGGAAGTGGATCGGGAAGAACTGGATCGGTTGACGCGCTCGATCATGCAGAAGCTGCTGGCCATTCCCATTGTGCGGCTTAAGAGTATTGATCCGGACAGCATCGACTTTGTCCGGGGCATTCAATTGCTGGCCCAGCTCTTCAGTCGCCCCAGCTGCGAAGAGGCCTTGGCCGTTCAGCTCCCCGAGCCATCGGTATTGCTGGAGCGGTTGCGGGCGCAGGGACCCTGTCCGTTTGTTGAGCGATCAAGTGCCTCTCCGGAACGTTCTACCACGGATCATGCCTGAGCCTACGCTGATTCTTGGCACGCGGGGGAGTGCACTGGCGCTGCAGCAGGCTACTCTGATACGTTCTTTTCTGGAGGCCCGTGGGGTGTCGGTGCGGGTGGAGGTGATCCGTACGACCGGCGATCACATCCAGGATGTACCGCTGGCGAAAATCGGGGGGAAAGGGTTATTCACCAGAGAGCTGGATCAGGCGTTGCTGGCGGGACGCATTGACCTGGCGGTTCATTCGCTGAAGGATCTGCCTACCGAAATGCCCGAAGGGCTGGTGATCGCTGCCGTTCCGGAGCGCGTCGCTCCCTGGGATGTCTTTGTGGCGCATCCAGATTTTTCGGGCCGGTTAGAAGCCCTGCCGCAAGGGGCTGTTGTCGCCACGTCATCGTTGCGCCGCCAGGCGCAGCTGCGGGCCTGGCGGCCGGATCTGCAGGTGGTGCCGGTGCGTGGTAACGTTGATACGCGCTTGCGCAAGCTGGAGACGGAAGGGTGGCATGGGCTGATTCTGGCCGAAGCCGGGCTGGTCCGTCTGGGCTTGCAAGAGCGTGTGCGCCAACGTATTGCACCCGAGATTGTGTTACCGGCGGTCGGGCAGGGGGCGCTGGGGGTGGTCTGTGCCGAGGCCAATCGGCAGGTGCATCGGCTGCTGCAGACGCTGCATCATGCGCCTACAGCGGCTGCTGTGCGGGCCGAGCGAGCGTTTCTGCATGCGTTGCAGGGAGGATGCCAGGTACCTGTGGCCGCACTGGGCATGGTAGAGGCCGATGGGACGCTGGTGTTGCGCGGCCGGGTGGTGTCGCTCGATGGTCAACGGCTGGTAGAGGACGTAGAGCAGGGGGATATGGCGGCGCCGGAGGCCGTCGGGGAGGCCCTGGCGTCCAGATTGCTGGACCGAGGGGCGCGCGCCATTCTGGAGGAAATACGTGGAGCGTTTCAGTCGGACGCTTCCGCATAGAACAGGCTGGAGCGCATGGCCGGACATGTGGTTTATCTGTTGCGGGTCGAAGCTACCGCTTCGGATCCTTTTCTTGAGCAATTGCAGGCGGCCGGTTATCGGCCGTTTGTGCTGCCGGTGCTGGCTGTAGACTGGGTGAACACGGAATCCCTGCGTGCAGCGCTGGCCTGTCCTGAAGCCTATAGCGGTCTGATCTTCACCAGCCCACGGGCTGTAGAAGCCGTTCGTCGGCTGGGAATACCGCTGGAAGCGTGGAAGGAACATTCGGTGTACGTGGTTGGACCGCGCACCGCGGAGGCCGTTCGGGAGATTGGCTGGGAGCCCCGGGGAGAAGCAGCAGGTTCTGGCAGTGAACTGGCCCGTCGGATACAGCAAGTGCCCCGTCCGACCCATCCCTTACTGTTTCTGTGTGGGGCGCGGCGACGGGAAGAACTGCCGTCGCTGTTGCGCGCAGCAGGCTTTCCGCTGGAGGAGCTGGTCGTCTATGCAACCAGGCCGCTGGTGCCTGCATTGCCTGCGGAAGCGCCGGTGCCCGACTGGGTCGTATTTTTCAGTCCGTCCGGACTGCAGGCGGCGCGCCGTCTGCCGTTGGTCTGGGAGCAGGTGCACGTGGCAGCCATTGGCCCCACGACGGCCGCTGCATTGCAGCAGGAAGGGCTGCGGGTGGCTGCCGTTGCCCGGACCCCAACGCCGGAAGGATTACTGGTGGCTATGCAGGAGGTAGATCGAACGTAGCCATGTGGATTCAGCGCGAAATCACGCTGCAACCGCGTCCGCGCGGTTTTCATCTGATTACCGATGAGGTGCTGGCGCAGTTGCCGGAGTTGCGCACAGTGCGCGTGGGATTACTCCATGTGTTTCTCCAGCATACTTCGGCAAGTCTGACACTCAACGAGAATGCCAGCCCGGAAGTGCGGGCCGACTTTGAGCGATACTTCAGCCGGGCCGTTCCTGATGGGGCGCCTTATTTTTCGCATACGCTGGAAGGCCCTGACGATATGCCGGCCCATATCAAGGCCTCACTGCTGGGAAGCAGCCTGCTGCTGCCTGTATGCAATGGACAACTGGCGCTGGGTACCTGGCAGGGCATTTATCTTTGCGAGCACCGCAACCGCGGTGGGGCCCGCCGTCTGATATTGACGCTCTGGGGAGAGGGCGCGTAACGCGCACGTTCGGATTGCTCAAAAGAGGGCTGCGCCTCTCATTCGTGCACCGGCTCCAGAATGAGGGCAGCCAGGGGAGGAAGCGTCAGTTCCAGGTGGAAGGGACGGCCATGCCAGGATTCGGGCACGGCTTCGACGCGGCCCAGGTTGCCCATACCGCTGCCCCCGTAAGCCGTTGCGTCGCTGTTCAGCACTTCGCGCCAGGGGCCGCCTACAGGAACGCCCACGCGGTAATGCTCGCGGGGAACGGGCGTAAAGTTCAGCACGAACAGGAGCATGCGACCGGCATTTTTGCGCAGGTAGCAGATAACACTCTGGTCACGATCGTTGAAGTCGATCCACTCGAACCCTTCTGGTCCATCGTGCCACAGGGCCGGGTTGGTGCGGTACAGATGGTTTAGATCGCGTACCCAGGACTGAATCCCACGATGATAGGATTGCTCCAGTAGATGCCATTCAAGCTGGGTATCGTGATTCCATTCGTGGTGCTGGCCGAACTCGCCGCCCATGAACAGCAGTTTTTTGCCTGGATGACCCCACATGTGACCGAAGAGCAGCCGCAGGTTAGCTGCCTTCTGCCAGTCATCGCCAGGCATCTTGCCCCAGAGAGAGCCTTTGCCATGCACTACCTCGTCATGTGAGAGAGGCAGGACGTAGTGCTCCGAGAAGGCATACCACAGGGAAAAGGTCAGCTCGTCGTGATGAAATTTACGGTAGAGAGGATCACGACGCATGTAGTTCAGCGTGTCGTGCATCCATCCCATGTTCCACTTATAAAGAAAGCCGAGACCGTTGTTGTAGGTAGGAGCGGATACGCCGGGCCAGGCCGTCGATTCTTCGGCGATCGTCATGGCCTCGGGGACGTGCAGGTAAATCGTTTCGTTGCACTTTTTGATAAAGTCGATGGCTTCCAGGTTTTCACGGCCCCCAAAGATGTTAGGCGTCCACTCTTTGCGGGAGTAGTCGCGATAGAGCATAGAGGCTACGGCATCGACACGCAGCCCGTCCACGTGGTAATAGTCGAGCCAGAACAGCGCATTGGAGATCAGGAAGTTGCGTACGCCGGGCTTGTTGTAATCGAACACGTAGGTACCCCAGTCAGGGTGGTGGCGCATTCTGGGATCATCGTATTCGAACAGGGTGGTGCCGTCGAAGAAGACCAGTCCCTGCGGATCGGCGGCAAAGTGGCTGGGGACCCAGTCGAAAATGACACCGATGCCACGCTGGTGCAGGTAGTCGATCAAATACATGAGGTCCTGCGGCGAGCCGTAGCGAAAAGTGGGCGCATAATAGCCGACCACCTGGTAACCCCAGGATCCGTAATACGGGTGTTCCATGATGGGAAGCAGTTCGACGTGTGTAAAGCCCATCTCCTGCACGTAGTCGGCCAGCGGTTTGGCTATCTCGCGATAGGAAAACGATTCGCCGGGTTGCTTATGGCGCCAGGAACCCAGATGTAGTTCATAAATGGAGACGGGCTCATAGAGGCTGGCCGGGCCTTTTCGGCGCTGCATCCACGCTTCATCGTGCCAGGTGTAGTCAAGACGGGTAATGATTGAAGCGAGACCTTCGATGGGACTGCCGGTGGGGGGTTCCATGGCAAAGGCGTAGGGATCTGTTTTATCAGCCTGATAGAAGCCGTGACGGATACGGTATTTATAGGCATCGCCCGGGCGCGCCCCGGGTACGTAGCCAGCCCATAGCTCCTCCCCGTAGCGCTCCAGAGGGTGCGCTTCAGGATTCCAGTTATTGAACGCACCGAGCACTGAGACGGCATCGGCGTGGGGAGCCCAGACACAGAACCAGGTGCCTTCGTCGTCCGGATGGGCGCCCAGCTTACGATAGCTGTCGTAGAAAGTGCCGTTTTCCCAGCGTTGGATCTCGTCTTCGGTTAGCCAGCTCATGGACAAAACTGCAGAATTTCGGTCTTTGGTTTATCGAGCGCGCACCGTATTTTAGGCGCCTACCATAAGGCGGCTCAAAAGATACGACAAGCAGTGCAGGAAAGGAGGCCTGTTGCTTCTGAGTCTGGACGAAAAGCGGGTGGGTCGATGCGTCCGAGACGTTATAGCCAGCAACCCGCAGGCGTCAATCGAGGGAGCGGCAGGCGGAGGTAAGGCCTGGAGGAAGTACGTACGTTGTCGTAAAAAATGCGATAGGGTACGGAGAGTGTCCTAAGCGGTGTGTCTTTTGTGGTAACCTACCGTCGGTTCACAACGTGCAGAATATGTCGGAGCACGAACAGCCGGTTAGCTCAGTCCAGGCCGTCTGGCCAGGACGTCCCTACCCGTTAGGAGCCACCTGGGATGGACTGGGCGTCAACTTTGCGCTCTACAGTCAGCATGCCGAAGCGGTCGAGCTGGTGTTGTTCGACCATCCGGACGCTCCTGCTCCTTCTCGGACGATCGAGGTGACTGAACGCACAGGGCCGATCTGGCATGTCTATTTACCCGGCCTGCGTCCCGGTCAGCTCTATGGATACCGCGTTTATGGCCCCTATCGCCCAGAAGAAGGACACCGCTTCAATCCCAACAAAGTGCTGCTCGATCCTTACGCCAAAGCGATCGGGCGGCCCCTCCGTTGGCATGACAGCCTCTTCGGATACAAGATCGGCGACCCGGCCGGGGATCTGTCCTTCTCAGAAGAAGACAGCGCGCCGTACGCACCGCTGGGGGCTGTGGTAGAAAGCTGCTTTGAGTGGGGCGACGACCAGCCTCCACGCATTCCCTGGGAAGACACGATCATCTATGAGACCCACGTTCGAGGTCTTACGAAGCTGCACCCGGAAGTGCCGGAGCCTCTGCGTGGCACGTACCTGGGACTGACCTGTGAGCCGGTGCTGGAGCACCTGAAGCGGCTGGGGGTAACGACCATTCAGCTACTCCCGGTCCATGCCAAGGTGCATGATCGACACCTGATCGAACGCGGACTGCGCAATTACTGGGGATACAATCCGCTCAGCTATTTTGCACCAGAGCCTGAGTATGCGACAAACGGGCCCATCTCAGCGCTACGTGAGTTCAAAATGATGGTACGGGCACTGCACGCGGCTGGCTTTGAGGTGATTGTGGACGTCGTTTACAATCACACGGGTGAGGGAGGCGTGCTGGGCCCTACGCTCTCGTTTCGAGGCATCGACAACCGTGCCTATTACAAGGCAGATCCGAATAATCCACGTTTTCTGGTCGACTACACAGGCACCGGCAATACGCTGGACGTGGGCAATCCTTATGTCATCCAGCTCATCATGGACAGCCTGCGTTACTGGGTCACCGAAATGCATGTGGATGGCTTTCGGTTTGATCTGGCGGCTGTGCTGGCCCGTGAGTTGTACGATGTGGATATGCTTTCCACCTTCTTTCAAGTGATTCAGCAGGATCCGGTGCTGAGTCAGGTCAAGCTCATCGCAGAGCCCTGGGATGTGGGACCGGGAGGCTATCAGGTAGGGCATTTTCCCTGGCAATGGACCGAATGGAACGGCCGCTATCGGGACACTGTGCGGCGATTCTGGCGAGGTGATCGTGGCCTTAACGGGGAGTTTGCCACTCGTTTTGCCGGCTCCAGTGATCTGTATGAGCGCAGCGGCCGACGTCCGTTTGCCTCGATCAACTTTGTCACGGCGCACGACGGATTTACGCTGGAAGATCTGGTCAGTTACGAAAAGAAGCACAACGAGGCAAACCTGGAGGGCAATCGGGACGGTATGGATGAAAACTACAGTACAAACTGCGGGGTAGAGGGACCCACGCAGGATCCGTCGGTGCTGGCCTGCCGAGAGGCCCTTAAGCGGAGCCTGATCAGTACGCTTTTTCTGTCGCAAGGCGTTCCAATGCTGCTGGGCGGTGACGAGCTTTCTCGTTCACAGCATGGCAACAATAACGCCTACTGTCAGGATAATGAGATCAGCTGGTATAACTGGCAGCTCGACGAACGCAAACAGCGCTTCCTGGAGTTTGTCTGTCAGGTGATCTGGTTTCGCAAGCAGCATCGGAGCTTTCGGCGTCGGCATTTCCTGACCGGACTCCCTAACGGTGGAGAGACCCCTGATGCGGTATGGTGGCATCCGGAAGGGCGGCCGATGCAACACGAGGACTGGAGTGATCCAGAGCTGACCGCCTGGGGCCTGTTGCTCCATGGGGATGCCATCCAGGGCACCGACGAGCGCGGCCGTCCGTTTCGCGATGATACGTTCCTGATCTTGTTCAACAATGGAAAAGAAACGGTGCCCGTAGTGATACCGGAGGTGTGTTCGTGCGGTAAACCACACCACTGGGAAGTGGTCCCGATCTTTCGACGCAATCTTGAAACCACCACCTGTGCACCGGGCGAGACGCTGCAGCTTCCGCCCGGCGTGCTGACGGTGCTGGTGGCTATTCCCCCGTTTTCCTGACGGAACTCAGCCTCTTTCGAATGCTTTCCAGAGGCATCAGCATTGTGAAACACAAACTGTTTGTCTGGGTGGTGAACCGTTTGCCCGTCCTTTTCGGTCTGATATGGCTTCTGGCAGGATGCGCGGCGACGCGCAGCGTGCAGGAACAGCAAGGGCCAGCTCCGGAGGAAGCGCCGGTTGACTGGGCTGCTTATGAAGATTTCGAGCCAGCCCGCTATCCGGATCCGCCCCCGCCGCCGCCTGTGGTGCAGCACGATGTGCCTGCCGAGCTGATGGAGGGACGGGCCGGTGCTTCGGCGATGCGAACGGTGGAGGGTTATCGGGTCCAGATTTTTCTCACCGAGAGTAAGGCAACGGCCGATAGCATCTATGCGGCGGCAGTAGTCTGGTGGCACCGGATGGCGGCGCAGGGAGCGCTGGAGGGGATTCCCGGTGCCTATGCCGATCCTCCACCGGTCTATATTGTTTACCGCGCGCCTTACTACCGCATACGGCTGGGAAATTTCCGGACGCGTGCCGAAGCGGAGCGCCTGCGAGCGCTGGCCGCACGTCATTTCGAAGGGGCGTTTATTACTTCAGATCAGGTGATTGTTAGCCAGTAGTCCCTCAGAGGCGCACATACGGGCCGATAATTGGGTGCCGACGGAGTTGTTGGGCTTCTTCAGGCGTGGGGCGCGTCGGGCGATCCCGGTCCACAGCTACCATGCACAGAAAGCCGAGCGTTTCATTTTTATCGGCCTGAAATTGATGCCAGGTCCAGGCCGGGATATGAATCAGGTCGAAGGGGGCTATTTCGAAAATTTGCTCTCCCACGATAGCACGTCCCCGGCCGCGCAGAATCAGGACGGCGTGCACATGGGCGTGTCGTTCGAAGGTAGAGTAGCCGCCCGGTGCCACTTCAAAGTAGCGCAGTTCGGCCGGAAGGCCGCTTTCAGGACCGAACAGCACCTGGCGAGTAATGTCGCGGAAATGTGTTCCTTCCGGCTTGTATTGCTTGAGCGGAACGGTTTCCCAGCGAAAGCCCTCGACGGTTGGTTGAAAGCGCCGGAAAGTGGCCAGCAGCGTCTGAACGGATGCCATGACCGTTTTGGGGATTGAAGAATGTCGGCCAGCGGACGATACAGTCGGGGAGCCTGTGTAGTTCCAGGGCTTTCGTTTCTTCAGAATGAGGGTATCCATTTTTTCGCGGGTTGTACCTGTCGACTGGAGTTTTCCGGAAGAGATGGCCGTGCTGTGTCTGGCGTTTGCAAGCCAGGCTGATCAGGTGGACAACCTGGAGCGTTGGATGCAAGCTTTGACACCGGAAGTGGCCTCGTCCAGACGTCGTGCGGCATTTGAGGCGGTACGGACGCTCTTTGAGGCAGGTCTGGGGATGGCGCTGGTGGCGTGGGTACTGGAAGTGCGAGCACCGCGCTGGTCGCGCCGGCAGCGGCGGCATGTTTTGCAGGTGTTGACCGACTGGGCTGTTGCCTGTGGGGCACCGTGGGAGCAGCTTCAGATTCTGTTCAGGTTGGAGCAACTCGATGGTCTGCGTGCTCGGGAGGTAGGTCGCTATGGGGATCGGCCGCCTCGCTAACGGACAGGTTGACCCTGGCGCCGTTCAAGCCAGGTGCTGAAGAGCAGATAGAGCGGCACGCTGAGCAGGGCCAGTGTAAGGTGAACGGGTGGGCTTATCCAGGCCGCCGTCAGGTAAAGCAAGCTCAGCGGCAGGAGGCTGTAGCGCAGGTAGCGGAACAACGGGATCAAAACGTCGGAGAGGGAGGCACCGGCCAGGTGAAGTAGCACGCCCAGCTGGAGGGTACGTCCCAGCGAGCCGGCCAGTCCGAGTAAGAGCAGGGCTGTTTCGGGATGCCCGTGCAGGCCGCCTATAATCAGGCCCAGGGTTTGAAGCAGAAAAAGCAAAGCGCTTGTGGCCAGGTCGGCACGCTGGCGCTCCAGCACGTCAAAGAGACGCGTCAGGGGAGAGGCCAGGCCTGCCAGCAGAAGCCAGGGGGTAATCCAGGCAGCGTACTGGCCGGCTGTCCGCCACGGCGTCCCAAAGACGAAGGCGAACAACTCGGGACCCATCATGATGAGCAATAGGGCCGGGTAGAGTCCGATCTGAAGTAGACGGTGGTAGACGCGTAGGGTGAGCGGTCTCAGTGCATTGCTGCTGTGGCGCACTTCTGCGGCACGCACGAAGAAGACCTGGCCGGTGGCTCCGCCTACCAGCCCCAGTGGAACGGTCAGCACCATAAAGGCGCGTCCAAAAAAACCCAGTACCTGGGCATCGAAAAACGCCAGCAACAGCAGGAAGGGAAGTCGCATGCTCAGGGCGTTGAGCAGAGCGGCAGGAAGCGTAAACAGCGGAAAGTGGCGGTAGCGATGGGCCAGGGGGCGCAGCGGAAGGGAGGGCTTCGACGAAAACGATCGGGTGCGGTGCAGGCGCCAGCCGTAAAGCAGCAGGGTGCTCAGGAGCCCGCTCAGGTAGCCTCCAATGAGGCCGGTAGCGCCGGCCTGTATGGGGGGGAGACCGGCCACCAGGCGCACCGTTGTGGTCGTGGTAGCACGCAGGGCGGTGCCGGTCGAAAGCGTACGGAATGCCTGGCGTCGCATGAGCCACAGCTCGGCCAGGCGTCCACTACCCATGATCAGGAGGGTGGGCGCAAGCCAGGGCAACCAGTCGGCCAGTGCCGTTTGGTGCTGCAGTAGCAACCGGGCCGGCAGGCTCAGCAACAGGCAGAGCAGACTGAGGCCTGTCAGCATGCATGCGGAGAGCCGGAGCAGGCCACGGGCTTCCGCTTCGTCGCGGGGCAGAAGGAGGGCATCCTCATACCGAAGCGTACCCAACACGAACAGCAGGCTTGCCAGCGCTACGAAGGCGTCCATAATGCCAAACGCCTCTGGAGTATAGAGTCGCGTCAGGACCGGCTGGGCCAGATACGAAAGGGCCAGTGCCAGTGATGAGCCGGACAGCAGCGTGAGCACCGGTCCTCTCAATGGGCGCGCATGTGAAGAAGGCGGTGAGACGGGCTCCATGGGCTCAGCGCAGGCCTGGCACGTGACGTAGCAGGGTTTGCAGGAAAGATCGGTCGTAGGTCAGTCGAAAATAAAGCTGGAGTTTCGGATTAAAGCGACGCTTGAACTCAGCAATCGAAGGCGTGTTGGCCCCCACAAAGTCGAACCATCGGAATCCTTCCTCGCGAAGTTGCGACCACAGGTAGCCCAGCAGCACGGTCATTGCCGGACCGGGCCTGCTTCCAGCCAGCCAGTACCAGGCGTGGGGGGGCTGTACCATGAGGGCGACGGCTGCGTCGACCTGTCCGGTCGCATCCTGCGCGCCAAATAGCCGAATCAGGCCGGTGGGTGCAAGTGTTTTGAGCAGGGCGGCGATACGATGCGCCGGAGCCGGTGGGCGTCGGCGATGGCGCCGGTAACTGGCCGCTACGAGGTGGGCCAGCACCGGCGCCAGTGCGGCCTCTTCGATCAGCCGATAGGATGAGGCAGCTTTCCGAAAAAGGCGGCGTGGATTTTCGGACCAGTGGGCAGGGGAGGTCTGCGCCAGATCGATTTCGTAGGTGTAAAGTGGGTGTGCGTGCCAGCCGCGCCAGAGGGCCGGGCGTACGTCAAGCCATTCAGGCGGCAGGTGCAGGTCAACGCGGGCATAGCGCCGGGCCAGTGCCGTCAACAGGCGGCCGGGCAGCGCGGCTTCATTGCCGGAGATCGTGCAGATCAACGGCGATTCCGGCAACAACGGTGGATGCGTTGCCAGGCGCCAGGGACCCTGCCGCCGCACCATCAGGGCGACGGCGGCCGTTCCTCGTGCTTCGTCTTCCTCGACTTCAACCACCTCGATCGGCCGATCAAAAAGCTGTCCCAGTGCCTCCAGAACGACCGGATGCGCAAACGGCGACGCCCGGGTAGCCTGTAGCGCTTCCCAGCGTCGCCGCCCTTCTGGATCGTCCAACCGGTAGAGGACCACGAGCGTGCGCGAACACCTGACGTTCTGGCTTCAGAGAATATACTGACTCAGGTCCCGGTTTTGTACAATACCACGCAGCCGCTGCTCCACCAGATCGGCATCTACGACGATCTTGCGGTCTTCGGGCACATTGTCCGGCACATCGAAAAGAATGTCCTCCAGGAGTGTGGTCAATACTGTGTGCAATCGGCGCGCGCCAATGTTTTCGACCTCTTCGTTTACGCGGGCAGCAATTTCGGCAATCTTGCGAACGGCTGCATCGGTAAACTCGATTTCAACGCCCTCCGCTTTCAGCAAAGCCTGGTACTGCTTGAGGAGCGCGTTTTTGGGCTGGGTCAGAATCTTGTAAAAGTCTTCTTCGGTCAGGCTCTTTAACTCAACGCGGATAGGAAAGCGGCCCTGCAGCTCCGGGATCAGGTCGCTGGGTTTGGCTACGTGGAAGGCGCCGCTGGCAATAAAGAGAATATGATCAGTGCGGACCATGCCGTATTTGGTCATGACGCTACAGCCTTCCACCAGAGGCAGCAAGTCGCGCTGCACGCCCTCCCGCGAGACGTCCGGACCACCGCGCGCACTGTCCCGGGCCGCTACCTTGTCGATTTCATCGATAAAGACAATACCGGATTGCTCTACCCGTTCCAGTGCTTCGCGCGTTACTTTGTCCATATCGATGAGTTTTTGCGCTTCTTCCTGCGTAAGGATTTCGCGCGCTTCAGCCACTGTGACGCGGCGCTTTTTGCGGCGGCGACCTGTCAGGTTACCGAACAGCTCCTGCAGGTTGACGCCCATTTCTTCGATACCCATGGGCCCAAAGACCTGGACCATGGGCATGGAATCCGAGGCTACCTCGATTTCGATTTCTCGATCGTCCAGTTCGCCTGCCTTGAGCTTTTCGCGGAAGCGCTGGCGGGTGCGTTCGCGGCTTTCCGCCTCGGCCTGGTCGGTAACCGTAGAGGCTGTGCTCTGCAGGAAAAATCCTGCTCCGGGCATTGCCTGCGGCTGAGGCGATGGCTGGGGTGGCGGTACCAGAATATCCAGGATGCGTTCTTCGGCCAGCTCACGGGCGCGATCGCGCACGCGTTGCTCGTGCTCTTCGCGCACCATATTGACGGCAATGTCAACCAGATCGCGGATCATGCTGTCCACGTCGCGGCCCACATATCCGACTTCGGTAAACTTGGTGGCCTCTACCTTGATAAAAGGAGCCCCGGCCAGTTTGGCCAGGCGGCGGGCGATTTCTGTTTTACCCACCCCTGTGGGGCCGATCATCAGAATGTTGTTCGGCACGATCTCTTCCCGCATCTCTGGTGGGGCATTCAGCCGACGCCAGCGGTTACGCAGTGCAATGGCTACGCACTTTTTGGCTTCGTCCTGTCCGATGATGTATTTGTCCAGCTCGGCGACGATCTCACGCGGGGTCAGTTCACGCTTCATCCCAGCCTCCTGATGGGTAAGGGTTTGGGCTTCCATGACAGACAGGTTGACGATTTATAGCGCCGACGGTTCTTCTCCAGCGGCATCTTCAACGTGATCGTCATGAGATAGATCTCTGTTGGTAGGGGTATCAAGGGAGGGCATTTGTTCCAGGGTTTCACGGATGCGGCGCACGTCCGGATGCTCTTCATGGAGGATGAGCACGGTGTAGTCGTAGGGGAAGCCCTGTCGCCGCTCCAGCCGGATAGCCCCTGCAGCTTCGAGGCGGTTGATGAGTTCTTTAGGCTCTACGTCGGGTTCGTCGAGTGCTTCCGACATTTTTCGGAGCAGGGGCGTCAGGTAGATTTCTTCGTAGCGTCCAAAGTGTTCGACGATCAGCTCAAGTGCGCGCAGGGCATCCGGATCGTCGGCCAGAGATTGCAAGGAAGCGGAAGGCGTAGAGGTTGGGGTAGCAAAGCCGCCGGGCAGATGCGTCAGTAATTGACGAAGACCGGCGTGTTCGAGAATCGGGCGTGGATCCAGCAACAGACGATCGCCCAGGCGCTCGTGCACCAGGTCGGATGGTGGAGCCAGTTGGAGCAGGGCCACCTGGCGGCCGTGGCTACGCAGATGCTCTATCAGGGGTAAATAGGCCAGATTGCCGCTGACCACCACAAATGTTTGCACCTCCGGATGCGTCTGCAACATCTGGAGGGCGTCGATGGTGAGCTGTAGCTGACGGCTTGGCGCATCCAGGCTGGAGGGAATCATGCAGGGCTCGATCCCCTGCTCGGCAAGTACGCGCTGAATGACCAGTCCTTCGGGGTATTGTTCGAAGTCGGCATAGGCCCGACCGCGTACTACGCGAAATCGGCGGCGTACCAGCAGGTAACGCCGGAGGCTGTAGAGCAGATCGGCCAGCTGTCCGTGAATGTCGGAATGCGTTTGTAGATAGCGTGCGGTTTGCTGATACAGGTTTTCGTAGTCGACAAAAAGCGCCGTGCTTCGAATCGGTTTTCTGGAGTGCATGTGATCCATTATGGGTAAGCTTATTTTTTGTTCGGGGAGGCAATCTCTAAAATGGTAAGCTCATGGTTGGTGTAGATGCAGATGTCGGCCGCAATGGAGAGGGCTTCTTCAACGATTTCTCGGGCCGACAGGTCGGAGCGGTGTTTGCGGAGCGCGCGGGCGGCTGCCAGGGCGAAAGGGCCGCCGGATCCGATGGCTACAATATCGTCGTCGGGTTCGATCAGGTCGCCATTGCCGCTGATGAGCAATAGCCGGTCCGGCGAAGCCACTGCCAGCAGGGCGTCCAGGCGTCGCAGGTAACGATCGGTGCGCCAGTCCTTGGCCAGTTCGACAGCCGCGCGTAGCACATTGCCCCCGTGTTGCTGGAGCTTGCCTTCGAAGCGTTCGAACAGCGTCAGGGCATCGGCGGTAGCGCCGGCAAAACCAGCCAGAATTTTTCCATTATAGAGTGCCCGCACCTTCTGGGCGCGGCGTTTCATGACGGTGTTGCCCAGCGTGGCCTGACCATCGGCGCCCAGAGCAACTTTGCCATTGTGTCGAATGCCCAGGACGGTAGTGCCGTGTATCTGTTGGTGGGGCATAGGTCGTCTGCAGTCCCGTTCGCGTACAAAGTGCGGTCCATGAACGGCCAGAGGGGAGGGGTTGATCCCGTCAGTTACGATAGCGAGCGAGCTGTTCCACAAAAGCATCGATGGTACGACGGACCTGACGGGTGGGCACAGTGTAATGGTTGCAAAACAGCGCAAAAGCCAGCAGATGACCGTCGGACGTGCGGACGTATCCGGCCAGAGCGCTTGTGTTGGAGAGGGTTCCGGTTTTGGCTCGCACGTTTCCACGGGCGCGGCCGGTACGAAAGCGGTCCTGGAGCGTGGTTTCTTCTTCACCACCGGTGGGTAGGGAGGCGTAAAACGTATGCCATACTGCGCGATTCGGGTGATGGGCCATGTAGGCCAGCAGGCGGACGGTAGCTTCGGGGGTGACGAGGTTCTGAGCAGAGAGGCCAGACCCGTCCACAAACTGAATGTAACTGGTATCGATACCGGCCTGGAGCCAGGTGCGTGCGGCGGCCGCCAGCCCCATTTCGGCAGAGCCGGGGTGCAAGGTCGTATCGGTAACCGGTCGTTCGGCACCAAGCGTCCGGAGAATCATCTCCGCATACAGGTTCTGACTACGACGGTTGATAACGCGGACGATCTCCGAAAGCGGCGGTGAGGTATAGGTGGCCACGGTCCACAGGTTGGGAGCACCGTAGTCCGGTTTTATTGAAAGCTCGTCCACGTCGACGGGGCGCCCCTCAATGGCGATGCCTTCAGCCAGCAGCACCTCGCGCAGGACGTGTACGAAGAAGCGCGTAGGATTGTGGACTGCAAGCGATTCGGTGTCGCGACGACCTTCGGGCACGCGGCTGAACAGCAAGATCGTATTGGTCCCGGGAAGGCGCCGGTAGCCTTCTTTCAGTTGCTGACCGGCAGGCACGGTGTACGTCTGATTGATGAGTTGGACGTAGGTAGTTGGCGGCTCCCAGGAGATGCGGCCTGGTTCGCCCGGCCGACCGGCTTCGATAGTAACGTCCACGCAGTTGTCGTTGAACGATAGGGCACTGATCTCAGCGGCATACCAGTAGGTCAGGTCGTCCCAGCTCCAGCCTGTGCCGAGGGGCATGTCGTCGAAGTAGTCGTCGTCGCCGATGAGATCGCCGGTAATCCGTTGGATCCCGTAGCGACGCAATGAATCGGCCCAGGCGCGAAAGATGGCCGTGCGGTCGCCATCGGTAAAGCGGCCACCGATCGCTGGATCGCCGGCACCCCGGACGATGAGGTTGCCGTGAAGGACGCCGTCAATGACGGGACCGTCGGCCAACAGTCGGGTAACGTAGCGATAGTCAGGACCGAGTTGCTCGAGGGCGGCCGCTGTGACGAACAGCTTGGTGACAGAGGCTGGCGTAAAGTTCTGGCGGGTATGGCGCGCATAGAGAACCGTGCTATCCTGCAGGTCCAACACAAGGGCTCCCCAGAACGCTGATTCATAGGCGGGCTGGTCAAGCAAGCGATCCAGTGCAGTCTGCAACTGTGAGATCGATTGCGCGCGCAGTGTGTCTGTCCATCCTGTCAGGCTACACAGCAACAGCAGAAATAGACCGGATCGCAGGCGCATAGCTCAGGGCGTATTAGAGAGATCCAGTTGTTGGCGTTCCGAATCAGGAAGACGCAGGATCACGAACACATAAGAGGCTCGGTCCAGCGGGGAAGCAGGTTCCAGGTAGATGCGCAGCGTATTCAATCCGGGCAGACGGATCACTTCCGTGATGCGGCCTACGGGGAAGCCCGGGGGAAAGATGTCGCTGTATGGAGCGGTGACCACCAGCATGCCGGGTTGTACCGGTTCGGTTCGACTGACCGACTCCATGAGGAGGCGACGGAGTTGTTCGCCATCCCATCGCACGATACCCATGGCACCAATAGGTTGAATGCGGGCTGCTACCCGAA
>JALSJJ010000008.1 GCA_026989375.1 Rhodothermus sp.
GCTGCCACCCACGGGTGTGGATAACCTGTGGAAAACCAACCTTCAGAGGACCGTACGCCTCCAATCGTTTCCACACGGACCCTCAGCCCGCACACTCATGTGCATTTTAACAAAACCACAACGTAATAAACCATTTGTAAACAAACATTTAAACAAAATGTCATATGTGGATAACTTGTGGAAAATCGGGGCCTTTGCTGCATGAACCCGCTGTGATCAAGCGACGTGGAAGTTTGGGGTTGTGTATAACCTGTGCATAACTGTACGCTGAAGCCCGTAAAAGCCGCCCCAGAGGCGGCGGTTGAAATTTTAGTCATCAATATGGAACGAACACCGGAGGCGGTCTGGGAAGCCTGTCTCGAAATTATTCGAGACAATGTAAATCGGCGGAGTTACAAGACCTGGTTTGAGCCAATCAAGCCAGTTAGCCTGAGTGAAGAGGGCGACCAGATCAAGCTGACGGTAGAACTGCCCAGCCGTTTCTACTACGAATGGCTGGAGGAGCATTATTATAGCTTACTTCGGAAGACCATCACGAAAGTGCTGGGCCCCAAGGGCCGCCTGTTTTACAAGATTGTTATTGAAAAAGAAGATCCAGAAAGTGGCTTCGAGGGCACCTCGGTCAATATGCCCGCTCATCCACCTGAAACGACGCCGCCCCCTCCTCGACGCCCTTCCCTGTCGCCACCACCCACAACCTCATCCTCTTCGGGTACGCCGGTGGACCTCACTGAGCAGGCGCCATCCGTCCCTGCCAACCCTTTTGCCATTCCAGGAATTATTCGTAAGATTCAAGTTGATAGCCAGTTAGATCCCAGGTACACCTTTGAGCGCTTTATTGAAGGAGACTGCAACCGTCTGGCACGTAGTGCAGCCCTTGCTATTGCCCAGCAACCTGGAACAACCAGCTTTAATCCTTTTCTGGTCTATGGAGGCGTAGGACTGGGCAAAACACACTTGATTCAAGCTATTGGCAACTATGCCCGCCAGCATCGCACGGCCGAGACGATCCGCTACGTCTCAAGCGAACAGTTTACCAACGAATTCGTGCAGGCTATCCAGCACAACCGAATCAACGAGTTTTCCACGTTTTACCGCCACATTGATCTATTAATCATTGATGATATTCAGTTCTTTGGTGGCAAAGAGAAAACGCAGGAAGTGTTTTTCCATATCTTCAATGCCCTGCATCAGGCCAACAAACAGATTGTTCTGTCAGCCGATCGGCCGCCTAAGGACATTCCTGGGATTGAGGAGCGCCTGATGTCGCGGTTTCAGTGGGGCCTGATGGCCGATGTTCAACCACCGGACCTGGAAACGCGCATTGCCATCTTGCGTCGTAAGGCAGAAGATGAAGGCATCGCGCTGGACGACGACGTGGTCGAATTCATTGCCCAGCATGTCAAGAGCAACTTCCGAGAGCTGGAAGGGGCCCTGCTTCGGCTGGTGGCACATGCCGCCTATCATCGCCGAGACATTGATCTTGAGTTAGCCCGTGAAGCGCTGCGTGACCTGATCAAAGAAAGCCGGGTAACCCTGACCATTGAACAGATTCAGCAACTTGTTTGCGAGTACTTTGGGATTGCGCCGGATCTGGTCCGTTCCAAGACGCGCAAGCGTGAGATCGTCCAGGCGCGCCAGGTGGCTATGTACTTCTGCAAGCAGTTTACGCAACACTCACTCAAATCCATCGGCCTGCACTTTGGCGGGCGGGATCACTCAACGGTCATCCATGCCTGCCAGAGCGTAGAAAACCTGATGGAAACCGATCCGAGGTTTCGGGAGATTATAGAAGCGTTGCGCCACAAAATTTCGCTGCATAGCCGCTGAGTCCTACGATATTTTGCTATATTCAGGCATTGTCCAAGCTTTCAAGGTTGAAGCTATGCGTTTTACCGTAACCAGTACGGAACTGCTAAAGGCCCTTACAGCGGTGGCAGGCGTAGTCCCCTCAAAGGCCACCATGCCCATTCTGGAGTGCATTCTGTTCGAGGCGGAAGAGGGCGCGCTTCGGCTGAGCGCAACCGACCTGGAGATCTCCATCGTTGAGCGACTTTCAATTCAGCCGGAGCTGCAGAACGGACAGGAGGGGGCCCGTCGGGTGGCCGTGCCAGCGCGGCGCTTACTGGAAACGCTCCGGGCACTGCCCGACCTACCGATTCAGTTCAACGCCGACGAGGCGTTTAATGTCACACTGACCACCGATCAAGGGCATTACAAAATGGTGGGCTACGACGGCGCCGATTATCCGGCGCTGCCTGAGCTCACCGAAGCTCACAGTCTGACCGTCGAGGCAGCTCTGTTGCGCCGAGCCATTCAGAAGACGGCCTTTGCGGTCAGTAAAGACACGCTTCGCCCGGCCATGATGGGCATCTTCTTCCAGATACTGCCGGAAGAAGGGCGTGTGGTTTCTACCGACGGCCATCGGCTGGTTCGGCTCCGGCTACGCGAGCTGGTCAGCCCCACCCCCTTAGAATTCATCGTGCCGGAAAAAGCCACCTCGCTGGTTGCCAAACTGGCAGCTCAGCTCGACGGTACCTGCACAATCCGTGTAGATGAACGCTATGTAGCCTTCGAAATGGGGCCTGCCCGCATTATCAGCCGGCTGATCGACGAAGTCTACCCCAACTACGAGGCAGTGATTCCAGTCGAGAATGACCGCCGTCTGGTCGTCGACCGGGATGCTTTTCTGTCGGCGGTTAAGCGGGTAGGACTGTACGCCTCCAGCACGACAAACCAGGTACGGCTGACCCTTGAGCCAGATTACGTAGAAATTGCTGCCGAAGACATCGAACGGGCCAGCGAAGCCCACGAGCGTGTCCCCTGCGCCTACGATGGTGAGCCCATGGTTATCGGGTTCAATGCCGCATACCTGACCGAAGTGCTGGGGAATGTAGACGCCGATGAAGTCGTTCTGGAATTCAGCTCACCCAACCGTGCCGGCGTCGTGATGCCCCAGGAGCAGCGGGAAAATGAAGACCTGCTGATGCTTATCATGCCGGTCATGCTGAACACGTACGCCTGAGCACCGGGTCAGCAGGTTTCCGGCGTTTCCAAACATTGAAGTGCGCGAAGTAACCGTTGGGCTTCCTCCATATAGGGGCCTTCCTGCGCGGCCACCTGCTGTAGGACCTGGCGAGCGCCCGCTACATCGTGACGCAATAGTCGCACTTTGCCCAGAAGAAACAGAGCTTCCTGCCGGGGTAAAGCTGCCGCTGGTGCTCGCGTAACTGCCACCAACAGGGATTCTGCCCGGGCCAGCCGATCCATGTCATATCGCGGAAACAGGCCGAACCAGGAGGAGTGGGCGGTTGCAATCGTCTGAAGCGCCTCCTGATAAAGGGCTTCAGCAGTTTCAGCTGCCGGAGCCTCCCCGCGATAGCGATCGATCGTCAGCAGCGCTGGTGAAATAAACCCCAGCCGCTCCAGCTCCGACTGCATAGCTCGGCTCCAGAAGAAAAGGCCCCCGTAAACGACCGAAAGAGCTACCACAAGTACGGCAACCCGTTCGACCCATCGCCAACTGCTTCGACGTGCCCTCTGTCGGGCGGGCCGATCTGGAGCCTTCGAGACAGCCGTCAGTGACAAGTCCGCGCGCGCACCAAGAGGTGATTCACAGACAACCGGCGCGGCTGCTTCTTTCCGAAGCGTTCGCCCCGTCAGTTGCTCAAAATGCGCCCGGGCATCGACTCCCTCCAGGAGTTCCTCCAGACGTCTGGCGAGCGCCTCACAGCGCCGGCGAAGCGCATCGTCTGTTTCAAGACGTGCCTCTAACTGGGAAAAATAAGCGGCCAGAGATGGCGGTAAGGGATACGGTGACAGATCCCGGGTAATCAGATAAAAGGCAAGCATCTCTTCAGACATGGGGTCCTCCGTGGTAAGATGCAGCGATTGCAAAAGAGGAGTAAGCTGCTGAACGCTTTCCAGCAATGCCTTCCATTCCGGCGCACGACGAACGGCTTCCTCCACCCGGCGTTGTTCCTCTTCAGCAAGCCAGGGATATTGCAGAATTTTTTCGCCTAATTCAAGCTTATTCATAAGCATGTATAACTGATTCTCTTTTATTAAGACTCCGGATTGCTGAATTCGTTACCTCTACTTTCATCAAAATACCTGAGATTACGTATTTACCTGGGTCAGGCACGGCCAACGCTGCTTGCCGACTTACAATAGTCCCAGAAAGTCGGCGAGGCCTGGATCCTGTCGCAGGCGTTGAAACGCGCGGCTAAGGTACACGCGAATCGTGCCCGGTGGCTTATTGAGACGGCGGCTGATTTCCTGATAGGGTAATTGTTGCAACAGCGCCATCCGTGTAACTTCCTGCAAAAACGGTGGTAACCGGTCGATGGCTGCACTGAGCTGCGGCACTAACCGACTCAGGTCGCTGTGCCACAGGTGCAGCTCTGCTTCAGGTGGCTCCAATAGGGGACTATCCGGTTCATAGCGGGGCCGACGACGCACACTGCGCAGATAGTTCCGAAACGCATTTCGGCAGGAAATCCCCACCCAGCCGATTAGACGCTGCGTCTGGCGTATCGTGTCAAGTTGGCTACGTAGCCGAAGGAACGTGTCACCGACCAGCGCTTCCAGCTCGACGCGCGACAGGTCTGGATGGTTTGTCGCCTTGGTCAAGAAATAGCGCCAGACAAAGCAATAGAGCCAGATTTCCAGTTGCTCGAGTGCACCATCATCACCGGAGGTGCGCCAGCGTTCATAGAGACCCACCACCGCTTTCTGGTCATCCAGGTGAAACGATAGCTGCGCCGCCAGTGCGCGCAGTCCACTCCGGTCCAAAGGATCTGTCATCCTTCTCTGTAAACCCGCTTTTCTGAAAAGCTAAACATTACTGCGTCAAGAATAAAGGAAGAATCAACTCCGAGAAAACCATTTGCGACGACAGGCGTGAGATGGCCTGCCTCGAAGCACCAGCGTGCAACTTGACACGTGCGCACAGAAACCCTAAATTAGGCGGCTACGTTTCCTGAGCATAGAAGTAGTCCGGCAACACCGGACATTTTTATTGGCTTTCGCACGAAGCGCCATGGATGTCAACAGCTACAAGACCTATAACGCCAAACCCGGAGACGTCAGGCGCACCTGGTACGTGATTGATGCCGAAGGACAGGTGCTGGGGCGACTGGCTTCGCGGATTGCAACGATCCTGCGGGGCAAGCATAAGCCAACCTATACGCCGCACGTGGATATGGGCGACTTTGTGATTGTCATCAACGCCGAAAAGGTGCGCCTGACGGGCAAGAAGGAACACCAGAAACAGTATTTCCATCACTCTGGCTATCCAGGAGGGGTACGGCTACGTACGCCTGCTGAGATGCGTCAGCGGCGTCCGGAATTCCTGATCGAGCATGCGGTCAAAGGGATGCTTCCCAAGGGACCGCTGGGGCGACGGATGCTGCGCAAGCTAAAAGTATACGCGGGACCCTCGCATCCGCATGGGGCCCAGAAACCTATTGAACTCACCTTGTAATCAAGGCCTGTGCGCGCATGATGGCTACAGCGACTTTAACCCAGTGGATTGCGGTTGGCCGTCGAAAGACCGCTGTCGCTCGGGTTTACCTGCGTCCGGGCAATGGTCAGATCACGGTTAACCGCCGCCCCTTCGAAGAATATTTCCCGCTGGAATGGCGCCGAAAGGTGATCCTGGCCCCCTTCGAGGTAACGGGCACCATGGGACAGTTTGATGTGCTGGTTAACGTGAAGGGGGGTGGGTTAACCGGCCAGGCGGAAGCTATTCGTCATGGCATTGCGCGGGCGCTGGTGGCCTATAATCCGGACTTTCGTAAGCCCCTGCGTGATGCTGGTTATCTGACGCGTGACCCGCGCATGGTCGAACGCAAGAAGTACGGCCAGCCCAAGGCACGCAAACGATTCCAGTTCTCGAAGCGGTAATCCTTCCTTCCATCACCCATACCTCCCGATGCCCGGTCGGGTGGTCGCCCCCAGGCGGCTAAGCCGGGCAGAAGACGGAGGTAGCGGCTTAACCCGAATTCAGCCATGAGTGAACACGAAACACAACCTGGTCCTGAAACCGAAGCTTCAACCGAAACAACTGAAGCTCAGGCAGCCCCCCCAGAGCCTGCTGAAACGCAACCCAAACACCGCGTCTCGATTGAGGAGCTGCTCAAAGCCGGGGCCCACTTTGGCCACCTGACAAGCCGGTGGAATCCCAAAATGCGCCCCTTCATCTTCATGGAGCGTAATGGGATCCACATCATCGACCTGGTACAGACGCAGCAGCTCCTTGATCGCGCAGCGGAAGCGGCTGCCCGTTTCGCTCGTCAGGGCAAAAAGATTCTGTTTGTCGGCACCAAAAAGCAGGCGCGCGATATCGTCCGTAAATATGCCGAAGCCTGCGGCCAACCCTACGTGGTCGAGCGCTGGCTGGGTGGCACACTGACCAACTTCCAGACCATCCGCCTGAGCATCCGTCGCATGGAGGAGCTGGCCCGGATGGACGAAGAAGGCATCCTGGACCAGCTCAAGAAAAAAGAGCGGCTGATGAAACGCCGCGAACGGGAAAAGCTGGAGCGGACGCTCGGCGGGATCGCCCAGATGGCCAAGCTTCCGGGCGCGCTCTTTATCGTCGACGTGGTGCGCGAGCACATTGCCGTCAGCGAAGCACGCAAGCTTGGCATCCCCATTATCGCCATCGTCGACACCAACGCTGACCCGGAGCTGATAGACTATCCGATCCCGGCAAACGATGATGCCGTCCGCTCCATCGAGCTCATCACTTCGGTCATCGCCAACGCCGTGATCGAAGGTGCCAAACAGCGCGAGCAGGAGGAAGCAGCCCGCAAAGCCGAGCGCGAAAAGCGGGCGGCGGAAGCAGCACCGACGAAGGGAACGCGCAGCAAACGTCGAAAGAAAGGTTCCTGATTTTTGAACCTCAAAGACAATCATAAACGATGGCCATTTCTGCTCAGGAGGTAAAGCGACTCCGGGAAATGACCGGAGTCGGGATGATGGATTGTAAACGAGCGCTGGAAGAAGCCGGCGGCGACTTTGAGGCCGCCATCGAAATCCTGCGTAAAAAAGGCCAGAAAGTAGCGGCCAAACGAGCCCACCGGGAAGCCAAAGAAGGATTGATCGTTACCGCCGTTAGTGAAGACGGTCGGGCCGGCGCCATTGCCGAGGTCAACTGTGAAACCGACTTTGTAGCGCGCAATGAGGAGTTTGCTTCGTTTGCGCAGCAGATTGCTCGGCTGATTCTGGAGGCGCGTCCGGACAACCTGGAAACCCTGCTAAAACTCCAGCTACCCGACGGCCGCACGGTCGAAGACGCGCTACTTGACCTGACCGGCAAGATCGGCGAAAAGATCGCCATCCGACGCTTTGAAGTGCTGACTACCGACCGTGGTCGAATCATCTCGTACGTCCATCCCGGCTCCCGGCTGGCGGTGCTGGTCGAGGTGGTCGGCGATGGTCAGCTCGAAACGGCCGGGCGTGACGTGGCCATGCAGGTGGCTGCTATGAATCCGATCGCGGTGCGTCGCGAAGAGGTGCCGGAAGACGTGCGTCAGAAGGAGCTGGAAATTGCCCGAGAAGCTGCTCGGAACGAAGGCAAGCCCGAGCATATTATTGACCGCATCGCTCAGGGCAAGCTGGAGCGCTTCTATAAAGACCACGTACTGCTGGAGCAAGCGTTCATTAAGGATGCCTCCCTTACGGTGCAGGAGTACCTGAAGCGGGCGAGTATTGAAGCGCGCCGCTTTGTCCGCTATGCTCTGGGCGAATAACACGAAAAGCTGCTCCAAGCCCGAACCTAACGGTTCGGGCTTTTTTGTAAATGGCTCCTTCGATTCAGTCAGCGCGTTGAATTTTAAATAACAAGCGCATACTTTGCAGCAAAGCGCATCGAATCATGAGCGGCGAATCGGACACATTGCACAGCAGGCTGCGGCCTCGCTATCGCCGCATCCTGCTTAAATTGAGCGGCGAAGCCCTGATGGGGCAGAAGCCCTACGGGATCGACTGGCACGTGGTGGAAACGTATGCCCGAGAAATTCGCCAGGTGGTCGAGCTGGGGGTTTCTGTAGGCATTGTAATCGGCGGTGGCAACATCTTTCGAGGGGTACAGAATGCTTCGCGAGGTATGAAACGCGCCCATGCCGATTACATGGGCATGCTGGCCACGATGATCAACGCAATGGCCTTGCAGGATGCGCTCGAACAGGCAGGACTCGACACACGCCTGCAGTCGAGCATCAAAATGGAGCAGATTGCCGAACCATTCATCCGTCGCCGGGCCATTCGTCATCTGGAAAAAGGACGGGTGGTGATCTTTGGTGCAGGCACGGGCAACCCTTATTTTACTACCGACACCGCCGCTGCCCTGCGCGCACTGGAAATCGAAGCCGAGGTGTTGCTTAAAGGCACACGTGTAGATGGCGTCTATTCGGCCGACCCGGAGCGTGATCCTGATGCCCACCTGTTTACTTCCATCCATGGGCGGGAAGTAATCCGGCGAGACCTGCGCGTCATGGATATGACCGCCTTTACCTTGTGCCAGGAAGCTAAGCTGCCTATCATCGTGTTTAACATGAACAAGCCTGGCAATCTGCTCCGCGTCGTTTGCGGCGAGCCAATCGGTACCCTGGTCTACTGGACCGAAACGCCGCCTTCATTTACCGAACCAGCTCAGGCCTGACAGGAGGAACCCAACCTGTATGGAACAATGGTGGCCATCCCCAACGAACACCTGCAACTGATTCTGGACGATGCCCGCGAGCACATGGAGAAATCGCTCGCGCATCTGCGCACCGAGCTGGCCGCCCTTCGGGCCGGACGGGCTACGCCGGCCATGCTTGAAGACATACGCGTCGAATACTATGGCACTATGACGCCACTGATGCAGCTGGCCAGTATCACCGCGCCGCAACCAGACCTGCTTATCGTACAACCCTGGGATCGATCGGCCCTGGGCGCCATCGAGCGGGCCATCATTAATGCCAATCTGGGCCTGAATCCTTCCAACGACGGAAGCATCATCCGCATTCCGATTCCGCCGCTTTCGGAAGAACGGCGCAAAGAGCTTGTTCGGGCTGCCCGTGTCCGGGCTGAAGAGGCCCGTGTGGCCATCCGTAACATCCGGCGTCACGCCAAAGACCACATCAAAAAAGCCAAAGAAGAAGAACACCTGCCCGAAGACCTGTGTCATACCGCAGAAGAAGAACTACAGAAATTGACCGACACCTATATTGAAAAAGTCAATCAGCTACTTAAACGCAAAGAAGCAGAAATCATGGAAGTCTGACGGTAGGCTCGGAACTCCCGGCCGACCGATGCCATAAAGTAAGGCGCTTGCGGAGAGGTGCCCGAGCGGTCGAAGGGGCACGCCTGGAGAGCGTGTGTACCGTTCACCGGTACCGTGGGTTCGAATCCCACCCTCTCCGCCAGGCCGGGTTGCCCTGCGGTGAGTGGCAACCCGGTTTTTTCATTTGCAAGCACCAACCCCTGCGGCTTATGATCGCCAGCATGACTGGCTTTGGGCGCGGCCAGGCGGCCCGTGACGGCTTCAGCGCTACCGTCGAGCTGCGCTCGGTCAACAACCGCTATCTGGACGTTTCCGTACGCCTTCCACGCATCGCCGCTGCATACGAGCCGGAGATTCTGGCGGCCCTTCGGCAGGCTTTCAGCCGCGGCCGCATTACGGTGCAGGTCGATCTGAAGCTTCCACCCGAAGCAGGTCTGCTCCCCCGCCTCAATCTTGACGCAGCCCGCCAGTACCTGTCCCAACTGGAGCTGCTGCGCGCAGAAGCTGGCCTGCCCGACCCGATCCGGCTCGAACACCTGCTGGCGCTGCCCGACCTTTTTGAAAGGCCGGAGCTTCCCGAAGCAGACGACCGTATTCGACAGGTGCTGATGGAAGCACTCGCGCAGGCTATCGAAGCCCTGCAGGCCACACGCCGCCAGGAAGGTGCCCTGCTGCAGGACGACCTGGAAGCACGGCTGGAAGCCATCGCCCACCGGCTGGAGGCTATCGAAGCACGTGCACCCCAACGACTGGCCGAAGCTCGTGAGAAACTGCGCGCCCGCGTGCAGGAACTGCTGCGCGAAGATCAGCTCGACCCAGATCGTCTTGAGCAGGAAATCGTGCTGCTGGCCGACCGGCTCGACATCACCGAAGAATGTGTTCGGTTGCGGGCACACCTGCAGCATTTTCGCGAGGCCCTTCAATCAGAGGAACCCAGCGGTCGCCGCCTGAACTTCCTCACCCAGGAGCTGCATCGGGAAGCCAATACGATCAACGCCAAGGCGAACGATGCCACAATCGCCCTGCTGGCCGTGGAAATCAAGGAGGAAATTGAAAAAATTCGCGAGCAGATTCAGAACATCGAATAGCCGATGCCCGAACCTCGCATTGTCATCCTGACGGCCCCCAGTGGCGCCGGCAAGACCACGCTGGCCCGGCGCCTTCAGGAAGCCCTCCCACAGCTCCGATTTTCCGTATCGGCCACAACACGCCCCCCACGTCCCGGCGAGCAGCACGGCGTGGATTACTACTTCCTCTCTGAAGAGGAATTTCGCCACCTGCTCGAACAGGGCGAATTGATTGAATACGAAGAAGTATATCCCGGCCGCTTCTATGGCACGCTGCGCCGTGAAGTTGAAAAAGCCAGCCGGACCCAACCCGTACTGCTCGACATTGACGTCAAAGGCGCCCTGCGCGTCAAGGAACAGTTTGGGGATGAAGCCTTTGCCATTTTCGTTCGGCCACCCTCCCTGGAGACGCTGGCCGAACGACTACGCCACCGAGGCACCGAAGACGAAGCTTCCCTGCGCCAGCGGCTGGAACGCGCTCGCATGGAACTCTCGCTGGCCGACCGCTTCGATGCCGTGGTAATCAACGACGACCTGGAGCGAGCCGCCGCCGAAACCCTCCATCTGGTGCGCTCGTTTCTCAATCGGCCTTAACCTCCGTTTCTCATGGCCTCGCAACCCCGCGCTTCACTGGAAGGTCGTCGGCTGCTGCTGGGGGTCACCGGCAGTATTGCTGCCTACAAGGCGGCCGAATTGATCCGTCTCTTTAAAAAGGCTGGCGCCGAGGTACAGGTAATCATGACCCCCGATGCCACCCGCTTCATCACGCCCCTGACCCTCGGCACGCTTTCAGAACGGGAGGTGCTTGTCGAGCTCTTTCCAGAAAATGAACCGGGTTCCTGGACCAAACACGTTCACCTGGGCCGCTGGGCCGACCTGGCTGTCGTTGCTCCGGCCACGGCGCAGACCCTGGCGCGCCTGGCCCATGGCTTCTGCGATACCATGCTGGCCGCTACCCTGCTCTCAGCCCGCTGCCCGGTGCTGCTCTGCCCGGCCATGGACCACGACATGTACCATCATCCAGCCACGCAGCAGAACCTGGAACAACTGCGCCGGTACGGCTACGAAATTCTGCCTCCCGAGTTTGGCGAACTGGCCAGCGGTCTGACGGGCGATGGGCGTCTCCCCGACCCCGAGCGTATCGTCGCCCATGTAGCTGCCTTGCTAGAACGTCAGGCTTCCTTGGCCGGCAAACATGTGCTGGTCACGGCTGGCCCCACCCGGGAAATGATCGATCCTGTGCGCTGTCTGACCAATCCGTCCACCGGCACCATGGGCTTTGCGCTGGCCCGCGCGGCTGCCCGACGCGGTGCCCACGTAACGCTCATCAGTGGTCCAACCCTGCTGCCTACTCCCTCTGGCGTCACCCGCATCAACGTCACCTCGGCGCAGGAAATGTATGAAGCAACCCTCCAGCATGCAGCAACGGCCGACTTCATCTTCATGGCCGCCGCTGTAGCCGACTATACCCCGGTGCAAACGGCTCCGTCCAAACTCAAAAAAAGTGCTGATGAACTAGTCCTACGCCTGCGCCGCACGCCCGACATCTTAGCCGAGCTGGGACGCCGCCGCCGTCCCGATCAGGTGCTCGTAGGCTTTGCCATGGAAACCGATCATGCTATAGCAAATGCCCGAGAAAAATTGCACCGCAAGAACCTCGACTGGATTGCTCTGAACCGCCTGAATGAGCCGGGCGCCGGATTCGGCACCGGTACCAACCGTCTGACGCTTCTTCATCGAAGTGGCCTCCAAGAAGAACTGCCCCTCCTGCCCAAAGACGAAGCCGCCGAAGTCCTGCTGGATCGCATTCTGGCCTGGCAAGCCCAACCGGCCGAGCCATAGTAATTCTTCGCTTGTCTCCCATCTCAAAACCCTGTAGCTTTAGGGGAAAGGTGCCAAACGTTCCGGAACCCATGCGGGAGCTGGTGCATGCCATTCGGGAAGCCTTGCTTCAGGAATACGCGCTGCTGGGCCCGCTGGGCTTCTGGAAAACGCCAACCGCTATGTCCACCCCGGAAAACGCCTCGGCTCATCAGGACCTGTTCGGTAAGTCACAATCGTCAGCCGAACCACCCCCGCCCGATCCCTATGCCCGCATCGAAGCGCTGATCCCTTCCGATTCGCCGCTGCATTCCATGCATACCCTGGAGGAAGTGGCCCGCTATGTGGCCAACGCCACCCTGATTCCAATTGATGCCCGACGTACGCATCCCGTCTTTGGCGTGGGCAATCCGCAGGCAGACCTCATGGTAGTGGGTGAAGCACCCGGGGCCGAAGAGGATCGTCAAGGAGAACCGTTTGTAGGGCCAGCTGGCCAGCTGCTCAACAAGATGCTTAAAGCCATTGGTTTTGAACGTGAAGTGGTGTACATTACCAATGTGTTGAAAAGCCGTCCACCCTACAACCGAGATCCGCAGCCAGAGGAAATTGAAGCCCACCTGCCTATTCTGTATAAACAGATAGCACTGGTACGTCCCCGGATCATCCTGTGTGTGGGCCGGATCGCTGGAAATGCGCTGCTGGGACGGAATGGCTCGCTGCGTGCCCTGCGGGGTAAAGTGCATGATTTTTATGGGCTGCCGGTTGTCGTAACCTACCATCCGGCTGCCCTGCTCCGTAACCCTCAGTGGAAACGACTGGCGTGGGAAGATCTGCAGTTGCTGCGGGCGCACTACGATCACCTGAAGGGCCCGGCACCCTCTGACAAGCGGTAACCACGATGGCAGAATTTGAGGAGCGTCCCCGGCTGAGCATCGGCGAAGAAGAAACGCCTCCCTATCCGCTGGAAAAGCTGACAGGTGGACGGCGGCGTTCACGTGCCCAGATTCATGCGCTGCATCGTCAGGCCGGACGTGTGCCTCCGCAGGCCGTCGAGCTGGAACAGGCTGTACTGGGCGCCATGCTCATCGAGCCCGAAGCGATTCCTCGGGCCCTGGAGATCCTTACCCCTGAAGCCTTTTATGACGGTCGTCACCAGCGTATCTTTCGCGCCATCATTCGACTGTTCGAGCAGCACTGCGCTGTCGATCTGTTAACGGTTACCGAAGAACTACGGCGCACCGGTGAACTGGAGCAAGCTGGTGATACGATCTACCTGAGCGAGCTGACCACCCGCGTCGCCTCGGCGGCTAATATCGAATACCACGCCCGCATCATCTCGGAGAAAGCGCTGCTGCGTCGCATGATTGAAACCATGACGCTGCTGATCGGCCGGGCCTACGATCCAGGTGCCGATGCTTTTGAGCTGCTGGATGAGGTAGAAGCCGAAATCTTTCGGTTATCGGATGTGCACCTGCGCAAGGCCGCCCGCTCTATGAATGAGGTGGTCAAAGAGACGCTGGAACAGCTGGAAGCGATCCACGGGCGGCCCGGCGGTATCACAGGGGTGCCCAGTGGCTTTCATCAACTCGATGCGCTGACCGGCGGATGGCAACGCGGCGATCTGATCGTCATTGCGGCCCGCCCCTCCATGGGCAAAACCGCCTTCGCGCTGAGCTGTGCTCGCAATGCCGCATTGCACCCCCACTACGGTACAGGAGTAGCTATTTTCTCGCTGGAAATGGGCGCCGAACAACTGGCTCAGCGCTTGCTTACCGCCGAAGCCCGCGTCGATGCCCAGGCCGCCCGCACCGGTCGACTGCGCGACGAAGACTGGCGGCAGCTGGCCCGCGCAGCCGGGCGCCTATCAGATGCCCCGATCTTTATCGACGATACCCCTTCGCTCAGTGTACTCGAACTCCGCGCCAAATGCCGCCGTCTGAAGGCCGAGCACAACATAGGGCTGGTGATTGTCGACTACCTGCAGCTTATGCAGGCCTCCCACATGCCCCGCAACGCCAACCGCGAGCAGGAAATCGCTCAGATCTCCCGCTCACTCAAAGCGCTGGCAAAAGAATTGAACGTGCCGGTGATCGCCCTTTCCCAGCTCAGCCGTGCCGTAGAAACGCGCGGCGGCGACAAACGCCCACAACTTTCTGATCTGCGCGAAAGCGGCTCTATCGAGCAAGACGCCGACGTGGTCCTCTTCATCTACCGGGCAGAACGCTATGGGATTACCGTAGATGAAAATGGCAACCCCACTGAGGGCATTGCCGAAATCATTGTCGGCAAACAACGCAACGGCCCTACCGGCACGGTGCGCCTGGCTTTTGTCCACCAGTATGCCCGCTTTGAAAACCTAACCACTTACTATGCGGAAGTCCCCGACACCCCGAAGCTCCCAGAATCCCCCGAAGGTGACCAAGCGGAAGCACCTCCTTTTTAAATCTCTCTGCTATCTGACGGACGTGGCCCTCTTGGGCCTGACGAGAACGCTAAGTCCAGTTACCCCTATCTCCGTGGCCTTCCTCTCCGCAACCCGATGCATATAACAGGCACCCACGATGTGGGCAAGAGCTTTGTACCTCTCCCAGATCCGTAACGAAAGCATAACAACGGCATCCTTGTTCGCACCATGACGGCCGCTCTTACAAAAGCCGTACTGCGAAAAGCAAAAGCCCCGCATTCCTCAAGGAAATGCGGGGCTTTCATCGAGGTGACGGGCGGATTCGAACCGCCGTACGGGGCTTTGCAGGCCCCTGCCTAACCACTCGGCCACGTCACCCCTGCTGCGCTGTCTTACGACAAAATAGATCGACCGGATCCATCAGGCGCCCCCCTCACGAGGATTTCTCAAGCGGGTTCCGAATAACGCCTCATGCCTCAAGCAACCCCGATCCAAAACCAGCGCTACCAGATACCGAGCTCAGTGACGGACTCCTCTCTCCACGGATTGTCCTCCTGATTCGCCCCGTCAGTTCATTGCAACCTCCTTTCCGGTCATTTATCTCTAAAATCTACAGGACAGGAACTAATTGTTGAGTCTTTCAAAAGATTTTGAAAGGATCTGCTGTGTCTATCTCTCTGTTTTCATATTTTTTTAAAAATATATTTCCGCTATGTGGTCTTTGCTGCTCTGGTTGTTCCTGGGAGGGCCGTCTCCGACAACCGGTCCGGTAGTTTATCGGCTGGTGTTGGAAGACGAGCCCATTACGCCGGCGACGGTCCGGTTCATTCGTCGCGGCCTGCGTGAGGCCACGGAAAATGGAGCGGTCTGTCTGACGATTGAAATGGACACGCCAGGTGGCCTTGTGGAGGCTACGCGAGACATTGTGCAGTTATTTTTGCAGAGTCCGATTCCCGTGGTTGTCTATATTACGCCGCCGGGTGCGCGGGCGGCGTCGGCCGGTGTGTTCATCACGCTGGCTGCACATGTGGCAGCGATGGCGCCGGGCACGCATATCGGTGCCGCCCATCCCGTACAACTTGGAGGTGGACCGGCAACACCACCGGATACGGCCCAGGTTGATCCCATGTCTGAAAAGATTCTGAACGACGCGGTAGCCTGGGCACGGGCGCTGGCCCAGTATCGTGGACGTAATGCTGACTGGGCGGCGCGGGCGGTCTCGGAAAGCCAGACGCTGACCGCACGAGAAGCCGTTGCCCTGAATGTGGTTGATCTGGTGGCCCCCTCGCTGGACTCTTTGCTGGTGCTGCTGGATGGGCGAAACGTGGCACTGGATGGAGAGACGATTCTGCTACAGACCGCCGACGCCACGGTACGCACCGTTGAGCGCTGGTGGGGTGAGCGTATCCTGGCCGCGCTTTCCAATCCGAACATTGCTTTCCTGTTATTGATGCTGGGATTCTACGGCCTGCTGTTCGAGCTCTACACGCCAGGCTGGGGCATCCCTGGCACGCTGGGTGCCATTTTTCTGATGCTGGGCTTCTACGGCCTCTCCATCCTACCGGTCAATTATGTAGGACTTGGACTCCTGATTCTGGGCCTGGGTATGCTCGTGGCTGAAGCCTTCGTGCCCAGCTTTGGTCTGCTGACCGTAGGGGGTGTTGTATGCCTGATTCTGGGTGGCCTGATGCTTGTGGAAAGTCCGATGGGCTTTCCACAGGTCTCAGCCGCACTGGTAGTGCCTGTCGCCCTGGCTACCGCCCTGATTGCGCTGTTCTTGCTGAGTAACGCGCTGCGCATTCAGCGCCGACCGGCCCGTGTGGGAGATGAAACGCTGATCGGTCAGCTGGCCACGGCACGGGAAGATTTTATCCCCGAAGGCGATCACTTTGGAGGCTACGTGTTCGTCCATGGTGAGTGGTGGCGTGCGTGCAGCTCGGTGCCGATACAGGCCGGGCAGTCGGTTCGCATTGAGCGGCGCGAAGGGCTCTGCCTGTGGGTTTCGCCGGAATCGTCAACCTAATAACCAACCAGCGGAGTGGCCATGCTTTCGTCAACAGGTATCGTGATCGGCATCATTGTCCTGTATTTCATTAGCTGTATTCGCATTCTCTATGAGTATCAGCGGGGCGTCATTTTTCGAATGGGACGGGCCCTGCCCGAACCAAAAGGTCCAGGCATGGTGCTCGTCTTCTGGCCGATCGACCGTATGGTACGGGTCAGCCTGCGCACGTTTGTACACGACGTGCCCGAGCAGGACGTGATCACCCGCGACAATGTATCGGTGCGCGTCAACGCGGTGGTGTATTTCCGTGTGGTCGATCCTATGAAGGCCGTGCTGGAAGTAGAAGACTACCGCTACGCCACCACCCAACTCTCGCAGACTTCACTTCGAAGCATTGTGGGTCAGGTAGAGCTGGACGAACTGCTGGCGGAGCGCGAAAAAATCAACCGAAGACTCCAGGAAGTCATTGATCAGCAATCAGATCCCTGGGGCATTAAGGTTTCGCTGGTAGAGGTCAAGCATGTCGATCTGCCAGAACACATGAAGCGGGCCATGGCCAAGCAGGCCGAAAGCGAACGTGAACGACGGGCCAAGGTGATTCATGCCCAGGGTGAGCTGCAAGCTGCAAAACAGCTGGCACAGGCAGCCGCTATGCTGGAGGCACATCCCATGGCCATGCAAATGCGCTTTCTACAAACACTGGTGGAAGTTGGCTCAGAAAACAACACAACCATCGTTTTTCCAATTCCGCTGGAATTGATCCGGCCCCTACTGGCGGCTGAGGGACAAGCGACGCAGTGAAGGCATAAGCCTAAAACAAAAGCCCGGAACTATACCGGGCCCGCGCCCCGGGCAGGGCTCGAACCTGCAACCGGCGGCTTAGAAGGCCGCTGCTCTATCCGGTTGAGCTACCGGGGCTTGCTCCTGCTGTCGGGGCGGCCGGATTTGAACCGGCGACCTTCTGCTCCCAAAGCAGACGCGCTAACCGGGCTGCGCTACGCCCCGAACCTCCCATTATGTAACATCGACGCGCCCCGAGCGGATTCCCCGGGGCGCCTTCTCCACCGTATCTGCCCGCACAGGCTTAGCGAGCCTGTGCCACTCGTTTTACCTCATCAAGTGGGACCATCTGCTCACGGAACCGATACTGACCGTTAGGCTTCTTCTCGGCCACCACTACCTTGGCCATCTTTACCTGCTGTCCCCTGCCACGGTCCGTCCGCTGGTTCTTACTAACTTTTGGCATGGCTTCACGTTATTTCACTTCCCGATGGAGTGTGTGTCGACGAAGTACCGGATTGTACTTTCTCAACTCCAGGCGTCCCGGCGTGTTGCGTCGATTCTTGGTAGTCACATAGCGTGAGGTGCCCGGTGCTTCGGTGCACTCCAGAATAACCTGCACCCGAGCTTCTTTCCCCTTTTTAGCCATCGCTCCTTACGGTTTAAATTTTGATACCCTGGCGGCGCGCCTCATCCAACACCGCCTTAAGCCCCTTCTTATTGATGGTCTTCATGGTCTTGGCCGATACGCGGAGCGTGATCCAGCGCTTTTCTTCTGGAATGTAAAAGCGTTTTTTCTGCAGATTGGGAAGAAAGCGCCGCTTCGTTTTGTTGTTGGCATGGGAGACGTTATGCCCCGATACCGGCCCTTTTCCTGTCAGCTGATCTCTGCGTGCCATGACTCCGCGCTTCTGAATCCTGAAGATTTTAATTTAGCAAAGGGGCGTTTGCCCATGCAATGCGCCCTGCTGAGGAAAGCGTTCCTTCTAAGCACAGGCTTCCGCAAAGGTTTCGCAAAAATGCACTCCAGACGGAAGATTGCGCCTCCTGCTATAGCCTCCGTCTACTCCAGATGAACGGCCTGCACCGGCTCAATGGCTGCTGCACGGGCGGCTGGATAGAGAGCGGCCAGTACGCAGAGCAACAGGGCAGCCAGTGTAATGCCTACCAGATCGACCATTTCGATGGCGACCGGATAGGCATGGATCAGAAATGCCTCAGCGCCTGGCAGAGGAACCAGCTGGAAATGTTGCTGCAACAGCGCCAATCCTACGCCCACCAGTAATCCCAATCCGGCACCTGCTGCGCCAATCAATAGCCCGGCCAGTAGAAATACCTGACGCACCCGCTTTCGAGAAAGCCCCATGGCCTGCAGAACACCAATGTCCCGGCGTTTTTCAATCACCACCATGGTAAGCGCCCCGACGATGCTGAAAGCTGCCACGACAACAATCAGGGCCAGTATCAGAGAGGCCCCCCATTTTTCCAGCCGCATGACGTCGTAGAGCCCTCGCTGCAGATCGTACCAGGTCTGCACCCGATAGCGCGTAGTGTCGAGCTGCTGCTGCAGATGCATCTTAATAGCGGTAGCCTGTTCCACATCATCCAGGCGCAGCGCAATCCCATCAATCCGATCTCCCATGTGAAACAGGCGCTGCGCTTCTTCAAGGGCTACGAACACATGGCTCTCATCGTAACCGGAGCGCAACTGGTACAGGCCACGTACCTCGAAACGAATCAGCGGCGGTGGGGCCAGCGGTTGCGTCAGTAGCTGTTCGAGCGCCGGTGCCGAAAGTAATCCTACCTGACTGGCCGGCTCGGTCCGACTCGCTGGCAACAGCCCCAGTCGCCGTGCCAGTGGCATCCCTACCAGAATACCTGGCCGGCCCTCATGCCGCTGCAGATCCATGCTCCCAAAAACCCGTGTCGCTTCCATTGCCTTCAGCGCTTCAGGCTCAACGCCCCGCACAATCACCACTTTGTTCACCTCTCCCTCCCCTTCGTAGAGCAGCAATGCCTTGCCTTCCACATAGGCCGTTACCTCGGTCACATGGGGGAGTCGTCGCAGGTACTGTTCCAGAGAATCCTCAACTACCATCCCCCCGGGCGCTACGCTTACAATACGCACATGAGGATCCACCGAGAGCAGCAGATCGCGCACCACCCGGTAAAATCCGTTCATGACCGAAAGCACCACAATCAGCGCGGCTACCCCTATGGCTACTCCCAGCACCGAAATGCCGGTAATGACAGCAATCAGCGTCACCTGATGCCGCGCCATCAGATAACGACGAGCCAGCAGCAGTCGAACATCCATGGATCAGCGCACGGAAGCAACAGGCAACGGTTGACCCAGCCGGGGCAACGGATCCGTAAACAGAGCCTCCGGCAACACCTCTGGAAAAACCAGATTGTCGGTAAAAATGATCAACGGTGCATAGCGAAAAACCTTGCGCGTTGCCAGACGCACCGGACCAAAGGGAGTTTCCCACGTCTGGTATCCTTCCCACCGATACCGAGCCGGTAGTGCTTCGGGATTGTCCCGGGCCGGATAGGCCAGTTGGGTAATCAATGCCTCCTGACGATCTACGTACAACCAGTAACGGAAGGCCGGCAACCCCTCGGCATGCGCCAGTTCCAGTCGGAGCACTTCATAGATAGCTGTGGCCGAATCGGCCTCGTAAAAGCGCTGCACGCCTGGCTCGAAAAGTTGCACCGGTAGCAACAACCAGAACGTATCGTGGACAAAACGCCGATATGCTTCTTCCAGCAGGCGCCGGTTGGTCGCTGCGGCCAACGGCCGACCATTACGATATACCTGTCCGCGTCGCGTGCGCACATTGAAAAGGGCCACATAGAGTGAATCATCCTGGCGTATCCACTCCAGCCGATACCGCCCGCTGGGCCGATGCCAGAGATGCTGCGCCAGCAGACGCCGAGGACCGTCGTGGGCCACGGCATAATCAAATCGCACATAGGGCAGCGCCTGCCATACTTCGGGACCGCCACTGGCCTGATAAACGCGGAGCGCCAGCGAGTCAGCGCGCGTGTGCACTGGAATTTCAACGTCGGCCGTCGAAATCTCGGCTGGCCGACGTCCCTGACATCCCATCAGACTGACCAGCAATCCCCAGATCAACGCCTGTTCGAATCGCATTGCGAGCACAGGTTTTCTATGAAAAGTAAGAATATATCTCTACGTATGTGCTCTCTCTCACGCTTTATTTTCGAATATCCTGAGCTTCTGCACACTGGGGAACGTGTCCGTTGCCGAATGTTTACCATGGAACCAACCGCCTGCTGTATCTTATTCCGTAACCGTAGTACAGCGTTTCTGACTTTATAAAGGCAGACGCATCATGCAGGTGGGGAAGGTATGCTGGCTGGTTCTGTTGCTTCCGGTCTGGACGGTCCGGGCGCAGCTTGCGGCCGATAGTAGCGGGATCGACCCTTACGGAACAGGTGCAGGCTTTCAGATTCTGCTCACGAACAGTGGCTTTGGACTGGGCGGCTACTACCACCGACCTGCCGGCCGCTCCCTGAAGTTCCTTTTGGACTTCAGCCTGGGATCAGGGAAAGACGAACGGGAGCAAAAATTCTACAACGCGCTTACAGGCGCCAGCTACATTCAGAATAAAGCCAACTACCTGCTGCTTATCCCGGTCCAAATAGGCCTGCAACGACGACTCTGGCGTGAGCAGATCGCCGACAACTTTCGTCCTTACCTGCAGCTTTCGGTAGGTCCTACCTTTGGATGGCTTTATCCTTATTTTCAGGATCGCAATGGCAACCGGCGTTATGATCCGGAAATAGGCGAACGCATCTACGATGTGTTTCAGGCCTTTCCCAAAGGGCGCCTTCGTACAGGTATCGGCGGTATGATCGTTCTGGGTGCCTACTTTGGGGAGAGCATGCAAACGACGCAGGGGTTGCGCTTTGGCTACGCGCTCCACTATTTCCCGCATCCTATCCAACTACTGGAAGGCGATGCGCCGCCTCGACGCTTTCTCGGCACGCCGGTGATCAGCCTGACGTTCGGCCGCCTGTACGGCGTCAGACGTTAAAGCGAAACAGGATCACGTCGCCGTCCTGCACAATGTAGTCGCGTCCTTCTGAACGCATGGCGCCAGCCTCACGTGCGGCTGCTTCCGAGCCATAGCGGATGTAGTCTTCGTAAGTAATCGTTTCGGCTCGGATAAAACCACGCTCAAAGTCACTGTGGACCAGCCCGGCGGCCTGCCGCGCTCGTGTTCCCCGTCGGATTGTCCAGGCACGTGCCTCCTTGGCGTTCACGGTGAAGAACGTGATCAGACCCAGTAGCTCGTAGGTCGCCCGGACCAGCCGCTCCAGCCCAGACCGTTCCAACCCGAGTTCTTTCAGAAACACCTGGCGTTCCTGCTCGTCCAGTTCCGCCAGTTGCGCTTCCAGTTCTGCACAGATCACCACTACGGAAGCGCCTTCGCGAGCGGCAATCTCCCGTACCGTTGTCACGTGTGGGTTTCCTTCGCCTTCTGGTAGATCCGACTCCGCCACGTTAGCTATGTAGAGCACAGGCTTCAGGGTAAGCAAAAAGAGCGAATGCAACCAGGGAGCCTCCTGACTACTCACGGCAAACAACCGTGCCCCTCTCCCGCTGCTCAGGTGATCCCGCAGACGTTCATAGAAAGCCAGCGCTTCGCGTAGCTTCTTGTCGCCACTTTTGGCGGCGCGAGCCGTTCGCTCAATTCGACGTTCGACGGTCTCCAGATCCTTCAGAAGCAATTCGGTCTGAATGATTTCGATGTCGCGTGCCGGATCGACCGATCCGCTCACATGTACGATGTTCGGATCTTCAAAGCACCGAACCACATGCAGGATGGCATCTACTTCGCGTATGTGAGCCAGGAACTGGTTGCCCAGTCCTTCCCCTTTCGAAGCACCGGCTACCAGACCTGCAATATCCACAAACTCAATAGTTGTCGGCGTTACTTTGGCCGATCCAGCCAGTTCGGCCAGCCGCTTTAGCCGCTCATCCGGGACCGGCACCACTCCTACATTGGGCTCAATCGTGCAGAATGGATAGTTGGCCGATTCGGCCCCGGCCTGACTGAGTGCATTAAAAAGCGTCGATTTTCCGACGTTTGGAAGCCCGACAATCCCACAACGCAGCGGCATTGTATCCTTTTTGTTTCAAAGTGGTACAACTTTCGCAGCCTTCTTCAGGTAAAAGCCAGCCGGCCCAAATCAGGTAATGTCCGAATTGTTCCGTAGCTACTCGTTTGCGATCATGTACCGTTTCACGCTGATTGCTTCCTTTCTGATCTGTTCGGTTTCGGTGAGGGCACAACCTGTTCCGCCTGATCGAGGTCGCGTGCTTCAGGCTGGCCTTGCCGCTGCGCCTGGGCTGGGCGTACAGCTTGGCTATATTTCACCGCGTAGCATCTATACGCTGGAAAGCCTCTTCTACCTAGACGCTGCCCCCTCTTTTGCGGGTGGCGAAGGCAACGTCCAGCTATCGGTAGCTTTCGGATCAGCCTTCCGCGCTACCGGCCTGATTCGCACCATAGGCAACGCGCCGATTTCCTATGACCTTGATATAGGTTTACGCTTGGGGCCGGGACTCCTTTTCACAGAAGCTGAGACCCGGGCGCAGAAAAACCAGCAATTTGGCCTTTTTCTGGAACCTTTCTTTCGGTTCGTATCGGCCTTTGGCACCCGTTACTTTTTCTTTGGCGAAGCCGGACTGCACCGGCCCTTCTTCCGGATGGGGCTGTGGATTGCTTTCTGAGCGAATCAGATCAGATCCTGCCGGGGCACTGACACGAATGTGCGTTCCGGAAGCCGGACGGCCGTCAGGCGGCCCAGTCCGGGATGCGGGTAAACGCAACCGGTATCGATGGCAATAAGCTTTTCTCGATTGATCGGTTCAGGAACGGGGGTATGTCCACAGACAACAGGCTTTTCCCAAGCAAAGCGGGGTGCATTCAGATGCTCTCGTTCCCACAAAAACAGATCGGTATGGGCAAAGCGTCGCAGGTTTTCGGCAATCGTCAGCTCAGGCTTCAGTCCCCCATGGACGAAAAAGAAGTCCGGCGTGTCGTAGTAGAGCAGCGTCTCCCGGATGAAAGCTTCGTGTACTTCGGGAATATGAATTCCATCGCTTCGATAGCTGTTAAGCGTGGTCAGCCCTCCGTTAATGAACCAGAGATCGGCCTCGCCACGATCCAGGTAATTTAGCATCAGGGCTTCATGATTGCCCCGTAAGAAGACACAGGGAATTTCCTCTCGAAGCTGCAACAGCCGTTCGATAACGCTCCGTGTATCTGGCCCGCGATCGATATAATCACCAATAAAGACAAGCTGATCGTCGCGTGTGGGCGCCAGACGGTCAAGCAAAGCCTCCAGCGTACGCGCGCATCCGTGAATGTCACCAATGGCTATCAACGCCATAACCTATGACTTCGACGATTGCTGCTCAGCCAGACGTTGCAGTAGTGTCTCCATGCCGATGAGCCCACGTCCTGATTTTTTCAGCCGCCCTTTTCGTTGCAGGTTCAGGACTATGGCATCAAGCACGCCGTTGATGAACTGCCCACTTTTTTCCGTGCTGTACTTTTTGGCAACCTCAATGGCTTCGTTGATCGACACCTTGGGAGGAATGTCTTCAAAGGCAAGCAGCTCGCAGATCGCCATGCGTAACAGCAGTCGGTCAATAAGCGCAATGCGGGTCAGATCCCAGTTCTTTACGTGTTCTGCGATCAGACGGTCCGTCTCTTCGCTGTAATCTAACGTTCGCAGAAAAAGCTGCATGGCAAATTGAAGCGCGGCCCTATCGTCTTTCAGGGCAGGCCGTAGTATGGTTTCGATTACATGCTCGGCCGTATCATGCCCCACCTCATAGGCGTAGAGTGCCTGCAATACCCGTTCGCGAACTTCTCTCCGGCTGTGCATTTTCCCGGGTGTCAAAGGACTACTTCACATCAGCGTTGGTCCAATTCGCAAAACGTCGGAAGGTTCTGCCTCACACCTGGATTCACCGCCTGTTGGCTCCCAGGTTGCATTGCCGAGCTCGCTGGTGTCTTTCAAGTCAGACAGTCAGGGGCTCCCATGCCGTTGTTGCGAACCGCACCGCTCTTCTGGATAGCCCTCGCCCTCATCGCTGGCATTCTGCTGGCCGATGCTTGGAAGATTCCGCCTATATGGTGGCTACTCGGTGCAATGCTCATGATGCTGCTGACGCTCGGAGCGCTGCTTATTGCTTCCAGACAACCTGGTACGCTCTGGTTGATCCCTTTTTTGCTGGGCGTGGTGTTTAGCAGTGCCAGCCGCTATCAGCTCTACATCCCCTCACCCCGCTCCTTTCCTGTGGATACGCTGGCCATCGTTCTGGTTGACGTACAGGAAACGCTACCGGCCGCTTACGGCCTGCGCTTCGTGGGCCGTGTACAAATGATGCTGATTGGAGCAGATACCCTGTACAACCGCTCCTTACTGGATGTGCATCTACGGATTGATAGCCTGCCTGCATTCCATTGTAACCCCCGCATGCTCTTAGGAGGCCGACTGCTTCCGCCGAAAACGCCCCGTAACCCTGGACTACCGGATCGCACGGCGCAGTGGCGTCGGCGAGGGATCGCTGCACGATTGCTGGTGGATAACCCTCAGTTGATACAGATACTGGTCTCCAAACCCTGCACTGGCTTCGTGGCCCTCCGGAACGCGATTACATCGCTGCTGAAAGCATACATTCCCCGTCCCCAGGCCCGACATGTAGTGCAGGCTCTCCTACTGGGCGACCGATCAGGTCTTTCTCCGGAAGTGCGCGATCAACTGGGCCGGGCGGGACTGGCGCATTTACTGGCGATTTCAGGCCTGCATGTCCTGCTGGTAGGTCTGATCCTCTACAACCTGCTACGCCCGTTACTGCTGCGTCTGGGATTGAGCTGGTGGGCGATGGAGTGGTCACGTACGCTACTGACCCTGTTTGTGCTGAGCGGCTACGTGCTGTTGGCCGGTGCACCGGCCTCAGCCGTTCGTGCTCTGGTCATGACCGGCCTGTTTCTGGGCGCCACCCTTTTCCAGGTCCCTTTGCATTCCATCAATGCCTTGGGAGCTGCCGCCCTGTTGCTTCTTCTGATCGATCCTGTTCAGCTCTTTGAGCCGGGCTTTCAGCTCTCGTTCGCGGCAGTGAGTGGTCTGCTGCTGGGATGGATGCCTTTACAGCGCCACCTGCCTGCCCTGCTGGTACGCCGTGCTATGGTACGCTATCTGGTCGGTACGTTTCTGGTTACGCTCACAGCTACGCTGGCCACAGCACCATTTGTGCTTTATCACTTCGGATACGTATCGCTGGCCGGTCTGCTGCTGAACCTTCCAGGCATCCCCCTGGCTGCCGGATCACTGGCGGCTGGCCTGCTTACCGTGCTGAGCCTTCCCGTCAGCGAGACGTTGGCAGCATTGTTCGGTCACGCAGCCACGCTATGCGCCTCTCTGCTGCTACAGCTCGGCGATCAAGGCGTTCACCTGTTTCGTCCCATCATATTCCATCTGCCTGATCCACCGTGGTGGTTGCTTTTCGTACCGCTGGCGTTGCTGGGTCTGTTAAGCCCTTTCTCTCGCGTCCGCTACTGGTCTGGCGTTGTATTGCTCGGTTGCCTGAGTGCCGGATTATGGCTCCGTCCACCTGCTACATCGCACCTGGATGTGCTATTTTTTGATATCGGTCACGGTGATGCTACGCTAATTCGCACCCCTGAAGGTCGGACGATCCTCATTGACACAGGGGGACGTCAGGGGGAAAACGCGGCTGCCCGTTGGAGTGTGCTGCCTTTTCTTCGACGCTATGGAATCAATCGAATTGATGCCGTTTTGCTGACGCACCCCGACGCTGATCATGCCGGTGGGCTTCCGCTGCTCCTCCGGCAGCTCGACGTAGGACGTGTGCTCCACAACGGAACAGCAGATTCTTCCGCACTCTCGCTGGAAATCGCTCACCTGCTTGACAGCCTTCAGCTTCCACAACGTGCACTACAGGCTGGCGATACGATTTACCTGGCACCTTCGCTGGTGCTGCAGGTGCTGGCCCCTACACCTGATGCTGATGCGGATGAGGCTTCCGATAACGAACGTTCAGTGGTACTTCGAATGGTCTTTGGTCAAACGCGCTGGCTATTCCTGGGCGATGCCGAGCGTCGCCTGGAACGTCGGCTCGTGCGGGCTTATGGACCGCTGCTCCAGAGCGACGTGGTCAAGGTGGCCCACCATGGATCACGCACCAGTAGCATCCCTGAGCTTGTCCATCAGGTAATTCCGGACCGGACCCATCCTACCTGGGCTGTGATCAGCAGCGGATGGCGGGCTGTCAGCGACACAGTTCGTGCCCGCTGGGAACGCCAGGGCGCCCGGCTATGGATCACAGCCGAATCCGGTGCTCTCTGGCTTCGGAGTGACGGCCACCATATCTGGTCGGTCGCCTGGCGCCCGACTCAGTGATACAGGAACAGAGGTACGTTTGTCTTTTCAATAAGGGCTGTAGTAGAAGATCCAAAGAGCAGCTTTTTCAGTCCAGTGGTTGCATAGGCGCCGGCAACAATTAGGTCTGCGTGAATCTCGTTGGCAAACTGTACGATTGCTTCTTCTGGATTATTCCCTCTTCGGGCTGTTGTTGTCACACGAAAGCCATGTTCCTGCAGGTATTCCTGTACCAGTGAAAGCATGAGGCGAACTTCGGCCTCGTTGCCATCGTAAACGGTCAACACTTCGATGCTCACGTTCGTGCCAAAGGGCTTGAGCTGAGCAAAACGCTGCATGGTGCGAGCAGCCGTATCGCTACCATCATAGGCAATCAGTATGCGAGAGATTGGGCGATATTCGCTCTCCACAATGAAAGAGGGTCCTACGCTTTCTCGAACGACCCGCACAAGCGTTTTGGTCTTTTCTTCCGGATGGCTGTAGAAGAAATGTGGCTCCTTTCCTACAACAAGCAGATCATGCACTTTCATGTCTTCGAGAATGCGCTGGAAGGGAACACCTTCGGCTACGGTGTTGCGGTGTCGGAGTCCTTCTTTTTCGGCGATGTCGTCAAACGCTTCGATCAACCGGCGTGCTGTAGTCCGCGCTTCTTCTGTTAGTTGATCGCGTAGCTTCTCCGCATAGTACATGCTACCGATACCGCCGCCACGAGCGCTGGCTTCAATCTGGCCAGTATCCACAACAGCCAACCCGGTAACGCTGGCGTTGTGCTGATGGGCCAGCTCAGCGGCATACCGAACAGCAACGTGGGTATCCGTATCCGGATCAAGTGCTACAAGAATGCGCCGAATCATGGGTGTCTGAACAGCTTGGGTTCTGGCTATGCGCTAAAAGTACGAGTTTTCTGGAGCCTGTACAAATCTAAGGCTACGAGTACCTGAACGGTTGATTGTAACAAAGTAAGTTTAAAAAGTTGTTGTACTGGATAGTAAGTCGATGTGGAAATGTGAATGGCGAAGTTATACACGTCGAGAAGAAGCGCTGTGGAAAAAAGGCAGGGGTATTCCACAGAGTTGCACACAGCCGCGAGGTAACAGAAGCGTCGCATCAGGATGCAAACGGGACGATTTTGAACTGTTTATCCACATTTCCACGATAATACACAGATAACGGATTGATTTCAGCGTCTCATTATCCACCGTTGTCCACAATGTGGAAAGATGGGGATAAAGTGGGCAAAGCAAGGAAAGTTATCCACAGGGACGTCCGGGGTAGATTTTTTCCCCGAAATATCCCCGCGCTTATCCCCGGCTTTCCACAGGTAATCCACGGTATCGACAAAAACTCACGATTTACCCAATAGACGGTACATTTCGCGCTTGTAAGCCTCAACGCCGGGCTGGTCGAAGGGGTTGATGCCGAGGAGGTAGCCGCTGACGGCCACGGCATGCATGAAGAAGTAAAGACAGGCCCCCAGTGGGCCCGGAGCCAGGCGTTCGAGCCATACGGTGGAGACAGGGACGCCGCCATTGGCGTGGGCTTTGCGCGTGCCCTCATAAGCGTTACGGTTCACTTCCTGGAAGGTGCATCCGGCCAGGTAAGCAAGCCCATCAAGGTCGTCGCCCGTATCCGGGATCGTCAGCAGCTCGGGTTCGCGTTCCACCATAAGAAAGGTTTCGATCAGGTGGCGGCGCCCTTCCTGCACGTACTGTCCCAGGGAGTGCAGATCGGTGGTGTACTGGATGGCATCGGGGTAGAGTCCTTTGCCGGCCTTGCCTTCACTTTCGCCGAAGAGCTGTTGCCACCAGGCGCCGAGGCCACTCAGACGTGGCTCGAAGACAGCCAGCAGTTCGAGGGCATAGCCGCGTTCATGAAAGAGATAGCGCAGGGCAGCATAATCAAGAGCTGGATTGTCCCGGGTGTCTTGCAGGCGCTCGCACATCTCGACGGCTCCGTAGAAGAGGGAGCGAATGTCGATACCGGCTACGGCAATGGGGAGCAATCCGACTGGCGTCAGTACGGAGAAGCGCCCGCCGACGCCGGGTGGGATAGCGTAGCGTCGGTAGCCCAAGGATCGGGCCATGTCGTGCAGCCGTCCACGGGCTGGATCGGTGGTGACAATGATGCGGCGGGCGGCGTCCGGAAAGCGGGCTTCCAGCCAGGGACGCAGCACGCGAAAAGCCAGCATGGTTTCCAGCGTGGTGCCACTCTTGGAGATGACGTTGAGGTACACTGATTTGCCTTCCAAGTAGGTCAGCAACTCTTTCAGATAGCGGCCACTTAGATGATGGCCGGCAAAGAGAACTTCCGGCGTGAGAGGACGACCGGTTTCGGTATCAACAGGGGGACGAAATTGGGGACTCAACGCTTCAATGACAGCCCAGGCGCCGAGGTAGGAGCCGCCAATGCCGAGGCACAGGAAAACGTCGGCCTGCTCGCGGATTTCAGCAGCCGTGGCATCCAAGTCTTCCAGCAGGGCATCGTCCGGCTCCAGCAACAGGTCACGCCAACCCAGCATTTCATGGCCGGGGCCTGTACGTTCCAGTAGCATGCGATGGGCAGCTTCGGTCTGGGGACGGAGGGCGTCCAGGTCGTGCGCCTCCAGAAAAGACAGGGCTGTGCTGAAGTCGTAGCGTATCATGGTTATACAGGGATTGAAGAATTATATTCTGTTAAGAGAAAGATCGGACTTTCTGGATCGGTGTATCGAAAAGCATGCGCGAATTTATTTCGGTTGAGGAGGCGCGTCGGATCATTCTGGAGCAGATCTCGACGCTATCAGTAGAGCGCATACCGCTGGCGGAGGCACAGGGGCGGCGGCTGGCCGAGGCGATCGTCAGCCGGGATAATATTCCGCCGTTTCCCAACGCAGCCATGGACGGTTATGCAGTGCGGCTGGCGGATGTGCAGCAGGTACCTGCCGCGCTTCGGGTAATTGCCGACGTGGGGGCAGGGCAGCTTCCGCCCGAAACGGTTCCGCCGGGTTCCTGCATTCGGATTATGACAGGGGCGCCGGTGCCGGCCTGGGCCGAGGCGGTTGTGCCCGTCGAATGGACCGAGTTGGGTTCGGATGGCACAGTGCGCATTTTGCAAGTACCAACCGCCAGCGCAAATATCCGACCGCCCGGACAGGACGTGCGGGCTGGCGAGCGCTTCTTTGAAGCGGGACAGCGCATTACGCCCCCGGCGGTAGCGATGCTGGCCACGCTGGGTGTGGCCGAAGTGCCGGTGTACCGGCAGCCCCGGGTAGCCATTGTGACCACCGGCGATGAACTGATTGATGCAAGCCAGCCGCTTACGCCCGGACATATTCGGGATTCAGCCGGTCCTGGTCTGTCCGCTCAGGCGCGTTGGGTTGGAGCCGAGGTGATGCTGCAGCGACGGGTGCCGGACGATCGCGGCCTGATCGAACAGGCGCTCGAGCAGGCACTTGAGGCCGATGTGCTGGTGTTTTCCGGCGGCGTTTCGGTCGGGTTGTATGATCTGGTGCGCCAGGTGCTTGATGCGCGCGGCACGCAGTGGCTTTTCTGGAAAGTCCGGCAGCGACCGGGAAAGCCCATGGCCTTTGGACTGCTGGAGGGCAAACCCGTCTTTGGCCTGCCGGGCAATCCGGTCTCGTCGGCGATCTGCTTCGATCAGTATGTCGCCCCGGCTCTTCGGCGCATGCAGGGACAGCAGGAGGTACTACGGCCGCGATTTTCGGCTATCCTGGAAGCACCGACTCCCAAGAAAGCTGGTCTGCATTTCTTCACGCGCGGGGTGGCCCGACCAGGAGCCGACGGGCGGCTATATGTGCGCGACACCGGTCCCCAGGGCTCCAACCTTTACCATTCGATGGTACGGGCCAACAGCCTGATTCACCTGCCGGAAGCCTTAGAAGAGGCGCCGGCGGGTCTTGAGGTGCAAATAGAATGGTTGCCCTGGACGATAGAACCCTGAGCCAGCGGGTTGCTATGTCGTACCCATAACCAAACCGAATGCCTGCCATGAATCGGACAGTCGGCCTGTTTGCAGTCCTGGCCCTGTGGCTTTCCGGCTGCATTTCGCTGGGCGTATTTCAGGGACCTGATGTGCTTCCTGAAGGAAAAGCAGAGGTAGGCCTGGGCCTTGTCGGGGGAGGAAGCCTGGAAGAAGGCGGGGGTGGTTTAGGGATGTTCGAACTGTACGGTCGAGTGGGGGTTGCGTCCCGGTTAGAGCTGGGCGCGCGCACGACAGGATTTCTGGCAGTAGGAGGCGTGACCACGGGTGCGCTTATGGCAGAAGGGAAGTACCAGTTGGTTACCACGTGGCCGCTTGTGGCCGTCGGAATGGGGGTTTCCTATTATGCGCTGGAGTTCAATAATCAGACATTTTCTACCCTTGGGCTCTACCCTGCCGTCTGGGTTGGATCGTCCAGATTGTTTGCAGGGGCCCGGATGATTGTCGTAACGATCGGCGCCGAAAATTCGGACGAAGTAGGCACGGGATCGCTGGCGGGTTTTACCATTGGAGCCCGGTTGGGCGGCCGGGTAAGCCTCCGGCCGGAACTTACGCTCTATGCACCTCTGTATGAGGGCAGCGCCCCGCTTCTGGTGGGTGGGCTGGGACTCTCTTTCCGCCTGGGTAGATAAACCGTGGAAGTTGTAAGTCCTCTGCTTTTACCCGACGCGGCTCCACAGGTATTTGTGGTCTGTCTGTCGTCGGCTGACCTGCCTGACCAATTACCTCAGGGCATTCGACTCTGGGAGACGCCAGCGCAGGCGAGGGCAGCGTGTGGAGCTGGTCGGTTGTGGGTGATTGCGGTGCCTCCTGGTGGGGTTTTGTTTGATGGGGAAAGCTGGCGGCTCCAGCATTCTATACCAACCACCGCCATTTTAAACGGAAACCCTTACCGCCTGCCAATCACGGTCCCGGCCGCTGGGGGCGTGGTCGTGCGTGGCGGAGAAACGCCTGAAGTGCTGCTCATTCACCGGCGGGGCCACTGGGATCTTCCTAAGGGCAAGTGTGATCCGGGCGAGGCGCCCGAAGCCTGCGCGCTTCGGGAGGTGAGCGAGGAGCTGGGCGTTCCCCCCGAGGCGCTGCAGCTTCGGGCGCCGCTGGGACGCACGGTGCACGCCTACCCCCTCGACCATCGCTATGCTGTCAAGCCCACCTGGTGGTTTCTCATGGAGACCACCGCCCCAACGTTCGCGCCACAGGAAGCGGAAGCCATTCAGGAGGTCCGCTGGTTTCCCCTGGAGGAAGCCCTCCGTCGGGTAACCTATCCTACCCTCCAGGCGTTGCTGCAGCGTCTGCGCACCCGTTGCTGTTAGGGGCGGGCTCAGGGCTTCTGGGAAGCGGCTGCTTCCTGCTGTTTGGCTTCTTCCACCATGCGGGCCACATCGGCCAGCAGTTGTTTGGCATCGTAGATGATGCCGTCCTTGATTGTGTAGAGAATGCCCCGGGTGCGCTCGACCTCGTTTTGTTCGTTAACCCGGATCCAGCCGGTACCGTAGAGCACCTTGAAGTTTTCCAGCGGATTCTCGGCCACGATGATCAGGTCGGCCAGCTTGCCGGGCGCCACCTGTCCAATTTCTGGATTGCCCAGGGCTTCGGCGCCGTAGAGCGTGGCCGAGCGGATGACTTCCAGGGGATGAAAGCCGGCTTCCTGCAGCAGCTCCAGCTCCCGGATGTACCCGAAGCCATAAAGTTTGAAGATGAAGCCCGAATCCGATCCCGTAACGATGCGTCCGCCGCGGTTTTTGTATTCGTTGAGCCACTGCATCCACCGCTGATAGTTGCGTTTCCAGGCGATTTCGTCGGCGGTCGTCCAGTAGAACCAGTAGGATCCGTGCGCCTTGCGATTGGGTTGGAAGAATTTCCAGAGGGAGGGGAGCGTGTAGCGGTCGTGCCATTCAGCGCGCATGGCCCGCATCAGATCGCGGCTGGCTTCATAGATGGTGAGCGTGGGGCTAAAGGTGAAATCCAGCCGCAGAAACTCCTCCATGACTTCTTCCCATTTCGGGCTGCCCGGCGGGGCCGCCTGAAGCCAGAGCCGGCCGGCCTGCCCGAAGCGGTGCTGTTCGTTCTGATAGTTGTAATCTACGGGAAAGTCCTGCACGGTGCGGTCGACAAACAGTGCTTCCGGGAGGCCGTACCAGTGTTCCAGCGTAGTGAGGCCCAGCCGGGCGGCATCCAGCGCGTTCATGCGGGCCACGCCCATCTGGTCGAGGTGGGCGGCCGTACCCAGACCCAGCTTGCGGGCTTCATCGATGGTGGCCGCCATGATGTCCGGAGGCAGAGCCGGCAGTTTGAGGCCGTCCGCTCCCTGCTGGGCCACCTGGCGCACCCAGGCTCGGGCCGCTTCAGGGGTGATCAGGGGTTCCTTGGCGCCCTGTCCAAAGCGGACGTAGGCATAGATCCGAGGGGCCACAATGCGGTTTTCGGCGCTACGCCGCTTGTGCGCCAGCGTCCATTCCAGCCCATTGCCGGAGCCCGGATCGCGAATCGTCGTGATGCCATGGGCCATCCAGAGCTTGAAGACGTACTCGGCCGGGGTACCCTGGGCAACGCCTCCGATGTGCGCATGCATATCGATGAAGCCGGGAAGCACATACATGCCGTGGGCGTCCAGCTCATAGGTAGCGTCTTTGGGGCGCCGCGCTTCTTCGATAGGGACGCCCGGATAGCCCACGCGCACGATTTCTTTGATTCGGTTCTTTTCGATGACAATGTCTACCGGACCAATCGGCGGAGCACCGGTGCCGTCGATCAGGGTAGCTCCCCGGATAATCAGCCGATCAAAAGGGCCGATGCCTTCATCCGGCCGACGGTCCGGAGCCGGGGGAATGGAGCGGGGTTGCGCCAGCAAAAGTCCGGGGCTGGTTCCCAGTAGGATCAGCAGACCAATCCATAGGGATCTCATGGTGCATCGCTTGAAAGTTTAACCAAGGATTTTTCCTACATGCGCTCTTATGTTAGATCTTTCAGCGGTTTCATGCAAACGAGAGGACTATGCATTTACCTGAGACGCTGCTGGGCACGCTTTCCCCGGAGCAATTTCTGGCAGCCTACTGGCAACGGCGGCCCCTTTTGATCCGGCAGGCGCTGCCGGGCTTTCGGTCG
>JALSJJ010000009.1 GCA_026989375.1 Rhodothermus sp.
GGCCTGCAGGTGGGTGATCCAGAGCGAATGGTGCGGCGGGCCCTGCTGGCACTCGACATGACGCCAGCCGTCTTTGAGGAGGCCCGGGCACTCGGAGCCGAGTTGATCATCACACACCATCCGCTACTCTTTCGGCCGTTGCGACAGCTTACGCCGGGCAGTCTGGCGGCCTCGCTGGCACTTCGGCTGGCGGAGTCCAGAATTGCGCTTTACAGCATCCACACGAACCTGGACGCGGCGCCGGGCGGCGTGTCGTTTGCGCTGGCCACGCATCTGGGCCTGCAGGATGTACAGTTTCTGCAGAAGATGGAGCAGGCGCTCTACAAGCTGGTCACGTTTGTGCCAGCGTCGCATTTTGAGCAGGTGCGTGAAGCACTGGCCAACGCAGGGGCTGGGCGCATCGGCAACTACGAGGCGTGTGCGTTTGCCACGCGAGGCACCGGGTATTTCCGCCCCGGTGACATGGCGCGGCCGTTTATTGGTGAGCCGGGCAAGCTTGAGTCTGCCGAAGAGCTGCGGCTGGAGGTCGAGGTAGCCCGGTGGGATCTACCGCGAGTGCTGGCGGCTATGCGGGCAGCCCATCCCTATGAAGAAGTGGCCTACGACGTGTATCCGGTCGAGCAGCCATACACCCGGGCCGGGCTGGGCGCGATCGGTCGGCTCGAAAAGCCTGAACCGCTGCGCGATTTTCTGCAGCGGGTCTCCGAGCAGCTACAGACCGATAGTTTGCGATATGTTGGAGATCTGGAAGCGCCTGTCCAGACGGTGGCCGTCTGTGGTGGGGCTGGAGCCGACCTGATTGGCCGTGCACTGGCGGCCGGCGCTGACGTGTATGTAACGGCAGATCTGACCTATCATCGCTTCTTTGAGGTGCTGGACGACGCCGGTCGTCCCAGAATGGCGCTCGTCGATGCCGGCCATTATGAAACCGAAGCGCTGACCGAAGCGCTCCTGGAAAAATGGTTGCAACAACGTTTCCCTGCCGTCAACTGGCAATGTACTGCGGAGCGCACATCACCAGTGCGTACGTTTATCCGGAAGGGCTAAGTTGGAGCTTTGCGCAAAGTACATCAAACTTTAGCATGAAGCAGGCGTTCTTAGGCGATAGGTGAATTCTCAAAGCCATCAAGCTGGAGATCGCTTATGCCCACCACGATGCCGGAGTCGGCCACCGTTGCCGAGCAACTGCGGGCGCTGGTTCGATTGCAGTTGATCGACACCCGGATCGATCAACTGGAGAAGCTGCGGGGCGATCTACCCGAGGAGATTCGGGACCTGGAGGATGAGAAGGCGGGCCTGGAGACGCGGCTGGAGAAGTATAAACGGGAAATCAAGCAACAGGAGGTGGAGCGCCGTAAGGCGCGGCTGGACATTGAAGAGGCGGAGATGCTAATCAAGCGCTATGAAGAGCAGCAGCTCCATGTGCGCAACAACCGCGAGTATGATGCGCTGACCAAGGAGATCGAAGCACAACGGCAGCGTATTGAAGCGGCCCGGGCCCGTCTGGAAGAAATGGAGCGCCTTTCCGAAGAGCGGACCATAGCAATTCAGGAAGCGGAGGCCCGCCTGAAAGAGCTGGAAGAGCTGCTCAACACGAAGCGAGCCGAGCTCCAGGAGGTGCTGGAGGATACCCGGCACGAGATGGAGCAGCTACAGGCCCTGCGGGCCGAAGCTGAGAAAGCCGTCGAACCACGCTACCTGCGGGCCTACAGGCGATTGCGGGCACGCTACCGGGACGGCCGCGCCGTGGTACCGCTGGAGCGAGGAGCGGCGGCCGGATACGCGGTACCACCACAGCAGCAGGTGGAGATTCGCCAGCGTAAGCGCATCATTGCCTGCGAGCATACCGGACGCATTATTGTCGATAGTGAACTATTCCAAGAGGTCGGCCAGGAGCTGGGCTTTGCGAACGGCAGTGCGGGATCTTCTTAATTCCGTTATGCATTAACAAAAACGTGCGCTGGCCGGACCATCGCGTCGCCCGTCTCCTGTGAGGCGCGGCGGCGAGGAAAGTCCGAACACCGCAGGGCGCCCCGCCTCCTAACAGGAGGGCACCGTTCGGGGAACCGGGCGGTGACGGAAAGTGCCACAGAAAGCAGACCGGCCGATGGTCCTGCTCTGGCGGGACACAGGCAAAGGGTGAAAGGGTGGGGTAAGAGCCCACCAGCGTCGCTGGTAACAGCGGCGGCTGGCAAACCCCGGGGGGTGCAAGGCCAAGCAGCGCCGCACCGCCTTCGATGGCGGATAAGGTGGCCCGCTGAAAGGCGTCGCTGGCAGGCGACGCGGCGGCGCGGGTAGGCCGCTTGAGGCTGCCGGTGACGGCAGCCCCAGATAAATGATGGTCTCCCCGGCAGCGGCATGGCGGCCGTCGCTCCGGGCAGACAGAATTCGGCTTACAGGCCAGCGCACGCCGCCACTTTCAACCAAAAAACGAGGGGCTGTCCTCCCCTAAGGACAGCCCCTCGCCTTTTCTACAGCTTGCGGCCTCTGGTCAATTCGGATTGCGCTGCTGGTTGTCCGAAGGTGCCGGCGCTTCAGAGGGAGCAGTTGCCGGCTGCTCGGCCGGAGGCAACACAGGCTGGACCTGCTCCTGCTGGGCGCGTTGCTGGATGATGCTTTCGCGACGCTCGGTGGTATCGATCGTAAAGTTCGTCAGGATACACAGTACGATGAAAAGCACCGCCAGCGTCCACGTGGTTTTCTCCAGAATGTCAGGCGCCTGGCGTGCTCCCAGCACTTGCTGCGCACCACCTGCTGCAATCCCGGCCAGTCCTCCCCCCCGTCCGCTTTGCAGCAGGACTACCGGCACCAGCAGAATCGCTATCAGCGTAATGAGAATGATGAGAAACGTAAACATGCGTGTCTACGTAAGTTAAAATCGTGACAATCGGCCTTGCAAAGATACGGCAACAAGGGTAGATTATCCAACTGCCTCTCCGTTTTTTTGAAGAAAGGTTTCGGCCAGAAACAGCGCCGCGGTTGATTTCATGTCTGCAATTTCGCCATGACGGGCTTTCTGCAAGGCTTGCTGCAGGGGCATGCGCACAACGTCGAGCCATTCACCTTCGGCCAGTTGTTGCTGGCCAGCCTCCAGATCGCGTGCCAGGTAAAAGTGGATGATTTCGTTGCTGTAACCGATACAGGGATAGAGTGAGGCCAGATAGATGAGGGTGCGTGCCCGCCAGCCGGTCTCTTCTTCCAGCTCGCGCCGTGCAACAGCTTCAGGAGCTTCACCGGGTTGATCGAGCTTGCCGGCCGGTACCTCCAGGAAAAAACGATGAGGAGGATAACGAAATTGTCGTACCAGCAAGGTGGTGCCGTCTGGAAATAACGGTACCACCGCCGCAGCCCCCGGATGATCGATCCATTCGCGCACCGAACGGTGACCGTCTGGTAGGGCTACCTCGTCCCGATACACTTTGAGCAGGCGGCCGTTAAAGACCTGCTCGGACTTCAGCATCTGTTCCTGCGCGTCTGCCATAGAAGACGCCTTCTGCTTTAAGCGTAATATGACCCAGCAAATTAAGGCAAGCCGGCCAGCAGTGCACGCGCCCCAGACCCCTTTCTTCCAAAACTAAGCAACGGTGACAGCCGTACCACTCACGGTGACCATGAGCATATTGCCGCTGCCGGCCGAGATGGTTTCGTAGTCAATGTCGATACCCACGATGGCGTTAGCGCCAAGCTGACGGGCTTGCTCTTCCATCTCGGCAAAAGCCATTTCCCGTGCTTTACGCAGTTCTTTTTCGTAGGCCCCTGAGCGGCCTCCAATGATATCGCGAATGCCAGCGAATAGATCGCGGAAAATATTGGCGCCCAGGATGGCTTCACCCGTGACAATGCCGTGATACGCTGTGATACGTCGGCCTTCGATCACAGAGGTCGTGCTTTTCAGCATGGCGGGTATGCGGTCTGGTTAGAAGAGGTTTCTAAAAATTTACGTATCGGTGCAGATTAAAAAAGCGCTGGCGGTTATCAGGGCAGCGGTTTCGGCGCGTAGCCGGCGGGGACCCAGCGACACAAGCTGAAAGCCAGCGGCTTCAGCCTGTTGGACTTCCTGCGGAGCGAATCCGCCTTCAGGACCGACCAACACGAGCGCATCGTCGAGCGGCTGCTGCTGCAGCAGGACCTGTAGTGGATGGCGGGGACGGTCGGATTGTTCATGGCAGAGCAGGCGTAGCGATGCCGGATGGTCCAGCACAGCCGCAAAAGGCTGAGGAGCATACAGGGTTGGCAGACGGCTGCGGCCGCATTGTTTCATGGCAGCGATGAGCAGCCGGCGGGCACGCTCCCGACGAAACTGCGTCCGCTCAGTGCGTGCAGTGATCAGCGGCACGATGGCGTGGACGCCCAGCTCCACGGCTTTTTCCAGAAAGGTTTCGAAACGGGCGGTCTGTTTCAGCAGTGCCAGCCCGATTGTCAGACGATAGGACGGCTCTCCTACGTTGTACCGCGTTTCCAGCACACGTCCCTGCACAACGGATCGGCCTACCTGCTCCAGACGTAGGCGATGCCAGCCGCCTACACCGTCCACAACGACGATTTCATCGCCCGGGCGATGGCGCAGTACGCGTACAGCATGATGGGCTTCGTCGTCGGGAAGCCGAACCCATCCATCGTGAAAAGATTCCGGGGGGGCGTAGAAGACCGTCGTCATAGGGACGTACTCACAGCGCAAGGGTCAGTCGCAGGTGTAGCCGGCCATCCAGCAGCGGTTCGTTCGGGTTCAGGGCATAACTTAGATGAAGCAATCCGGCATTGGTTGCCAGTTGCAGACCTATGCCATAGCCTGGGTGCCAGCCAGCGTGAGCCGCGATGCCCGGCAGGGGCGGGGTAGCCACGTAGCCAGCCTCCAGGAATCCAAAGATAAAGGTGGGTGGTGTCAGCAGGTGGCGCATTTCAATCAGCAAACGAGCGGTGCGATGGCCGACAAACTGTTCTTCGTTGTAGCCACGCAGCGAGCGGGCACCACCCAGTCTGTAGAGATCAGCCGCATCGTACTGGTCGGCGCGAAGCAGCGCCAGATCGCCTCCGGCGACGAGCACCAGTCGGTTGGCCAGGGGGTGATAGAAGCGTAGTACAGCTTCAAGGCGATCCTGGCGGGTTCGGGTGTATGTGCGGAGCGTATCGTTAGCGATAACCTGGCGGGTGCTTCGTGTTTTTTGGCCACGTTCAGCCTGAATGTTCAACGTCAGGCCGCGACGGGGAGCCTCAGGCCGATCCAGCCTGTGCCAGATCAGGCCAAAACCAAAGAGCGTAGCGGTGCCCTGGGCAATGCGTTGCCGGCCGGTTTCCAGGCGCAGGCCGGCTGGTCCCGGACGGATGATCTCTCGGCGCCAGGAACCTGTGATCTGGAGGCCCGAGGGAAAGCGATAGCCCAGCACGAGCCGAAAGTCCTGCTCGTTGTAGGTGGAATCCTGTTGGCGTCCTGAGAAGCCCAACCGTAGCGAAAAGACCGTACCCAGCAGAAAAGGGTCAGCGACTTCCAGACGAAAGCGGCTAATGCGGCCGGGTAGTCGCCGCAGTTGCAGCGTCAGTTCACGTCCGGCGCCAAAGAGATGGCGGAGTTGTAGATGACCGCTGCCCACGAGGCCGCCCTGTCCGTTACCAGCCGGCTGATAGCCCAGGAGGAGGTCAAACGAGCCGGGTGAAGCTTCTTCCAGCGGGAAGACCAGCACGGCGGTGGTGTCGCCGGTCAGGTACAAGGTAGGAGGATCGACGCGCCGGAACAGACCGGTAGCTGCCAGTTGGTCCGCCATGCGCTCCGGGTTGAAGGTGCGCAGCCGCCGGCCAGGCTGCAGGTTCAGGAGTCGCGCCACAAAGTGTGGACGAGTACGCTGCGTGCCTTTTAGCAGAATGCGATCCAGAAACAACCGGGGACCTGGGTCTATGGCTAAGGCCAGCACCAGACGATCGGGATTGTGGGGATCCAAGTCGAGTTGTCGAATGATCACACGCGCCAGTGGATAGCCCGCCTCGGCGTAACGGAGGGCGACGGCTTCCAGGCCAGCCTGTAGTCGCTCGGTGGTTAGCCGGTCGCCAGGACGAAACGGTAGCGTTGCAGCTATGGTCTCAACAGGCAAGGGACCGCTCTCAAGAATGCGAATGGTACTTAACACAAACGAAGAGGAAAGCTGGGACAGGCTATCAGGGTACGTAAAGACCTGCGCATAAAGCGCATGCATCTGTCCGAACCCGATCAGCAGGCCGACGTACAGAAGGCACCTGCCAACAAACTGTCGGGAGTCGCGCATGAGTCGTCGTGCTCCGTCGCGGTCCTATCGCGATCGTCTGACGCCTGCACTTTATGAGACGTTTCACCGTTTGATCGACTGGTATCACCAGCATGCTCGGGATCTGCCCTGGCGACGTACGAGGGATCCGTATCGCATCTGGGTGGCCGAGGTCATGTTGCAGCAGACACGAGTCGACCAGGTAGGCCCTTACTACGAGCGATTTCTAAAAGCTTTTCCCTCTGTCGAAGCATTGGCAGCAGCCTCGCTGGACGACGTACTGCGTTACTGGGAGGGACTGGGCTACTATGCACGGGCGCGCAACCTGCACCAGGCAGCTCGTCAGATTGTCGCGCAACATGGCAGTCGTCTACCGGAGA
>JALSJJ010000010.1 GCA_026989375.1 Rhodothermus sp.
GTTGGTCGATGGCGTCCGTGACAGTGAGCCGGTCGTTACCCACCCCGTCTTCAGCCTGAAAGCGCTGATGCGCTATGCTGAATTTGCCGAGGAGTGAGCCATGTTGCATCGTCTGATCGACTTCAGCCTCCGACGGCGCTTTGTGGCGCTGAGCCTGGTCGTCCTGATGGCCTTTGGAGGGATGGTGGCCCTGCAGCGCATTCCAATCAACTCGCTCCCCGACGTTACGCCCGTTCAAGTGCTTGTCATCACCAAAGCCGGCCGCTACTCGCCCTACGACGTCGAGCAGCTTGTGAGCTTTCCCATTGAGACGGCGATGACGGGCCTGCCGCGTGTCAAAGAAGTGCGCTCAATCAGCCAGTTCGGTCTATCGGCGGTCACCGTCGAGTTTGAGGAAGGTACCGACATTTACTTTGCCCGTCAGCTTGTCGCCCAGCGCCTGCAGGACGTGCGCGATCAACTGCCATCCGACGTCTCCCCACCCCAACTGGGACCTATCTCAACCGCGCTGGGTGAGATCTACCAGTATGTCGTTCGCGGCGATGGCTACTCGCTCACCGAATTACGCGAAATTCAGGACTGGATCATCGCGCCGCAGCTTCGGGCAGTGCCCGGGGTAACGGAGGTCAACAGCTTTGGAGGCTTCGTCAAACAGTACGAGGTCCTGGTCGATCCAGAGCAACTTCGCGCGTTGCGGTTGAGCCTGCGGCATATCATCGACGCCATTGAGCGCAATAACAGGGTCTCAGGGGGCAACTACCTGGAGCACAATCAGGAACAGTATATCATTCGGGGCTTCGGGCAGATTCGCGGCACGGACGATCTTGAACGCATCATCGTAGCGCGGCGGGGCGCACGTCCTATCTACCTCCGTGATGTGGCCACCATCCGGCTGGGGCGACAGATCCGTCAGGGAGCCGTCACCCAGGACGGCAAGGGAGAGGTCGTTACCGGCATCGTAATGATGCTGCGCGGCGAAAATGGCCGTGAAGTCATTCGGCGGGTGGAAGCGAAAATCGCTGAGATCAATCCGCGGTTGCCGCCCGGTGTTCGTATTGAAAAGTTTTATGATCAGTCGGACCTGATCGAACGCACTACTGGCACCATCAAGGAGAACCTGCTGGAAGGCGGCTTCCTGGTCATTGCGATATTGCTGCTATTGCTGGGCGAAATCAAAGGGGCCCTGATCGTCGCCTCGGTAATTCCCCTGTCCATGCTGTTCGCCTTTATTGGCATGCGGGCTTTCGGATTGGCGGCGAACCTGATGAGTCTGGGCGCCATCGACTTTGGAATGATCGTCGATGGTTCGGTCGTGATGGTCGAGAACATGGTGCACCGACTTGAAAAGGATCAGGGTGGCCGAAAACGGTTGGTACTGCTGCGCCAGGCGGCACACGAAGTGGCCCGTCCTATCTTTTTCGGAGTCCTGATCATCCTGATGGTGTATGTGCCGATCGCTACGTTCCGGGGGATGGAGGGCATACTCTATCGTCCGATGGCGATCACGGTAGCCTCGGCCGTGTTTGGTTCACTTCTGCTGGCCCTGGTTTATGTGCCTGCTATCGCCACCCTGGTATTTCGCAAAGGGGTGCGCCTACGGCGGAATTACTTGATGGACTGGTTGCGGCCTCGTTACCGGCGCTTTCTGGAAAAAAGCCTGGATCGTCGAAAGACAACACTGGCCATTGCACTGCTGGTGTTTGGCGTAGCGCTGGCTTTGCTGCCGTTTCTGGGTACGGAGTTTCTGCCAGAACTGGACGAAGGGTCGATCCTGATTGAAGAGGTGCGTATGCCGAGCGTTACGCTCGAAACCTCGGTAGCGAATGCCAACTGGCTGGCCGGGCAGCTTATCCGACACATCCCGGAAATTCAGACTGTCGTGCCCAAAACTGGCCGCAGCGATCTGGCCAACGACTGGATGGGCGTGCACCAGACAGACATATGGATCATCCTGAAGCCGAGGGATCAGTGGCGACCGGGCATGACCAAGGAAAAGATTATTGAACAGATCCGTCCATTTCTCGAAACCGAACCGGGGCTGGCCTACAATTTCACGCAACCCATTGCAATGCGTGTCGATGAGCTGACCTCGGGCGTCAAAAGTGACATTGCGGTCAAGCTCTACGGCGAAGATCTCGACACGCTGGCAGCCATAGCGGCGCGCATTGCCCGTCTTTTGCCCGATCTACCCGGTACGGACAATTTCTATGTGGAAAAGTTCGCCGGTCAGCCCTATCTGAATATCGAAGTCGATCGCGAGGCCATTGCCGCCTTTGGACTGAACGTCGAAGATGTGCAACAGGTGATCGAGGCAGGACTGGGTGGGGCTCCGGCGGGACAGGTTTTCGAGGGGCAGCGGCGATTTGGGATCGTCGTGCGCTTCCCGGAAGCCTATCGGAACAACTTCGAAGCGATCATGGAGGCACCGGTTGCGTTGCCCGGAGGCGGCACGATCCCGCTCCGCCGGGTCGCTCGTATTCGCGCTGAGGAAGGCCCCCGTGAGATTGCACGCGAAAATGGCTGGCGCCGACTGGTGGTGGGCATCAATATCAAAGACATCGACACGGGCACCTATGTGTCGAACCTAAAACAGGCCATTGAAAAGCGGGTACCGTTGCCGCCTGGGGTTTTCCTGGAGTACGGCGGCACATTCGAAAATCAGCAACGGGCCATGCGTCATCTGTACATAGCCGTCCCCCTGGCCCTGCTTATCATCATTGGATTGCTTTACCTGATGTTTGGCCAGATGCGCTATCCGCTGATGATCCTTTCAGTGCTGCCCATGGCCCTGGCCGGAGGCGTGTTTGCGCTGTGGCTGCGGGGCATGTATCTGTCAATTTCGGCAGCCGTCGGGTTCATTGCGCTCTTCGGGGTGGCGGTGCTCAATGGAGTGGTGCTGGTTGACCATCTGAATGCCCTGCGACGCCAAGGATTGACCGTACGCGAGGCCGTGCTGCAGGGAGCCACTGACCGCTTACGACCTGTGCTGATGACGGCGCTGGTGGCCAGTCTGGGCTTTGTGCCAATGGCCTTCAACACGGGACCGGGGTCTGAAGTGCAGCGGCCGCTGGCGACTGTGGTGATCGGGGGACTGATTACGGCCACATTGCTCACGCTACGCGTATTGCCCACTATCTATGACTGGCTGGAGCGCGATGATCAACCCCCTCGTGGTCCAGAACCCGAATGGGAAGAAGACGGACAGATGAATCAGCCCGTTCCCGCTGCACACACTCGAACATAACCGGAAAGAACAATGCTGGTCTGGTTGTTGGGCTTGGGGCTACTGCTGGGCCATCCTGGCGCTTCCATCACACCAGATACGCTGGACATTCAGGCTGCCCTGAAGCTGGCGCTGACCCATCATCCACAGTTGCTGGCCCTCCGCGCCCAGCAGGAGGCCTTACGCGGACGCAAACTCCAGGCGTATGGTATTGAAAATCCACAGCTCTATTTTTTGCGCGAAGGTATTGGCAGCGGACAGTCGTTTGCTGAACAACGCTGGATATTGGTACAACGTTTTGATTTTCCATTGGTTACTTATTATCGCCTGCAAGCCCGTCATCTGGAATTCCAGGCACTGGAGGCCGAGCTGGAGGCGATGACCATCCGTATCCGTGCCGGGGTGAAGCAGGCATATACCGAAGTGCTCTATGCGCAGGAGCTGGTGCATTTGCGGGAGGAGGAAGTAGCGCTGCTCGAACAGCTCCAGAAAGCCGCACGTGCCCGTATGGCAGCCGGACTGGCGACCGATCTGGAGGTGGTGCGTACAGAAATCCAACTGGCCGATGCACGATCCCGACTGGAAGCTGCGCAACGTGATTTGCTACAGACGCGCTATGCGCTTTTTCGAGCCATTGGACTTGATCCCAAAGCGCAGCGCTACGATATCGTCTTTCCTGATACCCTCGTGTACGTACCCGTGGTTATCCCCCAGGAAGAAGTGCTTGCCCGACTGAACCAGCTTCCTGAGCTGCATCGCCAACAGGTCCAGGTGCAGGCAGCACGCGCTGCAATTCGGCAGGCCCGTGCTTCGCTACTGCCCCAGTTGCAGGTGGATATCTATCCTCAGAATTATGGCGACGGCTATCGATTTGTTGGCTTTCAAATTGGATTTTCGCTTCCCCTGGCCTTTCTGCCAGGATATCGGGGACGCGTGCGCGAGGCCCGTGCGCTCTACGAAGTGCGACGGTGGGAACTGGCTGACCTCCAGCTTCAGCTCAAGCAGCAGGCCGAACAGGCCTGGCACGGCTATGAAACAGCCCGTATCATCGTAGAACGCTATGCCCGCCAGGTACGTGAACGATCACATGAACTCCTGGTCCGATTGCAGCAGGGATACCGGTTGGGCGAAGTCAGCCTGATCGAACTACTCGATGCCCAACGACTCGTTTTAGAAAGCGAACAACGCTATTACGAAGCGCTCCGAGACTATTATCGACAACTGATTGCATTAGAACCGTTTCTGGGGCGCGAATTGACGTTCCTTAAAGAGTAAAACCGCAAAATAATGTTGCCATGAATGCAGCCCACCTACATCTCCTGGTCAACCATCTACCCCTGTTTGCCGTGCTGCTGGGCCTGCTTGTTGGTCTCTATGGTGCCTGGCGGCGTGAAGAATCCGTTGTGCGGGTAGCGCTGATGTTGTTCGGGCTGGCTGCGCTGGGCGCCGTGGCCACCTATTTTACCGGAGAGGCGGCCGAAGAACTGGTAGAAGCGCTGGGGCGCTCCGAAGCTGCCTTAGAAGCCCATGAGGAGAGTGGATCGTTGGCGGCCTATCTGACGATTGCGCTGGGTGTGCTTTCTCTGGGCACGCTGGTGCGGCGCGGACCGGTAGCTCCGGCCTGGCGCACGGCGCTGCTTGTGCTGGCCGTAGTGACGCTGGGCGTCGTGGGGTATGCCGCCAACCTGGGCGGCCGCATCAGCCATCCAGAGGTTACCGGCACCGTGCTTCAGGAAAGTGCGCGCCCTTCAGCGATCGCCCCGGAGCACGGCAAAGAGACGGACGAAGAGCCCGAGGAGTAAGGCCGGACCGCTCAGGTCGTCCGTAGCCAGCCCAGATAGGCAGCTTCCAGGGTCTCGGCTTCGGGCAGATGATCGCGAAAGGCGGCAATCGAACCGGCAAAGCGCACGCGCCCCCGATGTAGCACCACCAGGTAATCGCACAGGTACTCGAGCTTATCGAGGCGATGCGAACTGATCAGCAGCGTGGCGCCCTCACGGTTACGCGCACGCAGCATCTCGATGGCTGTCTCGATCGCCTGCGCGTCCATGGCTTCGAAAGGCTCGTCCAGCACAATCAACTGTGGCCGGTGCAGCAGCGCCAGCAGGAAGGCCAGTTGGCGCCGCATACCATTCGAATAGGTTTCGATCCAGCGATCAAGCGCCGTAGCCACTTCGAAGGGACGAGTCAGCGATTCGATGCGGGCAGCGGCCTGGTCCGGGGACAGGCCATAGAGCTGCGCTGCCAGTTCGAGCTGTTCGCGGCCGGTGAGACGTTCCATCAGTCCCAGGTCTTCGAGCATGAAGCCCACCTGGCGTTTATAGGCATGCTGTCCCCAGCGAAGCGGACGGCCCAGCACCGTAATCTGGCCGGCATCCGGCCTGAGCACGTTGGCCAGGATGCGGATCAACGTACTTTTCCCGGCCCCGTTCGGTCCCAGCAGGCCGCATCGGGCGCCTGCTGGGACCTGAAAGGTTACGTCTTGAAGGGCCTGGACGTGACCTTTGCGACTGCGGAAGCGTTTGGCGCAATGCTGAACCTCCAGCGCGATCGTACTCATGGGCGTTCGACCAGCAGTTCTATCTGATCCAGCGCACAGGCGGTTCGGGAAAACAACGGGCGACTGTAACGCCACAGAGCAAACAGCTGCAGCGGTACCAGCAGCGGGAGCAGGTATCCCAGCAGCGCCATTCCCAGGGCGAGCAACTGGGCTCCACCGCCGATGAAAGCGGCCACGATGGGGGCTTCCGGCCACCAGCGGCGGACGCTTGGATAAACGGCCAGTCCGATGACCAGGCCGCCGGCAGAGGCAGCAAGCACCAGCGCAGTTAGCCGAAGCAGATCATCGCGCCAGGTGATCGGATGCAGGATGATCCAGCATGCCAGCACGGCCAGCGCCAGCAGACCCTGCTGATGGACCAGGACCCGGCTTTTGCGACGGAACAGCTCGGCCAGATCAAGGCCCCAGAGTCGATAGCAGAGCCATTCGCGATCGTCGACAAACCACTGGAAGAAGGGAGCGATCAGCACCATGCTGCTGCCCACGGCATACAGCAGACGGAGCGTGTCGTGGGCGTCCGGAGCATAGCGCCCAAGCTGCCAGAGCAGCAACGCCATCAGTCCCACGAGCAGAAAGACAACCCACCAGCAGCGATACCGGCAATGCAGACGAAAGAGCAGGTGATGCACTGTGTGCATGGCTCATCCCCGGCTGACCCACCAGGCGATCAGCAGCGTGGCGGCCGTATGCCCCAGCAGCCACAGGAGCGGCGTCAACACGGGGGCGCCGCTCAGCATGGCCGCCATGGCCTCACCGTAGGGCCCCAGCAACGGCACATACCGGGATAGCGAAAGCAACCAGGCAACGAACGCC
>JALSJJ010000011.1 GCA_026989375.1 Rhodothermus sp.
CCTGCTTCAAGATCCTGTACTGGTGATTCGTGGCGTTGCCTTTGTATTCACAGTGCTACTGTGCTGGTTCGTATGGAAGGCTGATGATGATGAATTATTTTTTGTAATGGCTTTTGTCGTACCTGTGTTTTTTTATGCGTTCAGTATGAATGTATTACGTATGGGATTGGCCTCGGCCATTTTTCTGTTAGCTTTACAATTAGATAGAAGACAGCAACTGAAAAAGGCTCTGTTGTTAGCTTTTGCTTCAATATTGTTTCATTATTCTGTTGTTTTTATAATTCTTTATCTGTGGCTTATTGATAATAAATTGAGTGGAAAAGGTAAAATAGCTGGTGTAGCAGGAATTGTGTTTTTTGTTGTTTTGCTTATCCTTTTTAATGAGGCATATTTTGAAGTAAAGTTAAAAAGTTATGTCATGATAGAACCTCCAGGTATGTTATCTGGCTTGTCCCGAATTATTCTGTGTCTGATTCTGCTGAGCGGGGTTGTATTTTCGTCGCTGCCACAGCGTGAAAGGTATCGCCTCTTCTGGTGGACGCTGTTGTTTATGGGTATATTCTGGGGCATTACACGTATTTCATATGCCGGGTTACGTCTGTTGGATCTGCTGATTTTTTCGCTGGCGGTAGCGATTATGCGTAGCTATGGGCGTACAGGCCGCCCTGTTGATCGTATGGTGAAAGCCAGCTGGCTACTGGCCGGATTATTAGGGGCTGCAGCTATGTATCGCAATATGCTGCAGGAGCGCTTCTGGTCGCCCAGTCCCTGGCTTCCTTACCACACGCTCTTCGAGCGTTAAGGGGTTTGCTGCTGAAGTTCGGCGGCGACGGCTTCGACCGTCTCCCAGACGCGCAGCAGGTTACCGCCCAGGATTTTTTCGATATCGGCTTCGCTGTAGCCGCGCCGTAGCAGTTCAGCCACCAGGTTGGGATACATCGACACATCTTGCAGGCCTTCCGGGAGGGCGAAGACCCCGTCAAAGTCGGAGCCCAGTCCTACGTGATCAATGCCTGCGAGTTGGACTACGTGATCGATGTGATCGGCTACGTCGGCTACTGTGCCCAGGGGATATTGCTTGCGCTGCTGGGCCAGCCAGCGGCGTCCCTCGGGCGAATCAGGGTCGAGCCCCTGCGCTTGCATTTCGCTCCGAAGTTGCTGCCGAAGCGAGTCCCCTATGGCCTGGTACTCACTACGCAAGAATGAAGAGCCAAAGTTGATCATGATGACCCCCCCGTTGGCTGCCAGTGCCCGGATCATGTCGTCGCTCATGTTGCGTTCCCAGCCGGGCGTAAAATGGCGGGCTGACGAGTGAGAAGCGATTACCGGGGCCTTCGTGCGGCGCAGCACGTCGTAAAATGCGCTGTCGGAAACATGCGAGATATCGATCAGCATGCCGAGCCGGTTCATTTCGTCGACGACCTGCTCGCCAAACGGGCTCAGGCCATTCCAGACGCGTGTGGTGTCATAGGAGCTGTCGCAGATCTGGTTCACGCGGGCATGCGTGAGCGTAATGTACCGGATGCCGCGTTCGTAAAAGTAAGCTACGTTGCGCAGATCGCCTTCCAGCCCAGAGCCATTTTCCATACCCATAAGTAGCGCGATGCGGCCTTCGCGGTGGGCGCGGCGCACATCATCTGGTGAGCGGGCCAGCATGAATTTATCCGGTGCCTGGCGGACCAGTGCCTCCACCATGTCGATCAGCGAGTCGGCCAGCGCTTTGGAAGCGCCAGGCGTATCTTGCAGTTCAGCCGGCAGGTAAATGGAGAAAAACGGGGCATCAAGACCACCGGCGCGGGCGCGTTCGTAGTCGAAGTCGCCCAGTTCGGTGCGCCGGGTGATGTCCTCCGGAAACTGCCGCAAGCGGTAGGGCACGTCAATATGTCCGTCAATCAAAATGAACCGCTGGGTGAGCTGGCGCGCTTGTTCCAGGCGCCGTTGGTCTTCAGTCCGGCAGGCAGCCAGCAGACTGACCAGCAAGAGCATGCAGGTAATGCCACGCATCCTTTCACGAAAGGGTTGGACTGCATAGTGCTGGAAGAATATAAAATCCCGGCTAAGATGGCAACCGGATGGGCAGTTGCGTACGCAAGCGTTGCAGGTACGCGGGCGTTTCTAACAGGCGTGCGCCATACCAGGAAAACGGCTGGCCATCGACCAGCAGGAACGTTGCGCCGGGACACAAGGGGCGTAGCTCTTCGATATGGGCTTCCTTGAAGGGATAGGGCTCGCTGCTGAGCAGTACAACTTCGGGCTGGAGTTCACGGATCGATTCCGGCTGGAGTGCTGGGTAGCGCGTCTGGTGTGCACATACGTTTTCAAAGCCGCCGCGTCGGAGCATATCGTGGATGAAGGTATCGCCCCCGACGCTCATGTAGGGGTTGCGCCAGATCAAATAAAGTGTACGTACAGAGGGGAAAGAAGGCAGGGCGGTGAAGCGTTCGGCAATCGTGGTGGCCAGTGCATCGGCTTTCGACTCGGTGCCGGTAAGGTATCCGATCTGACGAATCATCTGGAGGGCATCGTCCAGCGTGCGTACGTGCGTGACAAAGACCGGCACGTGCGGATCCAGCGTCTCGACGATCTCGCGGGTGTTCTCTTCCAGGTTAGCCAGCACCAGATCCGGTTGCAGGTGCAGCAGGCGCTCAACGTTGATCTGCTTGGTTCCTCCCACAATTGTTTTGCGGCGTTTCCAGTCGGGTGGGCGCACGCAGAAGCGCGTCAGTCCGACCACGGCGTTGTCCAGTCCGAGGGCCGCCAGCAGCTCGGTCAGACTGGGCACGAGCGAGACGATACGTCGGGGTGGAGCAACAAGGCGGATTGTGCGCCCCCGTGCGTCGGTCTGCTCACGCGGAAAAGGGATCATGGGCCTGCTGGGGTGTTTTCGAGGTGGATTGATGGGACAGCGCCTGCAGGAGACGCTCATGCAGGTTGCCAAAAGCGCCGTTGCTCATGATTAAAGCGACGTCGCCTGGACGAAGCGCTTCCAGCAAAAGTGGGAGCAGGGCTTCGACGTCTGAGGCTACCTGTGCCGGAATACCACGTGCTCGAATGCCGGCTGCTACAGCTTCTGGATCGAAAAAGTCCTCAGGCTGATCGTTGTGCCGAAAAGGCGGCATGCTGAGCCAGACGGCATCGGCATCGTCGAAGGCCTCCGTATAGGCCTGCTCAAAACGTTTACGACGGCTTGAGTTGGAACGAGGTTCGAAGATGGCTACCAGCCGACGATCCGGCCAGCGCTGGCGGGCGGCGCGTAGCGTTTCGCGGACGGCCGTCGGGTGATGCGCAAAGTCGTCCACGACCACCACACCCCCGGCTTCACCTCGAACTTCCAACCGGCGCTTTATGCCAGGAAAAGTGGCCAGCCCTGTGTGTAACTGTTCAGCGGTGAGGCCTATCTCCAGCCCGAAGGCGCATACAGCCAGCGCGTTGCGCAGATTATGACGACCGCTCAGGGGGAGAAAGAAACGACCTATTTCCCTGCCGTCTGCAAGTAGCGTGAAGTGCTGACCATCAAAGGTAGGATACACCTGACCGACCGTTACATCGCAGAGTGTGTGCAGGCCATAGGTGCACAGCCGTCCCCGATAGGCGCGTGCTACCTGCCGGACCGTCGGGTCGTCGCCATGCGCCACCAGGAGTCCGTCGGGAGGCAACAAAGCGACCAGTTGCTCGAAGGCCTCTCGATAGTCATCCAGGTCGTCGTACAGGTCAGCATGGTCAAACTCGATAGAAGTCAGCAAGACGGCCCAGGGACGATAGTGCAAGAATTTGGGGCGTTTGTCGAAATAAGCACTGTCGTATTCATCGCCTTCGACGATAAACCAGGGGCTGGCGCCGATGCGGCCGCTTGTTTCGGTGCCGATCATAACGCCACCGATAAAGAAGCCCGGGTCCAGTCCGGCGCTGTCCAGCACGTGAGCCAGCAAGCCGGCGGTAGTAGTTTTGCCATGGGTGCCGGCTACAACCACAGGCCGACGGCTGGCCAAAAAGAAATGCGCCAGCGCCTCAGGCAAGGAGAGTTGCGGGAGTCGGTGCGCACGAGCGATTGCTGCTTCGGGATGAGTAGGTGTACAGGCATTGCCCACGATAACCAGATCAGGTGGGGGATCCAGGTGAGCTGGATCGAAGTCTTCATGGAACGAGATGCCATGCCGACGCAACAGCATGCTCATGGGCGGATAGGCAGCCGCGTCACTACCGCGCACATGATACCCTGCTTCATGAAGGAGCAGGGCCAGTGTTCCCATGCCTGTACCACAGATGCCGATCAAGTATATATCACGTACGGCGTCTGCAGGCGGAGCAGGAGGCCGCTCGAATCGCCGTAAATGTGCGTCCGGGTAGTCCTCAAGCCGTTTCATGGATCAGCGATTCGGATGAGGAGGGCCGCCTGTCAGTCCCAGGCGCACGGTAGCCGCTCGCTCGCCAGCGGCTGCTGCCGCATCCGCTGCCGCCTGCGACTCCGGCAGCAAACCCAGCCGGACAGCACGACGTCGCCACTGCTGACGAGCCAGCTCCTGCATGTCGCGTGTGGAATCCACTTCGTCCACGATCTCCAGTCCCAGCAATGTCTCGACCACATCTTCCAGCGTCACAATGCCAGCCGTCCCTCCGTATTCGTCGATTACCAGCGCGATATGTTCCAGCCGATTCAACATGCGCTCGAACAACTCAGGGAGCGGCAGGTTCTCTGGCACAACCAGAATTTCACGTCGCAGGCGATGTAGCGGCAGGGCCCCTTCATCCCGGGCCGCGTGCAGTAGAATCTCGTCTTTCAGCACGTAACCGGTAATATGATCACGTGATTTGCGGTAAATGGGAATGCGAGAAAAGCGCAGCTCCGGATGCCGACGCAGCACTTCTGTAATCGTCAGTTCTTCAGGCAGGGCAAAGACGACAGTGCGCGGGGTCATAATATCCTTAGTCCGGAGCGCATGAAACCGCAACAGGTTCTTCAAAATGCGCAGCTCTTCCTGCTCAAACACACCTTGCTGACGTCCCAGTTCGGCGAGGGCTGCCAGTTCTTCACGGCTGACCGAAGGTGCCTGACGTTCACGCGTTAACAGGCGGGTAATGGCTTCTGAGAGTAGCACAAAGGGGTATAGCAACCAGATTAAAGCAATGAGGAGGGGAGCAGTGGGAGGCGCCAGGATTCGCCAGTAGAGGGCACCTACGGTTTTAGGGATAATTTCTGAAAAGACCAGGATCATCAGCGTCAAGCCGCCGGAAATAAGGCCCAGATACGCGTCACCGAAGACCTTAACTGCCTGGGCGCCCACGCCTGCTACGCCCGCGGTGTGCGCAATCGTATTCAGGCTCAAGATAGCTGCCAGCGGTCGGTCGATGTTCCGTTTTAGCCGTTGGAGGAGACGTCCCGTTGCGGTATGCTGGCGGGCTGCAACGTACGAGGGAGTCACGCTGAGTAGTACAGCTTCCATGATAGAACACAGAAACGAGACACCCAGCGCTAAAGCGAGATAAAAAATTAGAAGGCCCATGGAAATATGGTCATGTTGAACGCCAGTTGGTTGCAAAGGCGCTACTTGAAAAAGTGAATGCTCCGGTTGTTTTCCGGGTTTCAAAAAAGGAACGGCGGCCTGGGAAGCATAGATTCCAGGCCGCCGTCCCCTCAAACAACGGTTTCTGCTAATGGGCAATAACCAGTGAACGGGTATCGATGTGCTGGCTGCCTTCTAATCTCAGGAAATACAAGCCTGAAGGAAGGTCAGCCACGATCCAGCGAATGTGGTGCGTGCCCGCAGCAACCAGCCCATCCAGGAGACGGGCCACTTCCTGACCCAGCAGGTTATAAACGCTAAGACGCAGGCGCTCTGGCTTGGGTACCTGCACCACCACAGAGACCTGCCGGGAGGCTGGATTGGGATAGATGCTCTCCAGCCGTAGCTGGGCAATTTCAGGAAGCGGCTCTCTACTGACCGCTACGGGCAGCACCTCACCGGTCTGCATGTCAATCAGGACAATGAGCGAGTCCTGCTGCTGGGTGGTCAGGCCGGTCTTTGGTGCTCCCTGACCCGCAGGTACCTGGAAGCGTACCTCCCAGATATATCGACCTTCTAAGTGCGGGTAGCGGTCTGGCATGGCCCGGCCTTCCATGAAAATCATTGCATTCGGATGAGCTTCCATAAACTGACGCCCCCCGTTGGCCATAGCTACGCCCATGGCCTGATCCGAATCAATAAAGGGCTCGGGCAGCGTTGGCCAGTCCGCCAGGGGGATTTCCGGCGGCTGCAGGTGCGTGACCGTGATCTGATTGGGCGTTGCCGTCACTTCGAGCTGTGCACTGTCGCCCGGTACATAATAGTCGTACTTCCAGTCCAGCGCAATGCCCAGGGGCCCCACCGACTGGCTCCAGATGCGTTTGAGTTCGGCCGTCTGAGCGCGCGCCTGGGCAGAATCCTGGACCGTCTGCAGCCGAGCCCGTGCGGTGTGGGGAAGTTCCAGCGTGCTGCCGATGAATTCGCCGGTGACCATATGCGTGAAGTAACGGGCCGTGGCCTGCGCTGGCTGCGGCATGGTCTGCTTGGCCGCTTGCTGACCGAAGCTCTGTAAGGTCAGGCCATAGAGGGGCGTCTGGGCGTCCACATTAAGAGGATAACGTGTAGCCAGCAGGCCACCTTCCAGTAGCGAGAAGACAGGGCCTTGCTGGGTGCTCAGAAATGTGGCGGCATTGTTTGCCAGCATGGTGTCGGCTGCCTGGTCAGCGTCCACAATATCTGGATAAGGAAGCTTGGGATCATTCGGCCAGCTTACATTGGTAAGCGTATCTACCCGAGTGACCAGTGTGTCTTCCACCCAGACCCAGAGCGGTTGGCCGCCGGCAACCAGTCCTACCTGCCAGCGGCTGGCTGTGCCATCATAGGGGTTGAAGTTGAACGCCGAGAATTCGACAATGCCGTCGGCCTGCTGAACATGCTTGGCCAGTCCAGCAGTGGCCCAGGACCAGGCCCGGTTCAATGCCGCCTTCGCGGTGACGGGCTGCGTGCTCAACAGTTCGGCGCCGCTTGTCAAGCCGTAGACACCGCTGTAGTCAGCCGTTCCAGCCAGGGGTTCCGGCAGGGGACGCCCCTCCTGCACAAACCAGAGCTGTTCGGTAGGCGGTAATGGATAGAGTGAGGGGTCAATGAAATTGTTGTAGGTCACATAGGGGAAAAGCTGGCCTGCCATCATCTGGCGATAACGTGGGGCTCCCATGCTGGGAAAGGTTGTAAGGAAACTGGTCAGGATGGCATCGGAATCCATCATGTTTTGCAGGTCAATGGGAGCCATCTGGTCGAAGGGGGCCGGACTGGAAAGCGGCTGCGGGGCGCCGGTAGGCATACCGCCGGAGATATTAAGCGCATAGGCTGTCTGTTGGGAGGAGGAATAAGCGACAACATACCAGAAAAGCGATTGACCTGTGTCGTCGGGCGCACCCATTAGAAAGACCACCTGCGCATCCGGAGCTACCTGACTGAAGGCCATCTGGGCTGCGGCTGCGGCTGGTTTGGCGGTGGTCGGTGAGAGAATAACGACAGGGACGACCAGCCCGCTCAGATCGCCTGTAACCTGGAGTGAGTCCGCTGCGCCATCTCCATTGGTATCGTATGTACCAAATCCTATCGGTTGCTCGAGCGTAAAGCCAAAGCGAAAGGCCCACAGGAAGTAAAGCCCGGGTCGGACGTAGTCGATCGAAAAGCTACCGTCTGTACCGGTTACGGCAACCCGAAGGGGATCCCCCTCGGCATCTGGTGTAGGAAAGAGCGCGACGTACCATCCGCCCAGATGCCCAGATTGTACAGTAGGAAAGGGCAACGGACGTTTTTCGGAAAAAGCGTACGGAAGCGGTGAGGGTTCGACAGGACGGATCAGCGAGGGCGATGGCGTGTTGTCAGCGCGAAAGCGTATGAAGAAAGGAGGCGAAGGTTGGAGACGTTGAGAAGCTCCAGCTTCGACAAGCTGGCCACCGACCGTATGGGGACCGGCTTCTGCGGCTGTCGTATAGAAGAACGTGAACGGAGCAGCCAGTCGGCTACCGTCTGCTGCTTTTACATAGTGTACAACCCAGGTATAATCTTGATTCGTATTGTGCGTTACTGTGAACGTAATGGTCTGGCCATCGTCACTGAGTTGAACCGCTCCGGGAGTTAACTGGCTTTGCAGCGTAGAGTCCAGGGGAAAAATCATCAAGCTGTCAAATACAATTGCTTTATTAAACGTAATGGATACGGGCGTTGCTGGATCAACCCCGGTGCTTCCATGGGAAGGACTGGTAGAAACGACGACAAGATCCTGAGCGGAAGCAGAAGTAACCAACCACACTGCCAACAGATAACATAGCCGCTTCATGGCACATTCTTTAATTGTGTTATACAATACGCTACGTAGATTATAATGTACATTCAGTTGATGTAATTGCAAAAACTTTGCAACTTAGCTTTGTTTAAACAAATAAAGGATGTCTGGCGAGCGGCTTTAGAGGCGTATCGGCAGGGTTACTTTCCCATGGCCGATCCAGAAAGCGGGCACATTTACTGGTATGCGCCGGATCCCCGGGCGATTCTGCCACTGGATCGCTTTCATGTGCCACGCAATCTGGCCCGCTTGGTGCGGCGAGGCGTCTTTGAGGTGACGTTTGATCGGGCCTTTACAGCCGTGGTGGCGGCCTGTGCCGACCGTCCACAGACGTGGATTTCCCGGGAGCTACAAGCAATGTATCAAGGGTTGTATCAGCAGGGGTATGCGCACAGTGTCGAGTGCTGGCAGGACGGGCAGCTTGTGGGTGGACTATTCGGGGTGACGATCGGCGGGGCTTTTTTCGGCGAGTCGATGTTTCACCGGGTGTCCGAGGCCTCTAAAGTGGCGCTGGTGCACCTGGTAGCGCACCTGCGGCGTCAGGGATTTCAGTTGCTGGATATTCAGTTGCTGACGCCGCACTTCCGTCAGTTCGGGGCTGAAGAGATACCGCGGGCAGTGTTCGAGCAGTTGCTGGCCCAGGCTGTTGCTTTACCGGTGTGTTGGGATCCGAATGTTCGTAATTTGTCGCCATGAGCTGGACGTTGCTGTGGATCGGAATGCTGCTGGCGGCTGAGCCGGACTCGGCCCTGCAGGCGCGTTTTACCGAACTGATGCGCTATGCGCGCCAGGCGCAGTTAGCGACGCGTCCGCTGGGCGAGGTAATGCAGGCGCTGGGGCTTCGGCTACGGGGGGCTCCGTACGCTGCCGGCATACTTGAGGAGGGGCCGGTCGAGACGCTACGGACGCCGCTGGACCGGTTCGACTGTGTGCTGTTTGTGGAGAGCATCCTGGCACTGGCCCAGGGCGTGGTGCAAGGCGACACAACGCTGGCAGGATTCCGGCAGCGCGTCGAGCAACTACGCTATCGGAACGGCAGGATGCAGGGGTATTGCAGTCGGCTGCATTACTTCACAGACTGGATCGACGATAACGCGCGTCGGGGGCTGGTGCGCGACCTCACGCAGGCGCTGGGTGGGCGCCGCGTGCGCCGCCAGATTCGCTTTATGACGACGCATCGGAGCCGCTACCCGCGTCTGGCGGCCGACAGCACCTGGCAATGCATACGGCGTGTCGAAGAGGAGCTGAGCCGGCGGGAACGCTTCATGCTACCTCACCATCAAATACAGCACATTGCTGAACAGTTACAGCCCGGCGATATTATCGCGTTTGTCGCGCGTGAACCTACCCTGGATGTGGTCCACGTCGGACTGGTCTACGTGGATGCGCAGGGCCGGCGTGGTCTGCTGCATGCTTCTCCACAGGGTGGAGTGATAGTTTCGCCGGATCTTCAAACATATGTCCAGAACAACCCTGAGCAGGTGGGCATTGTCGTGGCACGCCCACTTGATCCGCGTCGCCGTTAAAGCTTCTACAGGATTGCACGATCGACCAGAGGCCTATGGAAGAAATTCGACGTATTGGGGTTTTCACCAGTGGTGGTGATGCTCCTGGCATGAATGCCTGTATCCGGGCGGTTGTACGCACGGCGCTTGCGCATGACCTGGAGGTCATGGGAATTCGGCGCGGCTATGCAGGCATGATTGAGGGGGACATTGTGGAGATGGATGGCCGTTCGGTGTCGAATATTCTGCAACTGGGGGGGACGATCCTCAAAAGTGCGCGCTCCCAGCAGTTTATGACGCCCGAGGGGCGGGCCCGGGCGGCTGAACAGCTCCGCCAGGCCGGAATCGATGCGCTGGTAGCGATCGGTGGAGACGGGACGTTCCGGGGGGCGGCTGTCTTTTATGAAGAGCACCGTATTCCGATTGTAGGATGTCCGGGTACCATCGACAACGACCTGTTCGGCACCGACGAGACGATCGGGTTTGATACGGCCATGAACACGGCCATTCAGAACATTGACCGGATTCGGGATACGGCCGATGCGCACGATCGGTTGTTTCTGGTCGAGGTGATGGGGCGGGATGCCGGCTTCATCGCCCTGAACTGTGGGATTGGCAGCGGAGCGGAGATGGTGCTGATCCCAGAGACGTTTACGGATATTGAGGAGATCAAAGAGCGCATTCTCTCCCTGATGTCGGCCCAGTCTCGTTCATCGATTGTAGTGGTGGCCGAGGGGGACGAACACGGGGGGGCCTCGCAGATTGCGCAGGATCTGCGACAGGATCCGGCCTTTGCCCGGATTGACCTGCGGGTATGTATTCTGGGCCATACGCAGCGGGGAGGATCGCCCACAGCCCGAGATCGCGTATTGGCCAGCCGGCTGGGGGCTGCGGCCGTAGAAGCGCTGCTGCAGGGGCACACGAACGTGATGGTCGGGGTAGTCAATGGTGAGATCAAGCTGACTCCGCTCAAGCATGTCTACAGCCGAAAGAAGACGATCGACTACGAGCTGCTCAAACTGACCCAGCTACTGGGCTGATGCCACGACGTCGCAAGCACTATCCGCCTATTGGAGAGACCAAAGGCAAAAAGCAGCAGGTGGCGGCCATGTTCGACGCCATCGCGCCGCGTTACGATCTGCTGAATCGTATTCTAAGCGCCGGTATTGATCGGCGTTGGCGTCGGCAGGCGGTCGACCTGATTGCCCTGGAGGAGCCTCGGCGTGTGTTGGACGTGGCGACTGGCACGGCTGATCTGGCTATTGAAGTGGCACGTCGTCTGCCCGTCGAACGGGTGGTGGGGGTGGATATTGCCGAATCGATGTTGCGGATCGGGCAGGAAAAAGTGGCGCGTCTTGGCCTGGGCGATCGCGTGGTGTTGCGAAAAGGCGATGCCGAAAAGCTGCCGTTCTCCGATGCGCAATTTGATGCTGTGCTGGTCGCTTTTGGCGTGCGTAACTTTGAAGATCTGGACCGGGGGTTGCAGGAAAGCTATCGGGTGCTCAAGCCCAATGGGGTGCTCGTGGTGCTGGAGTTCAGCCATCCCCGTACGCCAATCATTCGCACCCTTTATCGGTGGTACGCGCATCACGTGCTGCCGCGCATCGGTGCTTGGCTGTCTCGGGATGAAGGCGCCTATCGCTACCTGCCGGAATCGGTAGAGGCGTTTCCAGACGGGCCAGATTTTCTACAACGTATGGCCCGGGTGGGCTTCCGCGATCTGTACTGGAAGCCGCTGACCTTTGGCATTGCTTCACTTTATCGGGGCAGGCGATAGGCTCAAGCGTTGGCCGAAGGAGGCAGTGCTGTACCTGAGCGGGCCAGGTATTTGATTAGCTGCACTTCATTATACCGACCCCGACTCTGGTAGGTTACTTCGTCCATGAGCTGGCGGATCAGGCGTACGCCCAGGCCACCGCCCTGCCGCCGGCGAATGAGGGCAGGCAAATCAGGGGCGCGATAGTGGACGGGATCGAATGCTTCGCCCTGGTCCCGAATGCGCACAATAAACCGATCCGGCTCAATGAGCACGGCGATGTCGATAGGCTGGTCGGGGCGTCCTTTATAGGCATGCTTGATCACATTGGTGCAGGCTTCATCTACGGCCAGTTTGAGCTGTTCAATTACTTCGCTGGAAAGACCGGCTGCGCGGGCGTGCCGCTCCACAAAGCGCCGAACCGTCTTCAGGTGGCGCGTCGTGCTGGGAATACGCAGGGTGTAAAGCGTGTGGCCCACGGCTGCCTCTGGTCGCTTAAGTAGCAGGAAGCGTTGGGCGTTCGCCACGAGCAAAACGCTCCAGCGCTTCGGCCTCAGAAGGAAGAATGTCAAACAGTAACGGAAAGCCCAGTAGATCAAACACGTTGTACACACTGGGTTTGAGCTCAGCAATCTTTAGATCGCCACCTTTTTCGCGAATCTCTTCGATATAAGCCATGAAAACGCCCAGTCCAGCACTGGAAATGTAATCCAGGTCGCGACCATTGATCAGAATCTGATAGTTCCCATTGCGTAGGCATTGCTGGAGGGCAGCTTCCAGTTCAGGAGCCGTATGGGCGTCCAGCTCGCCGTGCAGATCCAGAATGTGCACGCTGTCGTGTTGCCGAAATCCTACCGAAAAGTTGCTCATGGCTTTTTCTGTGGATGTTGTGAAGGTTGGGAGGAAAGGGTCGGGACGTTCTGGTTGGTCTGCGTGAAAGTTTCCGGGCGGTCTGATGTTGGGCATGCTGGTACTTGCTGCCACTGGAAAATAACAAGCGTCAGGTCGTCCTCGTAGGAGGAGCGGCCGGTAAACGACGCCAGAGTGGCGAGCAGGTGTTGGTGGAGCTGTTCGATGGAATCGAATTGGTGGGTTTCGAGGAGCTGAAGCAGGCGATTGTAGCCCAGTGCTTCGCCCTGTGCGTTTCTGCTTTCGATCAGCCCGTCGGTGTAAAGCAGCAGGCGATCGCCCGCCTGCAGCGAAAGGGTGCAGGTCTCCAGCGTCTGGCGAAAGAGCGGGCCCCGGTCCAGCCCCAGGCCCAGCCCTCGGAGCCGGAGTGGACACGGAGACTCGTGAGGGCGCAGCAGGATCGGTGGAGGATGACCGGCCCGAGCCAGGGCGAGCGTCCCCTTTTGCGCGTCGAAGACGCCATAGACGACGGAAATAAAGGTCTTGCGTTCCAGCATGTCGAAAAGGGCCTGATTGGCCTGCGTCAGAAACGTTGCTGGATCTGGGTTCAGTGGGCTCAGGGCACGGAAGATGCCCTGCAACTCGGCCATGTAGAAAGCGGCCGAGGTACCTTTGCCCGCCACATCGGCCACGATAAAAGCCAGTCGATGCTCGTCGAGCGGCAGGAGATCGTAGTAGTCACCGCCCACTTCCTGAGCGGGTACGCTGGAGGCCACGATCTGCAGTCCGGGCAGTTGAGGAAGCTGCTGCGGCAACAGCCGGCGTTGCACGTCGCGGGCGATAGCCAGCTCGCGAGCCAGGCGTTCTTTTTCCAGGCGTTCATTCAACAAACGTGCGTTGTCGAGTGCAAGGGCTGCCTGTGTGGCAAAAACCGTGATAGCCTCGACGTCGTCCTGCTCAAAGCCATACGCCACTTCATGGACGGCGAACAGCACGCCCAGCAGTTCATTGCGGGCAACCAACGGTACAACCAGCAGGCTCCCGATTCCGTGCTCTGGGCGTGCACGCACCCGATGATCGATCAGGGCCTGTTCCAGCAGCAGAGACTGTCGCCGCGTAGCGACTTCCTGGTAGAGCGTGCCGACATCTACAAGGGCCTCTGGAGTTAGGCCCATCGGCAGGTTGTAAGCGGCCACAATTTGAGGACGGAAGGTCTGTTGAAAGTCCGGCAGGACCAGCCAGGCGGCTCGGGCGACCCCGGCTTCTACGGGTAGCCGAACAATCGTTTCGGTCAGGCGCTGCGTGTCGAACACCTGGCTGACCAACTGCATCAAGGCATGCAGCGCCGCCAGCTCATCCACCTTCCGTTGAAAGGCACCTGTTGTGGGCAGGTGAAAGAGCAGCGATAGAAATGAAGTAACCAGATACAGAATCCCAAAGGCCAGGCTCAGGTTGATGAAGCTGCTCAGAGCAGCGCTGTAATGCCAGAGATATGCATGCGCGGGACCACTGGTGAAGGCCAGGGTGCCCGATAAAGCGATGGTGGCGAGGATCGTCAGACCCAGGTTGACCAATTTTTGCCGGAAGGTGAGGTACAGAATCCAGGAGACGCGAAACGCATTGCGGAGCATGAAGCCAACCGGCAGACTCAATAGCAGCGCCAGCACGAACTCTCCCGGTTGCAACAGGTCGACTACCAACGCTGAAACGGCCATGCTGACCAGCATCCACCGCCAGCTACGTTCACTCTGGCGCGTACGCTTGAACAGTACCAGTCCACGTAGCTGAAGCAAAAGCCAGAAGGCCAGCAGGGCTCCAAGCAGCGCCAGCGCATTCATCTGGGCGACGGCGGCCCACGTCAGCGGCACACCTGTGCCATATGCAAAGCCGGCTACTTCTCCAGAAAACGTTAGATCGGCGGAAGGGCGCCCAATGCGTAGTAACAGATAGCCGATGCCCAGGAAAAGCAGGGCCGTGACCGTCAGACTCCAGAAGGTTCGTGTCGGGGCCGTACCACGCTGGTTCGTCTCCCCCCAGAGCAACAGCCAGAGCGCTCCATATGTGATCAAGAGGAGGCTGTCGTAGTAGAACAGGCGAATCCAGGTCGAAGGAGGTGTGCCTGATTTCCACACCAATACATGAAAGACCACCGACAATGCGTATCCTATCCCGAAGAACGGTAACAGCAAAGACAGGCGCGTGCGCCGTTGTTGAAGCAACGTTGCCGTCTGCTGCAGCGAAGGGATCGTCACGTTGCGGATCATGCAAACCCAAGAAAATACTTAGCGCAGCGCGTAAAACATGACGAAAGCCTGCCCGCGTCCAGTTGTCTGCATCATACTGAAAAAGGCAGGCGATTGTTACGCTTTTTCTCTAAAAGCTAAACGTACCAGTAGGCGCGTTGCGTATGGTAGCGTAACTTTCAGGTGCCAGCGCACGTACGCCGGATTCAGCGTTGCAAGAGCCTGCCATGTCGCGCACTACCCTGATACGTTGGCAGCTTATTATACTGACTTTCTTGATGTTGCTGGTAGGCCTGCGTGCCTGTCAGCGCCGAGCGTCTCCGGTTAGCGAGATCGTTGTGTTTGCCGATATGGCACCCGGTATGCTCTACCACCGGGTACTGGTGGTAGAGCGTCCGGTTCGGCTGTTTGTGGAAGGCCTTGGGGCGCGGGCAGATGCGTCTCCGGAGGCTCCACCGGTGGCGTACGGGTGGTTGCTGCGCACGGAAGACCGGCGCGTTGTCTGGCAAATGCGGCCGCCATCCGGTACCGAATCGCTGCGTTTCCGCGTGCGTGATACGCTGCAGTTGACCCCGGGACGTTACGAGGTTTTCTTCACGACACAGGGCGATGCACCCCGCCGGTCCGGCTTCTGGGCCTGGCTGATGCCGGAGGCCCCTTGGACACGAAGCCGCCGCGAATGGACGCTGCGCTTTCAGGTGTTGGACGATGTGGCGTCGCTGCAGTTAACGGACGGTCGACCAGTGCCTCCTGGGGGATCCGGATTGCTCTGGACGGCCGCCCCCATGCCTTCAGCGACTGTGCGCATGGCGTTGCTGAAGGTGCAGGTCCCTACGCGTATTCGCCTTTATGCGGTCGGAGAGTTTGAGCCAGCACCAGCCGACTATGGGTGGATTGAACAGTTGCCTGATGGCCGGCGCATCTGGGAGATGACCTACGCCCGAACCCGGCCCGCCGGTGGCTGGCATGGAAACCGGCAGATGCAGGATACACTCACCCTGGCGCCGGGCCTCTATCGCGCCTGGTTTCAGACCGACAACGCGCACGCTTTTGGTAACTGGCGCTTCACTCCTCCGTTTGACCCGGCCGCCTGGGGATTGACGCTCTGGCGCCTGCTGCCCGACGATACGACCGTGACGCTGTGGGACCCCTGGCAGCATTTGCAGCCCCGACTGCGGCTTACCGCCGTGGGGAATAACGAAAACCGTAGGGCTGACTTCGAAGTAACGGACACCACGACGGTGCTGATTTATGCGCTGGGAGAGCTGGGCTCCCGAAACCGACGCTACGACTATGCCTGGCTGGCCGATAGTACGGGAGAGGTTATCTGGGAAATGCAGCGCAGCCGCTCGGTGCCGGCCGGCGGTCATCCCAATAACCGCCTGGAGATCGCTGCCCTGCGGTTGTCCCCCGGACGCTATGCGCTGCACTACCGCACGGACGATTCGCATGCTTATGGCGACTGGCGCAACGGACAGCCGGAATATCCGGAACGCTGGGGCGTGACGCTGTTTGTGCTGCACCCGGAAACAGCCGCCGTGCAGGTGCTGACGCCCGTCGAACCATCGCCCCTCGAAGGTCCCTCCCCCACGACAGTTGCTCCGCCAGCCGCGGGAAAGGTTCTGGTCGATCTGACACGCGTCGGAAACAACGAACATCGCGTTCAGGTGTTTACCCTCGACCGCGCCACGCGGCTGCGTATTCGAGCAGTTGGCGAACTGTCGATCAGTGGCCGATATGATTATGCCTGGATCGAACGTGCTGGCACAGGCGAGATCGTCTGGGAGATGACCTGGGAACGCACACGCCCGGCCGGCGGTGATCCGCGAAACCGACTGATCGATACGACGCTGACCCTACCGCCCGGATCGTACACGGCACATTTTCAGACCGATTTTTCGCATGCCTATGGACAGTTCGAATATCCTGCACCCGACGAACCCCAGGCCTGGGGGCTCCGGATTGAGCGTCTCAATCAGTGAGCCAACGATTGAAGTGATGCTGCCTGTCCCTGCGACGCGCCATGAGCCGCTGATTATTCAGCTTGATGCCCTGGGCTTCGAAGCGTTCTGGGAAGAGGCCGATCATCTGAAGGCTTACATGCCTGCCTCGCAGTGGCGAGCGGCCGTCCGCGAAGCCGTGCGTGAGCTACTGCGTCGCCAGGGCCTGTCTGATGAAATCGAAGTCCGTACGATCGAACCGGAAAACTGGAACGCCCAATGGGAAGCACAATTGCGACCCATTGCGGTGGGACCGTTTCTGATCAAACCGAGCTGGCATGCCGTTCCCGAAGCCTACGCCACGCACATTGTGCTGGAGATCGATCCGAAAATGAGCTTCGGGACCGGTTACCACGAAAGTACCCGGCTGGTCCTGCAGATGCTGCCCGATTGTGTGGAGCCGGGCGCTCGCGTGCTTGATGCCGGTACCGGCACGGGCATCCTGACCATCGCCGCGCTGAAACTGGGGGCCAGCTCGGCCATCGCGTTCGACATCGATCCCTGGGCCGCGGAAAACGCGCAGGAAAACTTTGCCCGTAACGGCGTAGCCGATCAGGTCGAGTTCCGGCAGGGATCGATTGAGGTGGTGCCCGAATGCGGTTTCGATCTGATCCTGGCCAATATTCATCGGCGCGTCCTCTGCGCGTTGCTTCCGGCCTTTCGGGAAAAAGTACATCCTACCGGCTACGTACTGCTTTCTGGACTGCTGCGCGAGGAGCGCGAGCTGATGCTGGAGGCAGCCGCCGCGCACGATCTGGAGCCACTTCGCGAAGCGACGGAAAATGCCTGGTGGGCTGTCATGCTGAAACGATCGGTCTGAAACCGTGCGGCTGGCCGCGATCGATCTGGGTACCAACACGGCGCTGCTCCTTGTGGCTGAAATAACCGACGGTCAGCTTCGGCCCTGCTATGAGGCCGAACGCTTCGTGCGGCTGGGGGAAGGGCTTGAACGTACAGGCCGGATCGGCCAGCCCGCACTGCGGCGGCTGCGCCGTACCCTGGAAAGCTACCGGGAGACGCTGAAGCGCTGGGCTGTTGAAACGTGCCTGGTGGTCGCTACCAGCGCTACGCGGGAAGCACGGAATGCAGCGGCCGTGGCCAATGTAGTGCGCGAAGTGCTGGGAACGGAGCTGGAAGTCATTTCTGGAGAAGAAGAGGCGCGATGGAGCCTGGCCGGAGCGCTGGCAGCACCCGGCATGCCTGCCGGACCCTGGCTGGTTGTGGACATCGGCGGAGGATCAACCGAGCTGGTGATAGGTGCATACCGAGCTGAAGGTGCACCCGCCATTTCATTTGTCCGAAGTCTTCCGCTGGGCACCGTACGTCTGACCGAACGCTGCTTTGCGACGTTACCTCCAGCGCCTGAGGCTATTGCCGACGCGCAGCGCCAGATTCGGGCAATGCTGGCGGAGGTAGAACTGCCGCCGGTGGCCGCGTCGTGTGTGCTGGTGGGTGTGGCCGGCACCTGCGTGTCGCTGGCGGCGCTGGAAACGCGCCGTTTTCCGCTGACATCGTCGGTTGTGCTGCCGCGGACAACCGTGGCTGCCTGGTGTGAACGGCTACTGCAGATGCCAACGGAAGCAGTACGTGCCCTCTGGCCGGAGCTGCTGCATGGTCGGGCCGACGTGCTCCCGATGGGTGCTCTGCTCCTCTATGAAATCATGGTATGGGGTAACTGGCCGGTCTGCCATGTCAGCCCGTTTGGTTTGCGCCACGGCCTGATGCTACGCCATCTGGCCCTCCGCTGAGACGGAACAATTCGCGCAGCCTGCGGTCCCAGACACGCTATCTCGAAGCAATCGGAAACGTACGCGCCATGCCCACCCCCCAGGAAGTGTTGCACGTATTGGCCCGCGTTGTCGAGCCAGAGCGCGGCCGCGACATCGTCCGCCTCAAGATGGTGCGAAATCTTCGCGTCGAGGATAGCCGCGTTTCGTTTACACTGGTTTTGAAACGGCCTGATACCGACTTTGCCCGTCAGGTGCCTGAACAGTGCCGAAGGCTGCTACAGGAAGCGTTCGGATCAGATCTGGAGGTGAAGATCGAGACCGATACTGAAATGATCGGATTGGAAGTGCAGGGAGGCGGTCCCATGCCCTCGGTGCAGCCTGAGGGCGTATTGAACTTCATTGCAGTAGCCTCTGGTAAAGGCGGGGTGGGCAAAAGTACGGTGGCTGTCAACCTGGCGGTGGCACTGGCCCAACAGGGATACGACGTGGGCCTGCTTGATGCTGACATCTACGGGCCCTCGGTGCCCACCATGTTCGGCGTACGTGACGAGAAACCCCGGGTCAATGAGCAGCGCAAGATTGTGCCGCTGATGCGGCACAACGTGCGATTGCTCTCAATGGGCTTCCTCGTCAATCCTGAACAGGCTGTGATCTGGCGGGGGCCTATGGTGGCCAAGGCATTGCGGCAATTTCTGGGAGAGGCCGACTGGGGCACGCTCGATTACTTGATCTTGGATCTGCCACCGGGGACAGGCGATGTGCCGCTAACCATCGTGCAGTCTATTGCCTTGACCGGTGCCATCATCGTTTCGACACCCCAGCCGGTGGCGCTGGCCGATGCCCGCAAGGGCGTGGCAATGTTCCGTAACGTGCAGGTGCCTGTACTGGGCATTGTCGAGAACATGGCCTACTTCTCACCACCAGATCTACCCGATCGCAAATATTACCTTTTCGGACGAGGCGGTGCGCGCCGGCTGGCCGAAGAGCTGGATGTACCCTTCCTGGGCGAGATTCCCATTGAGGAGGCTGTGCGGGAAGGGGGCGACACCGGCAAGCCTATCGTGCTGGCCGATCCCGAAAGTGCTTCAGCACAGGCTTTCTACCGGCTGGCCGAGCAGGTAGTCGAACAGGTTAACTTGCGCAATGCCGAGCAGCCGCCCACGCAACGGGTTGAAGTTCTTTATCGCTAACCCGGCAACAATTCGTCAGCTAAGGGGTTTTTTTCTTTCGAGCAGAAGACGCAACAGTGCGCATTATGGCCGACACGAAACCCACGCATGCGGCAGGCCCGCTGGCGCCTAACGATCCTGAACTGCATCGCCGTATCGAAGAGGCGCTCGACATGATTCGCCCTTATCTGATGACCGACGGAGGATCGGTACGGTTACTGAACGTCACCGAAGATTATGTGGTCGAGCTGGAGTTGCTGGGCGCCTGCGGAACCTGCCCGATGAGCTTGATGACGCTTCGCGCCGGGATCGAGCAAGTGCTCAAGCGGGCCGTTCCCGAAATCACGCGCGTCGAAGCGGTTCAGGCTACCAGTTGAATGTGGCCACATCAGCTTAGACGAATGCCCTGGCACCGGTCAGGGCTTTTTTGTTGAATTACGTAGCGGCTCTCGAAGCATCTATGTGGATTCGTCGGCGATGGTTGAAACGTTGAGACCACAGGCGTCGATGTAACTGGTTAAGGTGCAAATGGACCACGGATGCAGCTTTGACCACGCTATTCTCAAGCTGCTGATTTGACGGAAACAGTATGATTGCCCTGTGATCTCTGTTCGGTGGTAAACCAGGTAGGTCAAAGGGTAGCTGATCAGGTGCAGCTTCAGGGCCTTTCAAGGTGCAGCCGCGGCACAAAGCGCCAGCGACAACCGGGTTCGGCCACCAACGAGCGTCCCAGCGCAAAGCGGATTTGATAGACATAGGATCGGTCAGGAGACAACACCAGCGTCACCGGCAGGGCCAGCGTGTCGGGCTCGACGTGCAACGTGCCGCCTGCGTTGGGGCCAAAACGAACCGACACGTCAGAGAGCCAGATCCATAGCGTGTCGTATCGGCCGGGGGGAACGGGAACCCCTTCGAGCAGGGGCCAGGCATGGAGGGAAGTGGCAGTGAACGTCAGGGTACGGTGGGTGGGCGGGAGTGGAAGGCGTGTAGCATCCGGGCGCTGCAGGGCGAGCAAGTGTAGCGTCAGCGTGAGCGTCTGAAAGGGAGCGGGAAGTACTGTATCGGCCTGGAGCGTGAGGGTCAAGCGTGCTGGCAGGAGGGTGGTATCAGGTACATACGGGACGGCCGGACGGGGCGGCGCCATAACGATTTCTCGGGCGCCTCCACAACCTACCATCAGTCCGGTCATCAACAGCGCGATCAGGTATCCACAGCGGCCCATCCGAATTCCAGCAGGGGCAATACGGTTTCAGCAAACTGAACGACGGTCTGCGTAAAGTCGCGGCGCAGCAAGGCTTCGTCCGACACGTCCCGGGATACCAGGAAGGAATGCCATCGCAGGTACGGGGCCACCGGACTGTCGGCGGCCTCCTCGAAGCCCCGGGGCATGCGCTTGAGCATTGTATCGGTCTCCAGCGTCAGGTCATGGGCTTGGAGATGACGGACGAGCTCCAGAAACGTTTCGTTCTCCTGCAGCATGCGCTGACGCCAGCGACGAAGAAAGGCGGGTTCGGGCTTCCAGAATCCGGCCCCCAGAAACGAAGCCCCGGGCTCCACATGAATGTACACCACGCCCAGATCGCGCCGGCTGCCTGTGCGGGAGAGTACAGCTCCGATGTGCGTTTTGTAAGGACGTTTGTCTTTCGTAAAGCGCGTATCCCGGTAAATGCGGAACAGTCCTCGCTCCGGGTCTCCACGCAACGGCAGCCCTCTTCGTGCCAGTTGGCGTCCTACCTCAGCTATCAGGCACTGCATGGGCCAGCGCACTTCATCTTCGTAGATTGCCTTGCGCGGTTTGAACCAGTCGCGGCGGTTGTGTTGCTTCAGCGCTCGCAGAAAGTCCAGCGCCTGCGGCCGAAAGCCCGGGAACGGTGGAAAGTCGGAAGAAAACGTCATGCTGCTGCCTGCAGGTAGCGCCAGGTCAGGTAGGCCATAAAGCCTGGAGCGATACGCAGCGCCTCTTCATCGATGGTAAAGCGGGGGGTGTGTAGTCCGTGTACGATGCCTTTTTCTGGATTACCGGTGCCGATGCGGTAGAAACATCCCGGGCGTTCTTTCAGGAAATAGGCAAAGTCTTCACTGGCAAACCAGGGTTCGAGTTCGACTACCCGGTCAGGGCCCACATATTCGCGGGCGGCTTCGCGCACAAGCTTTGTGGGTTGTTCATGGTTGTAAAGGGCCGGGTAGCCTATCACAATCTCCACGTCGGCCTGAGCGCCAAAGGCGCGTGCCGTCTGTTCGGCAACCCGCCGGATGAGTGCGTGCGCTCGAAACCGCCAGTCTTCGTCCATTGCCCGAAACGTCCCTTCCAGGCGCACCGTAGTGGGGAGCACGTTCGTGGCCCCTTCGGCCAGCACCCGTCCGATTGAGAGCACCGTGGGCACGTCGGGTGGTGCGTTGCGGCTGACTACGGATTGCAGCGCTACGATGATGTGGGCGGCTACCAGCACGCCGTCGGCTTCCAAGCGATGCGGGGCGGCGGCATGGCCCCCTTCGGCATGAACCGTGATATAGAGTTCATCGGCCGAGGCCATGTACATGCCGCTACGCACGCCGATAGTTCCGATCGGCAGGTCCGGCTGCACGTGCTGGGCAAAGACAGCGGACGGGGCCGGTATGCTATCGGAGGCCTCCAGCACGCCTTCGCGGATCATGGCCTGGGCCCCGCCGGGAAGTTTTTCTTCACTGGGCTGAAAGACCATGCGCACCTGGCCACGCAGCCGATCGCGCAGGCGCGACAGGATCATGGCCGTACCCAGCAGCGAAGCTGTGTGCACGTCATGCCCGCAGGCGTGCATCTTGCCTGGATGGCGCGAGCGAAAGTCAAAGTCGTTTTCCTCCTGAATAGGCAGGGCGTCCATATCGGCGCGGAGCAGGACGGTCGGGCCGGCTTCGGTGCCGCGCAATGTAGCCACCACGCCGGTGCGGGCTACACCGGTCTGGAGCTCCACGTCCAGCGGCCGGAGCGTTTCGACTACCAACCGGGCTGTTTCGTACTCTTCAAAGGCCAGCTCCGGGTTTGCGTGAATGGCGCGACGGAGCCGGAGCACTTCTGGAAAGACTTCCTCACTCAGGCCCTGAATCTCACGCAGCATAGCCGTTGCTCAGTTAAAACCGGTTCCGGTGACCGGTGGGCGGTTGTCCTGGTTGGCCACCTGCCAGGCTGTCCCAAAAATGAGCCGTACGATGCGTGCCATGCGGTTGTAGTCAATCTTGTGGGGTTCGTCATCTACGCCGTGATAGTCTTCATGGGTACCGGTGAAGAAGAAGATGAACGGGATGCCGTGTTTGCCGAAGTTCCAGTGGTCCGAACGGGCATAGAACCGGTTAGGGTCGTCTTTGCTGTTGAAGCGTTCATCAAGCACAAGGTGCGTACCGGTGATTTCGTTCACGCGCAGGTTGATCTCATGCAGTTCCTGTGAGATCAGGTGTGAGCCAATGATGTACACGTAATTGGAGTCGCCTTCCCGGGAGGGATCATGGCGGCCGATCATGTCGATGTTCAGGTTTGTTACCGTCTGTTCGAGTGGGAAGACCGGCTCATGGTCTGTGTAATAGGCCGAGCCGAGCAGTCCCTTTTCTTCGCCCGACACGTGCAGAAACAGGATGGAGCGGCGGGGGCGGTAGCCATCGCGGACGGCCTGCATGAAGGCTTCGGCGATTTCGAGCAGGGCAACGGTGCCCGTTCCGTCGTCATCGGCGCCGTTGTAGATGCCATCGCCTTCAGCCGTCGGATCGATGCCCACGTGGTCGTAGTGGGCTGAAAGGACCACCACTTCGTCTTTCAGGAGCGAGTCAGCGCCTTCGATGTAGGCCAGCACGTTTTCGGTCTGAGCCTGATAGGTTTCCTGTATAAGCTGGCCGTGGATGGTAACTTCAGGCACGGCAAAAACGACCGGCTGCCGGCTTTTGTCGATCTGCTGTTGCAGTTCGGCAATGGTGTAGCCGCTTGGAGCCAGCAGCGCATCGGCCATGCGGCTGCTGATCACCCAGATGGGCGGAAGCTGGAAGCCTCTCGATTGGGGTGGGGTAAGTGAGAGGCGGCCAACGCGGGTACGCACCCGCAATGCAGCGCGGGTAGCACGCTCGGCCAACGATTCGGTTGTGCGTGGGGAACGATCGCCTACCAGGAGTACCCCTGCCACGCCGGCCTGCAGGGCCTGGCGCAGCTTGAGGAATGGTTGGGTTGTCCAGCGTGAAGGTTGGCCGTTTGGCGTCAACAGGCTGGTTGAGTCGTTTGCCATCGGCTCATCGGCGAGGATCATCAACCAACGCCCCGTTAGCTCAATGCTGTCGGCCGCCAGCGCGGCGTAGTCGTCGTAGCCCAGCGTCGAATCGGCAATGCCGTAACCGCCGAAGACCAGACTGCCGGCGCTTTCAGGTCGGGCACCCAGCCACAGGTAGCCATTCGGATCGGCTTGGTCCGGACCGAACGACAGCACGGTCAGCGTGTCGCTACCTTGAAGTGCAATCAGTTGGGCTTCCTGCAGCCGCTGACCATAGACAGTGAAAGGCTGAAAGTAGGCTTCGGGCGCATAGGGATGATCGGGTTGCAGCGTGCCGGCAGGTTTGAGTCCCAGCTTGCGGTACTGGCTGGCCAGGTAATAGGCGGCCAGCTTCTGGCCACGCGTGGTGGTTTCGCGCCCTTCGAAGTAGTCCGAGGCCACGATGAACAGATGGGCGGCCAGCTCCTCCGGCGTAATGGTAGCCTGGTAGCGCTGCACAAGGGCTGGATTGGCAAACACCGTGGGCGTAGGAGCGGGGCGTTGGCTCTGGGCCTGCAGCAGCAGGGGCCAGCCCAGAAGCAATATCCAGAGGATCACAGGAATGCGTCGTGGCATGGCCGGTTCAGGATAGAAGTTACAGATCGAAACGACCTTACTAAGATAGCATCCCTTCCGTATCGATGCATGGCCTTTTAGCCCATCCGCTTACGTTTGTTCAGATAGGCCATCAGGGCGGTAGCATAAGGCTGACCGGTGTCAAGCTCGACAAAGTCGATGCGATGCTCCAGACAGCGCCGGCGAAACTGTTCGGTAAAAGCCTGCACAGCCTGCACGTAGGCCTCCCGAAACTGCGCTGGATGCAGGGTTAAGGCTTCACCGGTTTCTATATCGAAAAGGCGAAGCGGACGATCCGGTAGTTCAAAATGCCGTTCTGTCGCACCTTCCAGCACGTGAAACACCAGCACTTCGTGTCCACGATGTCGCAGATGGCGCAGGGCGCGCAGTAGCTCGTCGTGTGTCGAGAGGTTGTCAAACAGATCGGTGATCAGCACAACGAGTGCCCGGCGGTGGATACGCTCGGCTACTTCGTGGAGCACCGGCGCCACAGCCGTACGTCGAGTTTCGGTCGTTTCTTGGCGTACCAGTCGTTCCAGATGCGCCAGCAGCGTGTACAGGTAACCTGGTTTGCTTCTGGGGGGAAGCAGTGTATGCACCCGTTCGTCAAAAGCGATGAGACCTGTGGCATCGCGCTGGCGTATCATGAGAAAGTGAAGGGCTGCAGCCAGATAGGCTCCGTATTCAAGTTTGGTCAGAGAGGCCCGGTACCGGTAGCGCATCGAAGGCGACGTGTCGAGCACCACGTAGTGCCGCAGGTTCGTTTCTTCCTCGTACTGTTTGACGTAGAAGCGGTCCGTCTTGGCGTACACCTTCCAGTCGATGTGCCGCAGTTCGTCCCCTGCGTTGTAGGGACGGTGCTCGGCAAATTCTACCGAAAAGCCATGATACGGACTGCGATGCAACCCGGTAATAAAACCTTCGACGATCAGCCGCGCCCGCAGCTCCATGTTTTTCAGGCGCGAGAGAACGGCTGGATCAAGGTACTGTAATGTGTCAGGGCGGGCCACCGAAAGCCTGAAGGTTGATGTAAGAGATCAGGTGATGCGGTTAGAATCCTGACGTGGGCCAGGGTTCCTTCGGTAGGGGCAGACCCTTGTGTCTGCCCGAAAGGCAGACCGTGTGTTCGTCCGATTCGTCGGGCGCACACGGGGTGCGCCCCTACCGTCCCTATCGGTTTGATTTCCCATTCATCACCCCCCGGTAGGGGCAGACCAACGTGTCTGCCCAGAATGTGGACCATTCGGGATGGGATCCTTTGGGCAGGCCTGTGCGTGTGGCCGATAGGAAGGCGCTATCTGGTCAAACGAACAACCCATATGGAAGCCCGAGCTTGCATTAAAGCACAGCTTATGGACGAGGCCGACCTGGACCGCACACTGGAGCGTATGGCCCGGCAGATCATTGAACGGGCGGCACTCGACGCCGGCAGTCCGGAGCGCCTGGCATTGGTGGGTATGCAAACGCGCGGCGTGTATCTGGCGCGTCGACTGCAGGCCAAGATTCGGACGGCGGCCGGGCTGGAAGTCCCTGTCGGCATTCTCGACGTGACCATGTATCGCGACGATGTGCGGCTGCGGGCACATCAACCTGTAGTGCGTCCCACGCATATCCCTTTTGATGTGACGGGCCGCCATCTGGTGCTCATCGACGATGTGATCTATACGGGCCGCACTGCGCGGGCCGCGCTGGATGCGCTGATGGATCTGGGGCGTCCGGCTGCTGTCTATTTGCTGGTGATGATCGATCGAGGGCTACGCGAGCTGCCCATTTGCCCGGACATTGTCGGGCGCCAGGTTCCGACACTCCCTGGCGAAGAGGTACGCGTGCGGTTGCGTGAGGTGGACCATCAGGAAGGCGTATGGCTTGTAGAAACACCCCGTGTGCCAGCACCATAATTTTTAGCTGGAATCTCAAAGAACAAAGGCCTTTCTTGTCGGATCTTTAACCGCCTGCGTACGCTGCGCGAAGCGCGGCTTTGAGTTGCTTTTGCGAACCGGAAAACATAAAAGCATGACACACAGGCAGATCCTGGCACAGTGGATCGGGCTATTGCTGGTATTTGTGATGGCCGGATGTGGCCGTAATGGAGAAAGGGCAGAGAGTCCGGTGCGGGTTGAGCATTTTCGCTATCAAGAATTGCCCGGAGGAACGCGGATCGTTACCGGTGTGGTTCGTAACCTGACGGATCAGCCAATTACCAATCTTCAGCTCGAAATCGGCCTCTATGACCGTCACAATCGGCTGATCGGTACAATGCAGGTCCCTGTCCAGAATATTCCACCCCAGGGGCGCAAACGCTTTCGCCAGCCGCTCGATACCGATCAGGATGTACGGGGCGCCCGCGTACGCAGCGTGCTTGTACTCTGAACTAAATTATAGCGGTTACCGTTTAGCGTGTCGCTGGCGCAGACGAAAACGACTATGGCATATGCCCGGGCGAGCTGCCTCCAGATCCTGCCTATGACGCCGGCGTCTTGCATGCTCTGGCTCCATCGAAAAGATATACCAGGAGATTCCGTTCTGGCATCGGCCGTACGACCTGGCTCGAAGCGCTTCGGAGACTTATCGCGTGGCCTCTGCAAGCAGAACGTCTGGTTGTCGTGGCCCCTTTAGCGTAGCTATCACGCCATGCTGCACTGTTTCGGGCCAGCATGCATGCGCTTTGTCCATCGAATGGCCAATCACAAAGCGATTCGCTGGCGTCCGATAGCGTAGTGGAAGCATGGTATGCGTGATATAGTGCCAATTCACGCATCGCAAATTTTCTGTAACAGAGAGCTAAGATGCAAGCCTGTGGATGGACGGATACGTGCGCTCATAACGAAAGGCTATCACTTCGCTGAGTAAAGGTGTGGATCCTATCGTAGGGCTGGGATTGAATGCGCGATCCGTTCGCCTTCAGGTGAACATCGCGGGCTCCTGCTACTGGAGGACTGAGGTGCATGCAAAGGCTCGCCGTTGTGTGTGACCGATTCGTTTGGATACGTAGGGTTACCTATCGTAACGCTCAAGACAGACCGTTCTGAGGTAGCAAAGGGTCACACCTCTTTTTAAATGGACAGCTTTTGAAGGTTTAGAACAGGAGAGCAGTAGTGGTGGACGCAACTGGCATAGCCTGTGTAACAGAAAAGAGACGGGTTTTTGGCGGGGCCGTATAAGGCCGAAAGAAAAAATTGTCCGACCATTTAAGATGCCGGACTGACGGTCGATACCTACCCAGAAGCCTGTCAACAGGAAAACCACCAAACATCCGTTAACCAAACAGGAGGCTCGTCATGGGTCAGCAACAGCTTTTGCTCCTTGTGCTGGGTATGGTGATCGTGGGCATTGCGGTAGTGGCTGGCATCCAGGCGTTCTCAGAAGGGAAAGCCAAGGCCGACCGTGATGCAGCGGTCAGCGACGCTATGCGGCTGATTTCGGACATCCAGGCTTGGATGTTGAAGCCCAAAGCCTTTGGAGGGGGCGGCGATTCGGGCGACTGGAGCAACGTGAGTTTTCAGGCGATCGGAATTCCTTCTTCCAGCCTGGATAACAACGGACGCTATCTTACCCTCAATGGGTGCTATGCGTTGAGTGGGAATACCACGGCCGCTACGCTGACAATTTATAGCCTTACAACCGACAACAATGGCAATCGCGTCTGTGATGCCAACACCACCATTGCTACGGTGACAATTGACGGTACGACGCCCGACGATATTGCCTGGAGCTATGCGACTAACAACAATAACAACAATTAATTAATAAGAAGCTTTTCGATGTAAATCCGGCGGCGTTCTGTGCGGGGGAATGCGCCCCGGCGGGGCGCCGCCGGACGGTTTTAGGCCTCTTCTACGAGAACGATCGGCCCGGTTTGCTATCCATTTGTGCAGGTATCGAAAATGCCCGTTCGTGAGTTTCGCTTCAGTGGGGTCAGCGTAAGCGGGGTGCCCGTGCAGGGGACCGTACTGGCTCCTTCGATGCGGGCAGCCCGTAAAAAGCTGGCCGAGTTAGCTCGGAAGCATAACTTCCGTCCCCAACTCTTGCAACCGCGCCGCACGTTCATCTACAAGGTACGGCATCCCAGTGGCAAGGTCATTACCGGGGAACAGAAAGCGTACACGGCCGAGGAGCTGGCCCAGGCCCTGCGCAAGATGGGCCTGGAGGTGATCCGCATTGAACGTAAGGTACTCGACCTGCAGCTCAAGCCGCCACGGACAGACATCATCATGTTCGTGCGCCTGGCGGCCAACCTGCTACGCGAAAAGCTGCCCTTCGATGAAGTCCTGAACCTGCTGGTCAACGACATCTCGTCGAGCTCGCTGCGCCAGGTGATCCGCGATCTGAACGCCGATTTGAAGGCAGGCATGGAGGCGCAGCAGGCCTTCATGAAGCACCAGCACATCCTGGGCAAATTTACGGCCTACATGCTCGGCCTGGCCTCAAAAAGCGGCAACATGGCCGAGATCTTTGAATCGACGGCCCGTTTTCTGGAGCGTCAAAATGAGTTTCGCAAGAGCGTCCGCAGTGCAATGATCACCCCGGCTATTACGATCATCGCGCTGGTGGCCACGTTCATCTGGTACGTGTGGTACATCTTCCCGATGACGGCCGGCCTGCTGGCCGACCTGGGCATGGAATTGCCCCCGATGACGGCAGCGACCATGAAGTTTTCGCAATGGTTGGATCGCAATATCCTCTGGCTGACGCTCAGTTTTGCAGCGGTCGTGTTGGGGTTTGTAGCGTTTGCTCGCTCAGAAAAAGGGCAGCTCATCGTCCATCGATGGCTGATCAAGTTACCACTCATAGGAGGGCTATTGCACAAGCTGAACATTGAGATCTTCTGTCGGGTCTTTGCCATCCTGTATTCTCATAGCGGTGAAAACATCAGCGTGATTAAGATCGCTGCCGAAGCCTGCGGTAATCGCTATATGGAGCATCGAATCAAAACGGTTACGGTGCCGCTGATGGTGGCGCAGGGGGTGGATCTGGTACGAGCCATGGAAGCCAGTGGCGTCTTTACTCAGATGGCTCTGGCTCGCTTCCGAAGCGGGGCGGAAACGGGGAACGTGCGAGGGGCTGCCGAGCAAATGGCCAACTATTACGAAAGCGAGACTACCCTGAAATTGAAGGCGGTTGTGGAGGGCATCCAGACGGTCATTGCCATCCTGATTACGATCGCTATCGCCATCCTGACCATTATTTCCTCTGAAGTGGCCCTGATTCAGCCATCCACGACCGACCTGATGCGCATGGGTGGCTGATGAGGGACGAAAAAAGAATTCCATTATGGTCCACATACTGTCAGGGAAAACGCGTGCTCCATAGAAGAGGCCTGCTAATAGGCCAGACACGATAGGTAGTCCGGCCAGAATGATGGGACATTGAGGGGGGCGGGTGCTTCCCTGGTGTGCACCTACTGGCAGGGCAGAGAAGGACATCGAACCACGCGCAAGTGCGCCAGAACGATCAAGCGTATGGGCTGGAGTGATCTGTTCGGGCGCCGCCGTTCGCATCGTGAGTGGAACGAGGAGCTGCGGCGGCTGAAGTTCGGGAAAGCGAGTGCTTCCGAAACACCATCGCCCGATGCCGCCAGGCAGTCCGAGGCCAACGATAAGAAGGCGCAGGAGGCTGCTTCGGAATCGACCGGCCAGAATACCCCACTGAGCCATGAAGACGCGCCACTGACGCAGTTATGGCTGGAGATGGTGGGTGATGGACACGCCAAATCGTTGCCAGCACTGTCCGACGCATCATGGTCGGCTCCACAGGAAGCGGTAGAAGACACGCAGGCCGCCAGGGAAGCTGATCAGACTGCCGAGCTGGCTGAAGACGTAGCCGCTACCGGAACCGTGTCGGCCCAGCCGCAAGCGAGTCAGTCCAATGCGTCGTCAGAACAGCCTCCCCACCGTTCGTCATCGTTCCGACCGCAAGCAGAGGCTAACGATTTGCAGCCTGCGGAGCGTGACCATAGCCGTGCCCATTCGGGCGCAGGCGATTCCCGGACGGCTATGTTTACTGATGGAGGAGGGATGGCCGAGCTGGCCGAAATGTTTGAAGATGAAGTGGTCATGGCACTGCTCTATGGAGGGGCTGTGCGTCTGGATCAGATTGCCCGGGCAATCGTCCTGCGTCGCCGCCAGCCTGCACAAGCACTCTGGCGGTGTTTGCTGGAAGTTCCAGATGTGGACCGCGAGGTCGTGCTGGCCGAAGCGGCCCGCATCGGCGGTGTCGCACCGGCTCCGGTAGATGAAAAACGGCCTTCTGTTGAATTCATTAAGGCCATTTTGTTACTCTTACCGCCTTCAATGCAGCATGCCCTGTTCGAATGGCAGTTGCTTCCATGTGGATTTGCCCAGGGAGGAAAGGACGAAGGGCGCGTACTCCTGCTGGCTACCTGCGATCCCACGCGTTCGGATCTGGAAGCATGGGTGCAGGAGTTGCCCCTGGCAGCCGAGCTCCGGTATGCTCCGGAACGTATCCTGAAGAAACGACTGGCTGAGCTGGAAAACTTCCGGCCACCTGCCCTGAACATGGATCAGTCGCCGCCTCCTGCGGAAGCTGCCGACACCTCGATAGCCGGTACCCCAGAGAAGCAAGATGACGCTGTGGTAAACCAACCGCTTGAGGTGCCGGCGTCGATGGAGAGGCATGCGGCCCATCAACCCGACGCAGGTGTCCCTAACGTACCGGAGATATCGGCGGTCGAAGCACCTTCGGACAAAAGCGCGGAAACAGACGAATCCCCAGGTCCAGCAACAACTTCTGGATTGCCCGCAACCGAAATCGCGCCGGACAGCCAGTTGGAAGAAGACGAGGCCTCCTACCAGGACGATGAGCCTGAAGCCCCTGAGCCTTCTATTGCTACAGACCATGCGATAGATCAGGAAGCAGCCGTTGATTGGTCTTCGGAAAAGCACGCAGTAGACGAACTGCCGACAAAAGCGTGCCTTGATCAGGAAGCCAGCTACGCCGATGAGCCCTCATCGGAACCTGAGGCGGAAGCGCATGCTGCAGCCGCATCAGAAACCGCCTTGCCTGAGGTTACGATAGAGACCATAGAGCCGGCGTCCGAAGTAGCAGGCGGAGACAGAGAAGAGGTAGCAGATACGCCCTCGATCGCCGAAGAAGAAACGGAAGAGACGCCTGCGTCGGTTAAGATTGTCCTGGATGATCTACCTGAGCTCAAAACGGCCATTAGTCGTGACCGGGTAGTGAGCCGTTTGCTCGAAAAGGAAGTGGTGGCCCTGCATCAGATCTATCAGGCCTATCAGCGACAGCAGGATGAAGGGTTGAAAGAGCCCCTCTGGCGCGTGCTGGCGCAAAGCGATCATGTGCCGCAAGATGCTATTTACGAAGAGGCCGCCCGGTTGTACGCCTTTCCCATTGCCCGATTGGAGCCGGGCAAGCCCAGTCCCGAATTTGTGCGCTCGGTGATGGACACCTTCGAAGAAGAGGTGCGCGAGCGTCTGATTGCCCTTCGAGTTGTACCCTTTGAGGTTGACCTGGACGCCCAGACCGGTGCTGTCAAGCTCGTGCTGGTCACCCATGATCCCATGCGGCCCGAAGTGCACCGTCTGATGCATCGGCTCAAGCTGGAGCGGTTCGAGCTCCAATATGCACCGCAGGGCGTCATTATGCAGGCGTTGCTGGAGGCTTATCCGCGACGCAACGAATACCTGGAGCGTGTTCAGGAAGAAGAAGCCTATGATCTGGGCACCAGCTACGAGGCTGAGGCCGAACTGATCGACGAGGATGCCTTAGAGGCGGAGATCAACCGTTCAAAGCTGATCAACCTGTTCGAGGCCACGCTCGTCGAGGCCGTCCACCAGGGCGCCTCCGACATCCACATCTTCCCCAACAATGAAAAGAAAGTCGAAATCCATTTCCGGATTGATGGACGGCTTACGCGCTGGCACGTTGAGGATAAGGTGCATCCGGAAGCGCTGATCGCCGTCATCAAAGACCAGGCCATCAATGTGGATCGCTTTGAGCGCGATGCGGCGCAGGACGGTTTCATTCAGCGCTGGATCGACGATCACCTGATCCGCTTCCGCGTCTCCGTGCTACCCATTGCCAATGCGCTTGAAGACCTGCGCTCTGAATCGATCGTCATCCGCGTGCTCGACGACCGCAAGGTCATCAAAGACCTGCGGTTGCTGGGCCTGAACAAAAAAGCGCTGGAGCGCTTTGAGCGGGCCATCCGCCAACCCTATGGCATGGTGATCGTCACCGGACCCACCGGCTCCGGCAAAAGCACCACGCTCTATGCCGCCCTCCACCAGGTCGTCAGTCCTGAGGTGAATGTGCTGACGATCGAAGATCCGGTCGAGTACATCATTCCGGGCGTGCGGCAGATCAAACTCAACCACAAGCTGGGCCTGGAAGATGCCCTGCGGGCTATCCTTCGGCACGACCCCGACATCGTGATGGTCGGGGAGATGCGCGATCGGCAGACGGCCGAGCTGGCCATCAAGCTGGCCAACACGGGGCATCTGACCTTTTCGACGTTGCACACGAACGATGCGCCCAGTGCGGTCAGTCGGCTCTACAAGATGGGGATTGAGCCGTTTTTGATTGCCTATGCGATCAACTTGGTCGTGGCCCAGCGCCTGATCCGTAAAGTCTGTCCAGCCTGTAAAGTAGAGGACAAAGATCCGGATTACGTAATGCTGCGCAAACTGGGTTTTACGGACGAAGAGATTGCGCGCGCCACCTTTTACAAAGCAGGACGTGATCGGCGCTGTAAGGTCTGCAAAGGGGTTGGCTACAAAGGCCGACGGGCGATTGTTGAAGCCATGTACTTTTCGAGAACGATCCGCCACATGATCGTCGAGGCCCAGGGCTCTATCGACGAAGACGCATTGCGCGAGCAGGCCATCAAGGAAGGCATGCAGACGCTGCGCGATGCCGCCCGCGAAGTCGTACTGGCCGGTGAAACGACCGTTGAAGAAATGATCCGAGTGACGACTACTGAAGAGTAAGGTTTCGTTTTGAAATGGTAGAGGTAT
>JALSJJ010000012.1 GCA_026989375.1 Rhodothermus sp.
CCCCCAGCTCGCACGCGCTTTTATCCTAAAATTTTATCTCAAAGCTTCACCTGACATGCAGGGCAACCGGGCGACCGAGCAACACGGCCTCATCTCGTGCAGAAAGTTTTCTCCCTTGGCTTTGCCATCGCTTTAAATCGCACAGACCAGAAAGGAACCAGCACCCACAAGGTCGTAACGTCGCCGCCTGCAAAAAAGCGTTGGTTCCGGGGCACTATCTGCCGGTTGCCGTCAGCGCACTACGCACATGAATCGAGCCCTCTCTAAAGCCTCAGCAGCAGCACGGACCAAGTTAAAACACCACAAGCAGCTTAAGAGTATTGACAATGCGTTTTTTTTTTTATCCTAAGGGCCGGGGACTTATCAACCAGACTGTACAGCGCTATGGTGACGTTAAAAAAGAAGGTGGCAGCCCTCACCATGGTTCTTTGCCTGGTGGGGGCCCTCGCTATCCCAATAGGTACCTCAAGCCATGCAGGCTATCTCCTTGCTCGATGGTTAGATGCTAACGATATGGTCGAGGCGGGTTTAACCGGAGCAGGAGGTGCTCTTGGAGGGCTTGCGGGCGAGTGGGCCGGAGCCCGGCTCGGCGCATGGATAGGAGGCAGGGTCGGTGCATTTATGGGACCGGCCGGACTGGTAATTGGAGCAGGCGTTGGTGCAATGTAAATGCGTGCGGACTTATGAGTGTCCGCTGCGTAGTGTTGCGCAGCGGACACTCCTCCTAATATATCTTCGCTTCAAACTTGCAAAAAATGGGTAACGGTTTAATAATTGGAGCAGCAGTTGCAACTTTTTTTGTTATCATACAATTATCAGTATCATTACTAACAAAGTTTAAGATCATATGGTGGGCATTTTTAATTGAATGGGTTTCTATATTTTTTATAACAAGCCTATTTGTATACTTGAACACACATTTTCAAGAGAAATGGGAATTTATATTAATTTCTATATTATTTTTGTCCCTTTTAATCAGTTTTAATTGGATATTACGTCCAATATATTTACTTCTTCATAGAAATAAATTGCGTGATTGCAAAGAAATCAAGCAATGGGTACGTAACAAATATGGGAAAGATATACAGGTCTATATTTACAAAGAGGCGTTGCCTAACGCGGTTGCTATTGGTGTCATTCCTCCCTTTCAGGCAATCATTGTAGGACGTCCCCTGTGGGAACAGCTATCGCCTGACGACCTACGAGCAATCGTAAGCCACGAAGTGGGTCATCTTTTTCATAACCATACATTTATCTTATATTTATCAAGTCTTCTTTCGGCAATCTTGTTTATAGTGAGCCACTTTATTTTATATGAATATATACAAGAATATTCTGAAAAACTGCCTGATTATTTAATTCCAATGATCATTGGATTAGAAGCTGGTTTGCTGGCCTTGTTAACGTGGGGATTATTTCACCAGGGTGTTGTAGAGCGCCGACTCGAGTATGCTGCCGACCACTTTGCCGCCAAAAGTGTAGGTGTTGAGAACTATGCAAAGGCGCTAAAAAACCTGGATTCGATTATGAAGGGCGCTCTCAGCAAGGGATCGTTATCGCATCCTTCTCTCTTAAAACGACTGAAAAATATTGGATATTCACCTTCTAACGAATCTTTGAGAGTGTAGGTGTAGCAGATAGACCGTTGCTGGCCGATCAGTCTGCGGCGCGCGAAGTGGGACGCAGGGTCTATGACCCGACAGCGTGAAGCGTCATCTCACTGAATTGAGCCTACGCACCTCATTTAATTGGTAACAGGTATCGAAGGCAGCCTAATGGAGCGTATCCCAAATCTCCAGAAACTGCGCGGCTGAAGGAGATCAGCGCCAATGCGCCGCCTGCGATGACAACCGAATCCGTACTCGTCGATCTGTTTCTTAAAGTACTTGAAATCCGTGACCATACGGGTCGCGCTCGTCGATAAAGATGGTGTTGAATCCGATCACCCGTGCCCATCCTTCGATGCTGGGCACAATGGCCGGAAAGTCGCCTACCTGCGCCGTTGCCTCAACGCGCCCGATGAACAGGCTGCCGATAATGCTCTCGTGCACAAAGCTGTCCCCTACATTCAGCTTCCCTTTCGCGTAGAGCTGGGCCATCCGAGCCGACGTGCCCGTCCCACAGGGCGACCGATCTATCGCTTTCATACCATAGAAAACGGCATTGCGGGCATGGGCTTCTGGATGGCGCGGCGTGCCCGTCCACATCACGTGGCTGAGCCCTGAAATGCGTGGATCCTCGGGATGCACAAAACGGTGCGCGGCATTCAACCGCTTCCGAATCAACGGACTCCAGCGCAAAATGTCCAGCGCTGAGATAGCCTCCAGGCACGGATAGTTTTCCTGGGGCTCAATGATGGCATAAAAGTTACCGCCATAGGCTACATCCACCGTCAGCTCATCCAGCTCAGGACATTCCCCTGAAGCCCTGCTGCATAAGGAGCGGACGGCACGTCGACGAGGCGCACCGACTCCATGTATTCGCCGCCCTGTGATAGCTTCCACACAACCGGCCAACGCTACCACGCCTTCGGTACAGAAGCGTACCAGCTATAGACCCTATTCACACGATCCAAGCAGGGTGGTGCGGCCAGCTTTGAGCACACCGAAAGCCGGGATAACCTGCATCTTGCGCGTACGAGCTCCAGGCTGTCGCACGCTGGACTGGTCACCAAACGAATAGCATTGCTATGGATACTCCCCCCGTAATGCGCCGCTTCCTGTCCAAGAGATGCCAGGCCATATAATAGCCCCCAGGAGACTCCGGAGACGACCGGAGTCTCCTGGAACCAAAATCTATTGGAAACTCAAGCTGTTTGCACGTCCTGTCTGGTCTGCAGATACGCTTCCCAGTCTTTCAGGAAGCGTTCCAGTCCTACATCCGTCAGCGGATGCTTGAGAAGCTGCATCATGACCTTAAATGGCATAGTGGCCACGTCGGCCCCCATCAATGCCGCCTGCAGCACGTGCATTGGATGACGCAACGAAGCGGCCAGCACCTGCGTCTTGAAGCCATAGTTCCGATAGATGCGCACTACTTGTTCGATCACGCGCATTCCGTCGGAGGAGACATCGTCCAGGCGTCCGGCAAATGGGCTGATGTAAGTGGCCCCGGCCTTGGCTGCCACCAATGCCTGTGTGGGCGAAAAACACAGCGTACAGTTCGTGCGGATGCCCTCGGCCGCCAGTGTCTTGATCGCCCGAACTCCCTCGGCAATCAGCGGAATCTTTACGACCACACGCTCGTGGATACGAGCCAGCTCTCGCGCTTCGCGTAGCATGCCTTCATAATCGGTGGCCGTCACTTCGGCCGATACGTCGCCTTCGACCAGCTCACAGATCTGGTAAATGTGTGCGTGAAAGTCACGGGCCCCTGCCTTGCGAATCAGCGTCGGGTTTGTCGTTACCCCATCAAGAATGCCCAGGCTTACAGCCTCGCGGATTTCGTCCAGGTCGGCGGTGTCCAGGAAAAATTTCATGGCACTGGTCTGTTTTTATTCCCCTGTATTTCCGAAGCCTACGCGTTGCGCGATGCAAAGCTCCGTTCATTTCAGCGTTGTTGAAGCAAGGCCTGTACTTCACCGGCTACACGCGCGGGCGTGAAGCCAAACTTCTCAAACAGGACCTTACCCGGAGCCGACGCCCCGAAGCGTTCCAGGCTGACAATACGGCCCTGGCAGCCCACCAGCCGTTCCCATCCCTGGCCAACGCCTGCTTCGACGGCCACGCGCACAGTCACGCTGGCAGGCAACACTGCCTCCCGATAAGTGGCCTCCTGTCTGTCGAACAGCTCCCAGGAAGGCACGCTGACCACCCGCGTGCCGATACCTTCGGCTTCAAGCTGCTCGGCAGCCGCCAGTGCCACGTGCACTTCACTACCGGAGGCCAGCAGGATCGCCTGCAGCGCTCCCTGCGCTTCTTTCAGGACGTAGGCGCCCCGTCGAACGCCCTCAGCCGGTGCCAGTTGCTGCCGGTCCAGTACCGGTACGCCCTGCCGCGTCAGCACAAGCACGGTCGGCCCATCCCGGCGCTCAAGCGCCACCTTCCAGGCCTCTACCGTTTCGGTCGCATCGGCCGGCCGGAGCACCACAACATGAGGGATAGCCCGTAGGCTGGCCAGGTGCTCAACAGGCTGATGCGTAGGGCCGTCTTCGCCCAGGCCGATAGAATCGTGCGTAAATACATAGATGACAGGCTGCTCCATGAGCGCGCTCAATCGCAACGCGGGCCGCAGGTAGTCGCTGAAGATCAGAAAGGTGCTGGCATAGGCCCGCAGCCCGTGCAGGGAAAGGCCGTTGCAGATAGCCGCCATAGCGTGCTCGCGCACGCCGAAGTGAATGTAACCACCTTTTCGATTGTCGCGGCTGAACGCTTCGCGGCCTCGGGGGTGCGTCTTATTCGACTCGGCCAGGTCGGCTGATCCGCCTATCAGTTCTGGGAGTCGGGCCGCCAGTACGTCAAGCACCGCACCGCTCGCGTTGCGTGTGGCCACCGCTTTGCCTGCTTCAAAGACAGGAAGTCCCTCATCCCATCCTGGTGGAAGCTGGCGTTTCAACCATCGGTCCAGTTCAGCCGCTTCGGCCGGATAGGCTTCCCGATAGCGGGCATGCAGTGCCTCCCATTCGGCCTGCCATTGCTGTCCCCGCGCCACAGCCTGCCGCATGTGCCGGTAAACTTCTGCCGGCACATAGAAGGTTTTATCTTCAGGCCAGCCCAGATTTTGCTTGGTCAGGTGCACCTCTTCGGGACCCAGGGGTGCCCCATGCACGGCAGCTGTATCCTGCTTATTCGGGCTTCCATAGCCGATATGCGTACGTACGATAATGAGCGAAGGTCGCTCGGACTCAGCCCGGGCCTGCCAGAGGGCAGCGTCGATGGCTGCCAGATCGTTGCCGTCGCCTACGTGCTGGACGTGCCAGCCATACGCTTCAAAGCGAGCGCCGACGTCTTCGGTAAAGGTGATATCGGTCGGGCCATCAATGGAAATATCGTTGTCGTCATAGAGCACGATCAGCTTCCCCAGTCCCAGATGACCGGCCAGTGAAGCTGCCTCGTGCGAAATCCCCTCCATCAGATCGCCGTCAGAAGCGATCACGTAGGTAAAGTGATCGAAGAGCGGAAACCCCTCCCGATTGAAGTGTGCCGCCAGGTACTGCTCGGCAATGGCCATACCGACCGCATTCGCAAAGCCCTGGCCCAGTGGGCCCGTCGTGGTTTCGACACCGGGCGTCAGACCGTACTCTGGATGCCCCGGCGTGCGTGATCCCCACTGTCGAAAGCGCTGCAGTTCTTCCATGGGCAGCTCATAGCCCGTCAGATGCAGCAGCGCATAGAGCAGCATGGACCCATGTCCGGCCGAAAGGATAAACCGATCCCGATTCGGCCATTTCGGATCGCGCGGGTTGTGCCGCAAATGCCGGGTCCAGAGCACATAGGCCATCGGCGCCGCTCCCATCGGCATCCCCGGATGGCCAGACTTCGCCTGCTCAACCGCATCGACAGCCAGAAAGCGAATCGTGTTGATGCATAGATAATCCAGTTCGGTTGGCACCAGCTCGGTTTGCTGAATCACGGCTATGGCCTTCTGTTCTTGCATGATTTATTTATTCTTGCTTAAGCAATCCAGGTAAATGGGAAGTACCTGGCCCTCCACCCATATCATGCCTAATTAATATCCTGCTTAGCGGCCATAAAAAACCGGGTCTGCAGCATTTGTCGGCATGTTTCCTTCTTCCTTCACAGCACGGAAAGATAAACACGGAGTACTTCGGGCACGCGTCCGCGAGCCCATCCTCCTGGCATAATATACCAGCCCGGACATCAGGTCAGTCTGCACTACGCCCTTCGGTCAGGGTGATGTCTGACTTTGCAGACGCTTGCTTCCTGTCATAGATCTGCAGCAAAGCGCCTTACCCATCGCCAAAGATCCGTGAAAGACCTGGCTACTCCAGAAACATTGCAGAAATTCTTACAAAGTGCAAAAATGACGGGGCTTCTGAGCTCCCTGTCTGCTTCGGGCAGGCAAATAAGCCGAACGGTAGTGCCCTTGCAGCGCTATCCCGGGCTTTTCTCAACCAAGGACGCGTCCGAAAGCAGCCATGGGCGAAAAAGCTGCCAAATTCTGAACTGCCATACCAGAGCAGAATATTATACACGGGCTTCTTTGGAGCCCTTAAAAGCGTTTTAGAGCCCTGAAGCAATCAGCAGTTCAATATCTCGGTAGGGCAGGCCAAACATAGTGGCCAGACTTTTTTTGGTGAGATGGCGCCGATAGACGTACGTGCCGTTGCGCAGCCCCACGTTGCGCCAGAGCGCTTCGTGAATGGAGCCACTTTCTCCAATAGCGATCAGATAGGGCACCAGCACGTTGTTCAACGCATAGGTAGCCGTCCGCGCCGCATTCGAAGGCATATTCGGCACGCAGTAGTGAATGATGTCATACTTGCGAAAGACAGGATTGGAGTGCGTGGTGGGCCGGCTCGTTTCAATACAGCCGCCCTGGTCGATCATGGTGTCCACAATGACCGAGCCGGGTTGCATTTCGGCTACCATATCTTCGGT
>JALSJJ010000013.1 GCA_026989375.1 Rhodothermus sp.
GCCGCGCATGGAAAAAATGTCGTCGGCATCGGTACCGGTACGCCGAGAGGACGCTTCGTGCTGTACGGGAATGCCTTCGGCCTCGGCCACAGCCAGCAGACGCTCGACCTCCAGGGAGTGATTGGCCGCACCGTGCGTCAGGACAGGCCCTCCGCCTCATCGAATTAGCCCATAACGCCGCCCTTGAAAACGCCTAACAAAAAAGCGCAGCCGTCCGCGCAGCGCCAGCAAAGGCGGATCGACTGCAGCGCGGGGTTAGGCGACAAATGAGGACTTTCAGACGCCTTTGGGGACAACATGCTTTCGTAGCCACTCGATGAACGCTTCGCGAGCCATCCCCTGCTGCCACTTGCAGGATAACCCGCTCCTGCTCATCCACCGAGGGACGGATTTCATAACCGTTTAGCACCAGAAACTTCTCCATCGCCGCATGAGCGTTCGCTTATTGCCATCCCCGAAAGGATTGGTTCTTGATGAGCGAGAAACCCAGTGCAGCGGCTTTCTCCACCATCGTAAGATAGAGCTCCTGCCCACCGAAGGTCATTCGGGGTTGAGCCAAAGCCGACTCCAGCGCATTCAGGTCACGAACGCCGATGGCCTCGCCCGACTGTTCCATAATGCCTCGATACAGTTCGAGTGCTTCATGGAGCGTGAGGTAGCGCATGGCCCGTTAAGTTTTCGCCAGGCGCCGATAGAGTTCGGCGTTCTTGGTGAGCACATACGCCATCGCCTGTTGGAACGCCTCATCTGGACGGGACAGCAGTTCCTCCAGGCTCACCCGGAGCAACTCTTCCGGAGCGACCCGATAATATTCGGACTTCTCCTTCAACTGTGCCCACTCTTCTTCCGAAAGGGTAACCGTGAGCGTCACCATGTTTCTTTTCTCCTGCATTCGTAAACAAATTCTCAAGGCCGTCTATGCCCGCCTAACGACAGCGACAGCGGCGCGGCGTCGCCGTCCCAGAGACCCAGTAGGCGAAGCGCCCTTTCCCGAAAACCGCCACGGTTGGCGCGCGACAAAGCCAGTCCGTTGCACGCAGGGTTAGGCGAGCAGCTCTCAAAAAAGCTACTTCTGAATATCAACATCTATCTCTACGTTTTCAAATTTTGTCGAACTCTCAGTAGGGCGCGTTCTCTTCTATTTCGCCTGCGAGACGTTTGAGATTCTCTACAATATTTTCCAGTCGCTGTTGCTTTTTTAACCAAGAACCTGCGCTCGCCATTCGCTGTTGTCGAACGGTATTTTTGGCCTTTGTTTTCGCAGCAGTACTAGCATGTGCAGCAAAATTCCGAAGCGCAGATAATTGCGCTAACACTTCCCTGTAATCATCCTTCTTCACGACCTCAACGAAGTAATGATTGTCTGGTATAAACCGCTTCAAAGTTCGAATTAAGCCATCTCGGCCCTTGAAATTGAAGTAACCATGCCCCACGATTAGATACCTACACACCCCATCAGTCAGAAAAGGAATATCAGTAGTTTCTGAAAGTGTGGACACAGCGTGGTTAATGGCACCTACGAGGGCGTCTCCAGTAGCTGCAGTAACCAGTCGGTCTGTCCTGCTTCCATCGTTTCTTTCATCAAGGTAAAAGTTGACAGTGCCTCCTTCAGTTGCTAATCTCTAAGAAGAGTCTCCGTTCATTAAGCATTCACAGGCACCATGGCCGAGTCGACTCCGCATTATCACATGCTGATTGTCGAGGACGACACCGACGTGGCCCAGGCGCTTCAGGATTTTTTCGAATTACAAGGCTACCGGGTCACCCATGCACCCGCCGGAAACCAGGCGCTTGAATTGCTCACAAACGCCCATCACTTCGACATCGTGTTGCTCGACGTGATGCTGCCCGACAGGAGCGGGTTTGAAGTCCTACAGGAAATGCGCCAGCGTGGCCTGGAAACGCCCGTACTGGTACTTACCGGGCGCGGCGAACGCGAGCAGGTCTTACAGGGCTTCGACCTGGGCGCCGACGACTATATTGTCAAACCCTTCGACCCCGACGAAGTGGCCGCCCGGGTACGCGCTATCCTGCAACGCACCCAACCCCCTGACCGTACCCCCATGCAGATCTACCGCATTGGTGATATAGAAATCAACTTCAGTACGCATGAAGCATATCGGGGCACTGAACGCATCAACTTCACAGCTATGGAATTGAACGTGCTCCGCTACCTGATCCATCACCGAGGAGAAGTTGTGACCCGCGAGCAGCTTTTGCGCGACGTCTGGCATATCGCAGGCGATGTCGAAACACGCACCATCGACCGCCACATCGCTTCAATCCGTAAAAAGATTGAACCTGACCTGCGCCAGCCTCGCTATATCGAGACCGTCTATGGGAAAGGATACCGACTCAGGACAGAAGATCAATCGACGAACTCTCCGCCCACCAGCCGGTAGCCAATACCGTAGACGCTCTGGATCGGCCAGCTTTTCTCGTCCTCGCCGTCCATGATCTTTCGCAGGGCGTTGATGTGGCGATCAATCGTGCGGGTCTGCACCGTAGGTGGCAGTTGCCAGACTTCGCGCAACAGTTGCTCCCGAGTAACGGTGCGCCCGTGATGCAGAATCAAATAACGAAGCAACCGAAACTCCATATCCGTCAGCGCCACCGGCTGACCATCCCGGGTCACTACACCGTCTACCAGATCGACCTCAATCCCCCCTACACGGAAACGGCGCTTTTCTGGCTGTGGTTGACGCCGAGCGCGACGCAGTATGGCTTCCACACGGGCCAATAACTCCTCCGGTGCAAACGGCTTGGCCACATAATCATCGGCCCCCAGCTCAAATCCCTTCAGGCGATGTGCCCGGTCGTTCAGACCGGTAAGCATCAATACTGGCGTCAACACGCCATCTTCTTCGCGCAGCTCCCGAAGCACCTCAAAACCGTCACGTCCCGGTAGCCGTGCATCCAGGATAATTAAATCGTAACCGGGCACGGCAATCGCCTTTTCTCGCCCTTCCTCACCGGTCTCTACAGCTTCAACTTCGTAACCGGCCGCCTCCAGACACAACGTCAACGCCTCACGAACTTCCGCTTCATCCTCGATAAGAAGCAGACGTGCTTTTCCCATCGTCGTTTTCCTTTTTTAAGGAAATCTACGGCAGGAGGCTTTCCGGGACAAGTCGCTCAGACGTGCCGGGTCGTGGTCGTGGCCGACGCTACCGGCGCATCCAGCACCTCATGAATCCAGCCTCCCGCCAGTACGTCGTCGCCCTCGTAAAGCACCACGGCCTGCCCTGGTGTAATCGCCGGCCGGGGTTCCGCAAAGGCCACATGCAGCGCTTCCCCTTCCTGCCAGACCAGGCAGGGCGCGCCTTCGTCCTTATACCGGATCTTACCGACGGCCGGACGCTCCTCATGCAGATCGGGGTACTTGATCAGGTTGATTTGCCGGGCGATCAGACGCTGCCGGAGCAGCTCTTCGCGAGGGCCTACGGTGATCGTGTTGGTCTCCGGATCAATATGGGTGACATAGACGGGATAGCCGAGGGCCAGTCCGAGCCCGTGCCGCTGCCCGATTGTATAGAACGGATAGCCCTGGTGCGTCCCCACCACGGTCCCGTCCTTCAGCACGAACTTGCCGGGACCCACCTTCCGGTCCAGATCGGGCACGCGCCGGCGCAGAAAACGACGGTAATCGTTGTCCGGGATGAAGCAGATCTCGTAGGAGTCCGGCTTTCGCGCCAACCGCTCGAAACCCATTTCGGCCGCCATGCGCCGGATTTCGGGCTTGGTATAGTCGCCCAGCGGCAGCAGCGTGCGCGCCAGGTGCTCCTGTGCAATGCCCCAGAGCACGTAGCTCTGGTCCTTGTTCAGGTCGCGACCACGTGAGATGACGTAGCGCCCCAGCGTCTCGTCGTAACGAATACGGGCGTAATGGCCGGTTGCAATGTACTCGCACCCGAGCCGGTCGGCCCGCCGTAGCAGCGCGGCCCACTTGATGTGCGTGTTGCAGAGAATGCAGGGGTTGGGCGTACGTCCGGCCAGGTATTCCTCGGTAAACCGTTCGATGACCCAGTCGCCAAACTCCTCCCGGATATCCACAATAAAATGTGGGAAGCCCAGCCGCACGGCCACCGCGCGGGCGTCGTTCATCGACTCCAGCGAGCAGCAACCCACTTCTTTGCCGGTGCGCATGCCGCTGGAGGTATAGTCCCACGTCTTCATGGTAATGCCGACCACCTCATAGCCCTGCTCGTGTAGCAGGGCGGCCGTGACGGACGAATCCACACCGCCACTCATCGCCACCAGTACGCGTCCGTGCCGGCTCATTGTTCATCTCTTTTGTTTTTCAGTACCGCGCGGCGGTTTGTACGGCAGGGACTGCTCCCCGTTCCACCCTCAGAGTAGATGCTTCGAACGCCCGCCATCGACCGGCAACGCCACTCCCGTAATGTAACTGGCCCGCGCACTGGCCAGAAAGGCTACGGCCGCCGCAAACTCGTGCGGCTCGCCGATGCGCTTCAGAGCCGCCTGTTCGGCCCAGCTTGCCTCAATTTCTTCAACCGAACGGCCGGTGCGCTGCTGCTGCACCCGTGCCAGCTCCTGCAACCGTTCGGTACGCGTGTAGCCCGGCAACAGCGTATTGACCGTAATGCCTTCAGGCCCCAGCTCCTCGGCCAGACTTTTGGCAAATCCCTGCACCCCTGCCCGCGCTGTATTCGACAGATACAGGTTAGGAATGGGCTGCTTGGCAGAAATCGATGTAATCATCAGAATGCGGGCCAGTCCGTTCGGCTCACGTGCTGCCCGGCGCAGATGCGGCAGGGCATGGCGACACAGGTTGATCGTGCTGAGCAGGTTCAGTTCCAGCGCTGCCCGCCAGTCGTCCACCGTAAAGTCGCCAATGTAGCCGGCCGGTGGTCCCCCGGCGTTCGTCACCAGAATGTTCAGTCCATTCCATTGATCGACCACCTGCTCTATCATCCGGACGATCTGGGCCTCGTCGGTTACATTGCAAACCAGGGGCAATACCTGCTCTTCGGAAATGCCGGCCTCTGCAACAATACGCCGGGCGGCGGCCTGAATGCGAGGCGCCGAACGCGAGCAGATGGCTACCCGACAGCCTTCGCGCGCCAGTTCCAGCGCGGCAGCCCAGCCAAGCCCGCTGCTGGCGCCGGTCACCAGCGCAATGCGATCCTGCAATCCCAGGTCCATGACGTCCTTAGCGGATTCTTCGTTTGAAGTTCAACGGTCTCATTTTGCAAGTTAATAAAGGAAGGAATGCTCCAGGGAACTATCGACGGAATCTTCACCGTGCCAGAGCGTACGATCATCAAGACGCCACGTGCGCCCGCGGCCATTGGCCCTTACAGCCAGGCCGTACTGGTAGGCGACACCTTGTACTGTTCCGGCCAGATCGCCATCGATCCGAAAACAGGCAGCTTGATTACCGAGAGCATTGAACGAGAGACCGAGCAGGTGCTGGAAAATCTGGGCGCTGTGTTGCGAGCAGCCGGCATGGATTACAAAGATGTGGTGCGCTGCACCGTCTACCTGGTAGATATTAACGACTACGCACAGGTCAACGAAGTATACGCGCGCTACTTCAATGAATCTCCTCCGGCACGCGAAGCGGTACAGGTAGCTGCGCTGCCGCGCGGTGCCCGCGTTGAGATCTCCTGCATCGCCGTACGTCAGATGCCCTCGACCTGAACCCGCAACGTCAGGCGCACCTCATAAATGTAAGTTTCTGAAGGGTCTGGTTGCAACGGGACCAGTTGTAGCTTAGCGCCAAGAGCCGCTTTCTTGACAAAAGCGGCCACGTCGGCGTCGCTGCGTGGGGAGAGGGAGGCCGTTTCATCAGCCGGGAAACCGGTCCGCACGGCCACTTCCCGCTCGGTCAATCCTTCGGCCGTCAGCAATACCCGGACCTCGCGGAGCAGCGCGTCCAGATCGGTCAGCGTTGGCTGGATGCGCTCCAGCTCGGCCGCTACCACTGTGGCCGCTACCACTTCGCTTTTGGTATAGCCGCCCCGCTGTTGCAGGGCTGGCGTCAGATCAACCGTATTGGTCGCCGTGACCGTATGGGCTTGGCCATCGGTGAGGGCGTTTCCGTTCACCTCAAAACGAAACGTCACCTCAATGTCGGGCAGCGTCAACCGTTCACTGGTAACCGATTCACACCCTGCCAGTAGCAGCAGGGCTATTCCGATCCATCTCCCGTTTCGTTTCATGGCTTTTCAAAGTCGAAGTACCGCATGTACCGGCACATGCGCCGGCAATCGTTTGCGTCCTTCCAGCGTAGCCAGCTCGATCAGAAAGGCACAGCCCACCACTTCACCGCCTGCTCGCTCAACCAGACGAATCGTAGCCGCCGCTGTCCCCCCTGTGGCAATCACATCGTCATGAATTAACACACGATCCCCCGGTGCAATAGCG
>JALSJJ010000014.1 GCA_026989375.1 Rhodothermus sp.
CTTGAGCGTAATCGTGTCGCCTGATACCTGGACCTTGAGTTCCGGCCGTCGGATCAGCAGGGCACCCTGGGCCAGACGCGTTTCGGTGAGCTGCTGGCTCAGGCGCGCCAATACCTGTAACGCGGCAGCCAGTTCGTGGGAGACCTCGCCCGCCAGTATCGCATCGGCCGTTTCGTAGGTGAAGCCATGCGCTACCCGGATCTGTCCGCGCACGAGCTGTACGTCTTGGAGACGCTCCTGTGCATCAACGGTTACCACAACGCTCAACGTGGGACGGACGGTACCGGGACAAAGGCTGGCCAGCTCATGGCTCAGGCGTTCCGGAAACATGGGAATGGCGCCGGTGGGAAGGTAGCGGGTCAAACCTCGCCGCTGGGCTTCCTGGTCGAGTGCGTCTCCTGGTGTGACAAAATGAGGCACGTCGGTCAGATGGATGCCGATGCGCCAACCGCCGTCCGGCAGAGGCTCCACCGTAAATGCGTCGTCAATTTCACGAGTAGTTGCGTCGTCGATATGGAAAGCAGGTAGATGGGTAAAGTCAATGCGGTCGGAGGTGGAGGCGAACGGTACCAGGGCTTCAGCAGCAGTCAGCACTTCGGGAGGGAAGGTGGGTTCAATGCCGGCCAGCAGCGCGAATGTATCGGCAGAAGCATCCAGGCGATCCGTGCGCAGCAGAATTTCCAGGGCAGCCTCGCGGGTGGTCATACCCCGATCGCGGGCTACCTCGGCCAGCACCTGCGTGACGTCGGAGCGCTGCTTCTGGCATAGATAGGCCTCCAGCGCATCCAGCACTTGTGCCGGCACTTCGGGTAATTCACCGGCTTCCGCGTCGAGCAGTTGTTCCAGCCGGGCGCGTAGGGCCTGGCGTTCGGCCTCACGCTCCTGGCGACGGCGCTCGGCTGTCTGCAGGGATTCGACCTGCTCCGGCGTGCGAGGCGTAAACGTCAGGCCCCGACGGCCGAAGTAGAGCGTGTCGGCCAGAAGCGCCCGCAGCAGGGCTGCCTGTTCCAGCGCACCGGCTTCGCCAAAGTAAAGGTGAGCCAGGCTTGGCAGGTCGAACATGTCGCCTTCTTCGCGGGCAGTTTCCCAGAGCAGCGTCAGGTCGATTTCGGCCTGAAGCGCATCGATCTGCGCTTCCAGCGTGCGGACCACCTCCGCCAGCGCTTCGGGTGTGGCGGTATGTTCATGGAAAATGGCAATGCGACGCATTGACAGCCGGATGCGGCGGCCTGTGGGGGTGAGCGCCTGCACCGTCCCATCGCGCGAGGCGATCACCAACGCGAACTGTGGCCGGCCGTTTTCCAGGTATTCGACCAGTGTGCCCGGTTTCATGGGCTTCAATTCGAATGAATGATGCGGCAAAAATAGGGGATTGCTGGCATATCTTGGTTAACGGACTGCCATCCACTGAAACGTCAATGTCGCGTCGAACGCTTCCGCTGAACGACACGCTTTATGATTATTTGCTGTCGGTCTCGTTGCGTGAGCCCGAGGTGCTCCGGCAGCTTCGGGCCGAAACAGCTCGTCATCCCCGGGCTGAGATGCAAATTGCCCCGGAACAGGGCCAGTTCATGGCGTTACTGGCCCGGCTGATCGGCGCGCGTCGTGCTCTGGAAATTGGTGTTTTTACGGGCTACAGTGCGCTCTGGGTAGCACTGGCGCTACCGCCAGACGGTGAGTTGGTCGCCTGTGATCTGAGCGAAGAATACACAGCCGTGGCTCGGCGTTACTGGGAGGCGGCCGGTGTGGCCGACCGGATCACGTTGAGGCTGGGACCGGCACGCGACACGCTTGAGGCGTTGCTGGCCGAAGGGGCGGCCGGCACATTTGACCTGGCGTTCATTGATGCCGATAAGGAATCGTATGAACACTATTACGAACGGACATTGCAACTGGTACGTCCTGGCGGATTGATCCTGCTGGACAATCTCCTGATGGGAGGACGTGTGGCCGATCCGATCAACCGGGAGCCGGCCGTCGAGGCCATTCGACGACTCAATAAGAAACTCTGTCGGGATCCCCGCGTCGATTATGCACTACTACCCATTGGCGACGGGCTGGGTCTGGCCCGTCGGCGTTGAGGGTGCGTCATTTTTGCACACGGATCGACAGGCACGATCTGTGCGGAAAGACCAGGCGGCACGTAATCGGTTTTTTGCCGAGCATGCTGGCTGAAAAAACGACAGGACGGGGTTGCGAGCGGAGGTAAGGAACTATGGCACAGGCGGTAAAGGATTACTACGAAATTCTGGGCGTTTCGGAGAACGCGACGGACGAGGAAATCAAGAAGGCGTACCGGAGACTGGCGCGCGAGTGGCATCCGGATCGAAACCCGGACAAGCCGAACGCCGAGGAACGCTTCAAGGAAATTCAGGAGGCCTACAGTGTGCTGTCGGATCCTGAGAAGCGCCGGCAGTACGATATGATGCGGAAAAATCCGTTTGGTGCGTTTGGCGGATTTGGTCCGGGGAATGGCAGCCGCTTCTACCGGACGCCAGAGGGGACGTACGTTCACTTCGAGACGAGCGGCAACTTGGAAGATCTGCTGGACGAGGAGTTTGGCTTCGGCAGCCTGGGCGATATTTTCAGCCGCTTTTTTGGCGGGTTCGGACGCTCCGGCACGCGGCACGATCCGTTCAGCCGGATGCGCCGGCCACGCGACGTGGAGGTCCGGGTGCGGTTGCCGTTTGAGCAGGCGTTGCGCGGTGGTAAGACCGACATCACGTTGCCCGACGGCCAGAAGGTACGGATCAATGTGCCGAAGGGCGTCCGGTCCGGCTTCAAGATTCGTCTAAAGGATGGGGGGCCGACGATTGCCGGCGTGCCTCAGGGCAACGTGTATATTATCTTTGAGGTGGAGCCGCATCCGCGCTTCCGGCGGGAGGGTGATGATCTCTACACGACGATCACGATCAATCCGCTGGAAGCAATGTTGGGGACCACACGGGAAGTGGTGGACGCCTACGGCCGTCGGATCAAGGTGCGGATTCCGCCGGGCACGCAGCCGGGCGAACGGCTGCGCATTCGTGGGCATGGCGTCGAGACAGAAACGCGCAAAGGTGATCTCTACGTCGAGGTGCAGCTTGAAATGCCCCGGCATCTTTCGCGTGAGCAGCAGCGCATTTTGCGCGAAGCGGCTGAGAAAGCCGGTCTGATCCGGTCTTAGCAGCCCGGGCGCCTGAAGGCGCCGTTTTTGTTTTCTTAGCTGGCCAGTGTCTTGGTGTAATCGGGGGCAGTCATAGCGAGGAACCCTCTACCCCTATCCGGCCGATTCCGTCAGAAACGCCAGCACTTCGCGGGCGAACGCTTCGGGGGCGTCGGCATGTACCCAGTGGCCGGCTTTGGGAATGGTCACAAGGCGCGCATGGGGAAAAAGCCGACGAATGTGGGGCAGGTCTTTTGTCGTGAGGTAGTCGGAGCGGGCGCCTTTCACAAACAGCACTGGCCCGGTAAACTGACGCCCATTTTCAATGGCGGCGTTGATCCGGTCGTAATAGCGGCTCAATCCTTCCAGGTCCATTTGCCAGGTGTAACGTCGGGCAGCCGAGTCGAACTGAAGGTTTTTCAGCAGAAACTGACGGATTGGCGCTTCGGGCACGTAGGCAGCCAGGGCTTCGTCAATGGCCCGGCGACTGTCGTAACGGGCGGGATCGATGGCCTGTAAAGCGTCCAGGATGATGCGATGGCGGGCTTCGTAGGCGCGCGGGGCAATGTCTACCACGACGAGGCGGTCGATGCGCTCCGGAACGCCGAGCGCCAGTTCCATGGCTACTTTGCCCCCCATGGAATGCCCCAGCACGTGCGCCTGCTTGAGTCCCTGCGCGTCCATAAAAGCCAGCACGTCGGCGGCCATCGTGGGATAGTCGATAGGATGGGCATGCGGCGAGCGGCCGTGTCCCCGCAGGTCCAGCGTAAAAACGCGAAAATGCAGGCCGAAAGCTTTGCTGGCCAGTGTATGCCAGTTGCCGCTGCTTCCCAGCAGTCCGTGCAGGATGAGCAGTGGCGATCCTTCTGCAACGCCGTAGCTTCGGTAGGCCAGTTCAACGGTCTGGGTAGCGGTTGGTAGCATGGTTGGGAAGGAGTATTTCGGGGTCAGGGAGCGGATCAAATTCGCCAATGAAACGAATTTCCGGTTCCAGGCGATAGCCGGTCCGGGCTTCGACCACCTGTTGCACGTAGGCCATGAGCGCCTGCACCTGAGCGGCTGTGGCCTGGCCGCGGTTGATGATAAAGTTGGCATGGCGCGATGATACTTCGGCGTCGCCAACGCGCACGCCTTTCAGGCCACATTGGTCGATAAGACGTCCGGCACCGATTCCTTCGACTTTTTTGAAGATGGATCCGGCGCTGGGTTCGGTGTCGAGAGGTGGGTGGCGCTCGCGTCGCCAGGCCAGGTTAGCCTCCATGATCTTCCGCATGCGCTGTGGGTCGCCCGGGGCAAGTTGAAAGGTGGCGGCCAGCACGATGTCGTCGCGCTCGTGCAGGATGGAATAGTCGTAGCCGAAGCGAAAGTAGTCAGGGCCGACCGTGCGGCGTTCGCCTTCAGCCGTCAGAATTTCGGCTTCGAGCAATATCTCTTCGATGAAAACGGTGCGTTCGCGTTCGGGTGGGGGCGAGAGGAAGTGCAGGTTCTGCCAGAGGGCTCCGCCCACGGTAGAGGGAATCCCCACATAGTGCTCCAGACCCGAGAGGCCGGCGTTGACAGCTACTTTGATCAGGTCGGGATAAACAATCGCGCCGCTTTCGGCCCAGAGGCGATGGCCGGGAAGCAGGCGGTAGTCGCGTGCGACGTTGCGGATAACCAGTCCCCGGAAGCCCTGGTCGCCCACGAGGATGTTGGCGCCCAGGCCCAGCACGAAATAGGGGATGCCGAGCTCCCGGGCGGCCTGTACGGCTCGGGCCAGTTCGTCGCGCGTGCGCGCCTCGAAGAACAGATCGGCGGGCCCTCCGATCTTGAACGTCGTGTATGGAGCCAGCGGCACGTTGTGCTGTATGCGTTCGGTGCCGAGATGGGTGCAGAGGGCGGCGTATGCTGGGCTGGAGTGCGTCATGTAAACTACGTTGCGCAGACGGTGCCTCCTACTACTCACAAAGTACTGTTGGCGTTCACGGATCGGAAGCGCTTCCTGGTAAGCCAGGCTATCCAACCGTTCAGCCTTTTACTTTTACCGCTGAGCAATAATTGTTTGAACAGCCCCTGGCTCTGGTCTACATTTATAGCGATTTAAAAGAATCTTCTCTTCACCTAATCTATCTCAGCCATGGAAAAGGTGAGATTTCTTGTCCTTGGAATGCTATTAGCCCTTATCCCCCTTGGGGCACAGGCGCAGGGCGTTCTTCGAGGACAGGTAACCGATGCAGAAACCGGAGAGCCGTTGCCAGGCGCCAACATTTTGTTGGTTGAGCTGCAGCGAGGAGCTGCTGCAGATATCGATGGTAATTATGAGATTGTGGACATCCCAGTGGGGACCTATACCTTGCGGGTGTCCTTTGTGGGGTATCGGACGCTGGAGCGGTCGGTGGAAGTGCAGGCCGGCGTGCAGGAGCTGAATCTGGCGCTGCAGCCGGACTATACCGGTCTGGAAGAAGTGGTAGTAACCGGAATCGCTTCTCGTACCTCCAAGGCGCGGGCGGAAGTGGCCGTCTCCCGCATCAATACGGAAGAGTTGCTGCAGCAGAATGCCTATCAGGACATCACCGCCATGGTGAATGGTAAGATCGCAGGGGTGACGGCCAAACAGGCGACGGGCAATGTAGGCGGTGGGTTACGCTTCATTGTGCGTGCCGATGCGGCGCTGAACGGCAATGGCCAGCCCGTGATCTATGTGGATGGCGTGCGGATTGACAACGCCGAGATTGCCGGCTTCTTCACGGGCGGGCAGGAGTTTTCCATGCTGGCCAACCTCAACCCGGAAGATATCGAGAGCATTGAGGTGTTGAAGGGACCGGCCGGTGCCGCGCTGTACGGGACCAGTGGGGCCAACGGCGTCATCCTGATCCGGACCAAGCGGGGACGGACTGGAGATTTCCGCGTGCAGTACAAGCGCGTAATTGGGGCCAACCAGCAGCTTAAGAAGTATACCCTTGACACCTCACCCACACCGGATGTGGCGAATGGCTTTTTCCGAGATGGAGTCATCAGCCAGCACACC
>JALSJJ010000015.1 GCA_026989375.1 Rhodothermus sp.
CACGCTCAACTGTAAGGCCGCGCTGTTTGCCATTCAGGAAGAATTTCACGCCCGCGGGCAGGCCGTGCCGGTCATGGTCTCGGGTACCATCGTAGACCAGAGCGGCCGCACGCTCTCCGGGCAGACGCCCGAAGCGTTCTGGATCTCCATTGCCCACATGCCCCACCTGCTGTCGGTTGGGCTCAACTGCGCGCTCGGCTCTGCCCAGATGCGCCCGTTCATTGAAGAGCTGGCCCGCACGGCTACCGTTTTCACCAGCCTCTACCCGAACGCTGGCCTGCCCGATGAGCTGGGCCAGTACCGCGAAACGGCCGACTATATGGCCGGCCAGCTTGCCGACTACGCCCGCGAAGGCTGGCTCAACCTGGCCGGTGGCTGCTGCGGCACCACGCCCGAACACATCCGCGCCATCGCCGAAGCCCTCGAAGGCATCCCGCCTCGCCGCATCCCCGAAGTGCCCCGCACGCTGCGGCTTTCCGGACTGGAACCGCTCGTCTTTCGCCCAGACTTGAACTTCGTCAACATCGGCGAACGAACCAATGTCACGGGCTCCCGCCGCTTTGCCCGCCTGATCCGCGAAGGTCGCTATGAAGAAGCCCTCGAGGTAGCCCGCGAGCAGGTCGCCGCCGGCGCGCAGATGATCGACGTGAACATGGACGAAGGCCTGCTCGACGGCGTGCAGGCTATGACCACCTTCCTGAACCTGATCGCCGCCGAGCCAGAAATCGCCCGCGTACCCGTGGTGATCGATTCGTCGAAGTGGGAAGTGATCGAAGCCGGGCTGAAATGCCTGCAGGGCAAAAGCGTGGTTAACTCGCTCTCGCTCAAAGACGGCGAGGAAGCCTTCAAGGAACGCGCTCGCCGCGTGCGCCAGTACGGCGCCGCCGTTATCGTGATGGCCTTCGACGAACAGGGGCAGGCCGACACCCTGGAGCGCCGCATTGAAATCTGCCAGCGTGCCTATCGCATCCTGACCGAAGAGGTCGGGTTCCCGCCCGAAGATATTATTTTCGACCCGAACATTTACGCCGTCGCCACCGGCATCCCGGAGCACAACCGCTACGCCATCGACTTTCTGGAAGCGACGCGCTGGATTAAGGCCCATCTCCCCTATGCCCGCGTCTCGGGTGGCATTTCCAATCTGTCGTTTTCGTTCCGGGGCAACGAGCCCGTCCGCCAGGCCATGCATACGGTGTTTCTCTACCATGCTGTGCAGGCCGGCCTGGACATGGGCATCGTCAATCCCGGCCAGCTCGGCATCTACGAAGAAATCGATCCCGAGCTGCGCGAGCGGATCGAGGATGTGCTTTTTGATCGCCGTCCTGACGCGACCGAACGACTCATTGCGCTGGCCCAGACGCTCACGCAATCGGCTGCCGATACCGCCGAATCCGAAACGCTTGCCTGGCGCCAGGCGCCCGTCGAAGAGCGGCTACGCCACGCCCTCGTCAAGGGCATTACCGAATTCATCGAAGCCGACGTTGAAGAAGCCCGCCAGCAGTACGGCTCGCCGCTGGCCGTCATCGAAGGCCCCCTCATGGAAGGCATGAACGTGGTGGGCGACCTGTTCGGCGCCGGCAAGATGTTTCTGCCGCAGGTGGTCAAAAGTGCCCGCGTCATGAAGAAGGCCGTGGCCTACCTGGTGCCGTTCCTGGAAGCCGAAAAGCAGCAACGAGGCGACACGCGTCCCAAAGCCCGCATCCTGCTGGCCACGGTCAAAGGCGACGTGCACGACATCGGCAAGAACATCGTTGGCGTCGTGCTGCAGTGCAATGGATTCGACGTGATCGACCTGGGCGTGATGGTGCCCGCGGAACGCATTCTCGAAGAAGCCCGTCGCCATCAGGTGGACCTGATCGGCCTGAGCGGTCTGATTACGCCAAGCCTCGACGAAATGGTGCATGTGGCCCGCGAGCTCGAACGCGCCGGCTTTGACACGCCCTTGCTGATCGGGGGCGCCACCACCTCAAAGCTGCACACAGCGCTGAAAATCGATCCCTGTTACCATGCCCCTGTGGTGCACGTGCTGGATGCGTCGCGGGCCGTGCCGGTGGCCAGTGCCCTGATCGACGCCAACCGACGCAGGACGTTTGTGGAAGAAATTCGCCAGGAATATGAGGCCATCCGCCAGCGCCATGGTCGCCGTTCGGAGGAACGTCTGCTAACCCTGGAAGAAGCCCGGGCCAACCGCTTTACCTGCGACTGGACGGCCGTGCCCATTACCCGCCCGAAGCGTCCGGGCCTGACCGTCTTTCGCAACTATCCCCTGGCCGAAATCCGACGCTACATCGACTGGACCCCCTTCTTTCACGCCTGGGAGCTTCGGGGTAAGTATCCGCGCATTCTGGAGGATCCAGAAAAAGGTCCGGAAGCCCGCCGCCTGTTTGCCGACGCCAATCGCCTGCTGGATGAAATCATCGAACAGGGGTGGTTGCAGGCGCATGGCGTGGTTGGCCTGTTTCCGGCCAACAGTCAGGGCGACGACGTGCTCGTGTTTGCGGACGAGTCGCGGCGCGACGTGCAGGCCGTGCTGCACTTTCTGCGTCAGCAGAGCCCCAAGCGCGCCGGTCAGCCTAACCGATCGCTGGCGGATTATGTGGCGCCGATCGACAGCGGTCGTGCTGACTACATCGGGGCGTTCGCTGTAACGGCCGGCCACGGACTGGAAGCACTGGTGGCCCGCTTCGAGCGCGCGCACGACGACTACCAGGCTATCCTGGCCAAGGCGCTGGCCGACCGCCTGGCCGAAGCGTTTGCCGAACTGCTGCACGAACGCGTTCGGCGTGAGCTCTGGGGCTATGCCCCGGACGAGCGGCTCACGAACGAAGCGTTGATCGCCGAACGCTACCGGGGTATCCGACCAGCCCCGGGCTATCCGGCCTGCCCGGATCATACGGAAAAATGGACGCTCTGGAAATTGTTGGATGTTGAACACCACACGGGCATTCAACTTACCGAGCACCTGGCCATGCATCCGGCCGCCTCTGTGTGTGGCTACTACCTGGCCCATCCCGAAGCCTCTTACTTCAACGTAGGGCATCTGGGCAGGGACCAGATCGAAGATTACGCCCGCCGTAAGGGCATGACCGTCGAAGAAGTGGAACGCTGGCTGGCACCGCGCCTGGCCTACGATCCGGCTGCCCGGGCCAACGCCGCATAGACTTCTCGGCAGCCTGCACCCGGCCTTTTTTGTCCCGCGCTACTCCCCCCAGCGATCTCTTCTTGCGCTAAGGACGCACGCCGATTTGCGATGCCGACCGGCAGGGCTCCTCTCATTGCACCCCTCGCCTTTCCAGACCGGTCGCTCTACCCACGACGCTCCGTGCCGGCGATATGCCTGTTCCCGGAAAACACCCCCTCAGCCCTCCGGGCAGCTCCCCCTCAAGGGGGAGCAGGTTTTTTCGCGGGTCCCCTGCCAGATGCGCTATTGAACAGCGCCGGCACCAACACCTGACTCCTACAGACTCCCAGGGCTTTCTCTGCTTTCCCCCTTCGGGGAGGGCAGGCTTGATGAGAAAAGCAAGAAAATGTTTTTCCCCCTCCCCTTTGGGGAGGGGGCAGGGGGAGGGGCCAACCCACCTACCACGCCAACCCAGACGCCAAGCCCTCTCCAACGGCACCACTGCCTTCCACCCTCACCCCCTCAGCCCTCCGGGCAGCTCCCCCTCAAGGGGGAGCAAAACTTCTGGTTGACCACGGCGAGGCACATTCACTCCAGCGCCTACGTCAGACGGTCAGCGAAACAGCTTCTCATTGCATCCCCCCTCCCCTTGGGGAGGGGGTCAGGGGAGGGGCGCCAACCATCCTCGCACTCCCAAACACCGCGCTGTTCTTCAGAGCAGCCTCGCCGATGTTTTCCGACGGATGAGCGTGCCGACATGCCCTGTCCCAGAGCCGCCCTGAGCGAGCCTCATTGAAGCAAAATCATGCGCTGTTTAATCTGGCGCATCAACCGCGACGGCGGCGGCCGGCAACCAGACCGTGAACCGGCTGCCCTTGCCCGGGGTGCTCTCGACCACGATCCGTCCACCCATGATTTCGACAAAGCGCCGCGCCACAGCCAGTCCCAGTCCCAGTCCTTCGTGTATGCGGCTGATGCCACTGGAGGCCTGCCAGAACTCCTCGAACACGTGAGACAGCGCTTCTTCCGGAATGCCAATCCCAGTATCTTCCACAACGATACCCACCTGATCGGCTACCTGCCGGAAGCGCACGGTGATCTGTCCCTGTTCGGTAAACTTGACTGCGTTGTCCAGAAGGTGCTCGACGACCCGTTCGAGAAGATCCAGATCGGCCCAGACGGCCACACTCGGGGCCTGCTGCACACGTAGCTTCAATCTTTTCTGTTCGGCCCGCGCGCGGTAGACCGCAAAGAGTGGCCTAAGCTGCTCCGGTAGCCAGAGCAGTTGCTTTCTGGCATGGAGCGCCTGGGCTTCCAGTTGTGCCAGATCCAGCACTTCCTCCAGCGTGCGCAGCAGTCGGCGGCCGCCATCGGCGATCAGTTGCGCAAATTCGCGAAAGCTGGAGCCGGGCGCGGCTTCTTCGCGAATCAGATCGGCAAAGCCAATGACCGTCGTGAGCGGCGTGCGCAGTTCGTGGCTCAAATTAGTCAGCAGCGTCGATTTAAGCCGATTCATGGCTTCGGCGGCTTCACGCGCCCGGATCAGCTCAGCCTCATAGCGCAGCCGCTCGGTCAGATCACGCACGATCAGCAGCGTCCCCGTACTGGTTTCCTGCGTGATGACGGTAGCAGAAAGTTCGGCCATAAAACGCGAGCCGTTGCGCCGGACGGCTTCGAGCTGCACGGGCGTCTCCGTCGTAGCCGGTAGTTCGGGTAGTCCGGGCAACAGTTGTGTAACGGGTTGCCCGAGTACTTCATCGGCCCGACAGGCAAAGAGGCGCTCGGCGGCCTGGTTGAACAGCACGATCCGCTGCATTTCATCCAGCAGCAGGATCGCATCGCCGGCCTGTTCGAGCACAGCCCGTAGTTGCCGTTCCCGGGCCTGGAGGAGCTCCTGCTGGCGCGCTCGCTCCAGGGCCACAGCAGTCAGATGCGTAGCCAGTGCTACCAGCTCACGATCGCGGACATCCGGTTGCCTCGGCTCCCGGTAGTAGAGGGCAAAGGTGCCCAGCACTTCTCCGTTGGACGCCAGTATCGGCGTGGACCAGCAGGCTCGCAGGCCGTGTGCCAGCGCGAAGTCCCGATAAGGCGCCCAGCGAGGATCGGTCGCAATATCTTCGGTGACCACAGTGGTGCGATGATAAGCAGCCGTACCACAGGCGCCTGCTGCCGGTCCGATTCGCTGCCCGTCGATCGCTCTGCAGTATGCATCTGGCAGGCTTGGTGCTGCCCCGTGAAATACCCGATCCCCATGTAACACCAGAATCGATACCAGCGCCCCGGTATCACTTTCGGTCTCAAGCCATCGTGCAATGCGATCCAGTACCTCCGGCAGCGCCGCCCCTTTCGCTATATGCTCCAGAACTTCCGCTTTGCTGCGCAGCAAACGTTCCAGACGGCTCTGAGCACACCGCGCTTGCTCCTGTCGCCATAGATGTGCTACCAGCTCGCCCAACGTCTCCAGTAGCAGACGTTGCTCCGGCGAAAAAGACCGCTTGCGCACATCCGCAACGGCCAACACGCCATCCCCTCCTACAGGCACGCCGGCATAGAAACGCACCTTCGGCACCCCTGACAGCGCGCCTTCCAATACCAGCGGCGTCTGCCGAACCCGTACCTGCGCATCAAGCGCTTCAACGTGAGCTCCCAGATGAAGGCCTCCAGTGGCTTTCCAGAACTGTTCCCCTATTCGCACCCACGCAGAGGGGACCCGGAATACCCGAGCAACAATGTTTGCAATCGTAATAAATACACGCCCCCCCTCTGCCTGTACAGCAATCCCGCTTGTGTCCATCTACAGGTTCCTTCTGCCCTCAACTTCTCCGCCTACCAGAAAGGCACCACAGGCGAGCAATCTGGAGGAGCACTTTAATGCTTTTGCTTTTATTGGTCCATGCGTGGAGTTACGCATTTATCTTTACCCATGTACTTATTCTTTCAAACTTTTAGATATCTATACATTGTTTTCACTGAGGATATGAACAAGAAAGCTCCTGAATAGCTGCGCTTCAGGACATGAGAAACCGG
>JALSJJ010000016.1 GCA_026989375.1 Rhodothermus sp.
ACGCATGCCCTGCGCCTCCAGCCATTTGGTAAGGCATCGGACGGCCTCCCGCGTTCCTCGCGTCGAGAGCGGCAGCCCGAATGGAAGAACCCGAACTAGCACCTGTCCGTCCTTCGGACGCGCCTCGACCAGTACTTCCTGGGTCAGATCTTCCTCCTCGATGCGGACCAGAAACAACAAACCGGGACCTTCAAGCGACCGATACGCTTCGAGTACAATTACATGGCCGCCCCTGAAGGGGTAAACGAGCTTCTCAAAACGCTCCAGTTCGGGCAGCGTACCTTCCAGCAGCGCGTGATGCATGACGTCATAGCGTTCGATGGACGGAGGAAACGAATCCGCAGCTTCTGCCTGTTTCGTAAAGATCGCATGGTAAATGGCCTTTCGCTGCGCCTGCCACTTGCGCGCGTACTTGGTCTGCAACGTCTCCGGCGGCGGCTCGGTCACTTCGATCCGGAAGAGTCCGGTTTTTTCGGCCTCCTCCAGGGCGAAAGAAAAATACGGGGCATCGTCGGTGGTCAGCCGAAGTGCACCGCCATCGGCCAGCCGGGTGGAAAGCAATGCAAAAAACGGCGCCTGCAGCAGGCGTCGGTCCTGATGCCGCTTCTTCGGCCAGGGATCCGGAAAGTTCACATAGACCAGCGACAGGCTGCGTGGCGGAAGCACATTCCGCACCAGAAAACGCGCCTGCCCCAGATAGAGCCGCACGTTCGTCAATCCGGCCCGGCGCACCCGCCCGAATGCCCGGCGCATCGATCCCGGTGAAATTTCCACGCCCAGCACGTTCCAGTCCGGGTGGCGGGCTGCCCAGTCCGTCAGAAAGCCCCCATCACCGAAGCCGATTTCCAGCATGAGCGGCGCCTCACGGCCGAAAAGCTGCGCGGGTGGCGTCGGAAAGGTGAACTGTCCGGTACGTAAGATCATGGGCAGGCTGTTCGTTTAAAACCACAGCAAACCGGATCGCCCGTCCAGGGCGTACGTTATAGCCCGAAGCGGCAGGGGGTTTCCCCTCTGGCTGTTTTTCGCAGGGATTGAATCAGCCACGCACCAGTATGCCAGGCAAACCACGCATCCTCTGGGCCGACGACGAAATCGAATTGCTTCGGCCGCACATTCTGTTTCTGGAAACCAAGGGCTACGAAGTCACCAGCGTCACGAACGGCGCCGATGCCATCGAGCAGGTGCGTCGTCAGCATTTCGACCTGGTACTTCTTGATGAACAAATGCCGGGCATGGGCGGGTTGGAGACGCTGTCCGAAATTAAGGCCCTCGCCCCGGAACTGCCCGTGGTGCTCGTCACCAAAAGCGAGGAAGAGCAGCTTATGGAGGAGGCCCTGGGGCGCCAGATCAGCGATTACCTGACCAAACCCGTCAACCCGAGCCAGATCCTGCTTACCTGCAAGCGCCTGCTCGAACAGCCCCGCATTCGCAGCGAAAAGGTTTCACAGGAATACCTGCAGGCCTTTGCGCGCATTGCGGCCACGCTGCAGGGGCCGCTCACGCCGGACGAATGGGCCGAGCTGTATCGCCGGCTTACGCGCTTCGACCTGGAGCTGGAAGGCGACGAAGGCGCCCGCCAGATTCTGAACGATCAGTTCCGTGAAGCCAATCGGATCTTCGGCCGCTACGTAGAAGAAGTATACCCCGACTGGCTGGCCTCGCAACCCGATAAGGATCGGCCCATTCTGTCGCATGAGGTGCTGTCGCATTCTGTGCTGCCAGCGCTCGACGAAGGCCGTCCTGTACTGTTCTTCGTAATCGACTGCATGCGTTTTGATCAATGGCTGGAATTGGAGCGACTGCTAACGCCCCTGTTCGACCTGGAACTGGCCTTCCATTTTTCGCTACTTCCCACAGCCACTCCTTACGCCCGCAATGCCATCTTCAGCGGCCTTTTGCCCCGAGATCTAGCCCGGCGCTATCCGGAGGCTTGGTCCGAAGCCGAAGAAAGCGAAAGCAGCCGCAATCGTAACGAAGAACGCTTCCTGAAAGACTTTTTTGAGCGTCGCCGTCTTCGCGCCCGCATTCGCTACGAAAAACTGATCGGTGCGGCCGACGGCCGCGCCTTTGCTCGCCAGGTGAACGACTTCCTACAGCATGACCTGAGCGCCATTGTCGTGAACTTCGTGGACATTCTGGCCCACAGTCGCTCCGACTCGGAGGTGCTCAAGGAGATCGCTCCGGACGAACGTGCCTACCGGGCGCTGACGCGCACGTGGTTCGAGCATTCCTGGCTCTATCAGGCCTTTCAGGAGCTGGCCCGCCAGCGCTGCACCATCATCCTGACCACCGACCACGGCGCCATCCGCTGCCTGCACCCTACCCGCGTGCTCGGCGACCGCGAAACCTCGACAGCCCTTCGGTTCAAGTTTGGCCGCAACTTGCGCGGCGACGAACGCCACGCTATCCTCGTACGCGATCCACTCCCCTTTGGACTGCCACGCAGCAGCGTGACCACCACCTACCTGCTGGCTAAAGAAGACTATTACTTCGTCTATCCGACCAACTATCACCACTACGTCAACCTGTACCGCGACACGTTCCAGCACGGTGGCGTCTCGCTGCAGGAGATGATTGTGCCGATCATTACCATGCACCCTAAAGCGATATGAATACGGCCCCGCTAACCGACCTGCTGCCCTGTGAGACGGACAGTCCGGAAGCAACGCACGCGCTGGGCCGCCGATTAGCCGAACACCTCCGGCCAGGCGACGTAGTAGCGCTCTACGGCGACCTGGGCACAGGCAAAACGCGCCTGGTTAAAGGCATCGCCGCAGGCCTGGGCATCCCCGAGACTGAGGTCACCAGCCCCACGTTCACGCTGGTGCACGAGTACCGGGGCGGCCGCCTGCCGCTGTATCACTTTGACGCCTATCGCCTGCGGCGCCTGGAAGAATTCTTTGATCTGGGCTATGAAGAATACTTCTATGGCGATGGCGTCAGCGTCGTCGAATGGGCCGACCGCATCGAGCCGCTACTGCCACCGCATACGCTACGCATGCATCTCGAACACCTGGGTGGCGACCGCCGCCGCATTACCTGGCTGCCCCCTTCTCCCAAGGCCGATCGCCGCGCATAGGCCTGCTCCTTCCATAAAGATTTTTCTATTTCGTACTTTACCGAACACGCCCTCAACCAACCCAACGTCGTCGACCACAATGCGGCTGTCTCTGTTCTGCATACTGATCGGACTCCTTCCGCTGGCCTGCCAGCCAGCCGATCCAATTCAGAAGGCCCACGAGGCAATCACCCCCGGGCTGCTGGCCGAGCACATCCAGGTGCTGGCCTCGGACGAATTTCTGGGCCGCGCCCCTGCCTCACCAGGCGAAGAGAAAACGGTGTCCTACCTGATCGAACAATTTCAGGCGCTGGGCCTTCAGCCCGGCAACGGCGACCGCTACACACAGGAGGTGCCGCTGAGCGAAATTACGGCCGATCCGGCCTCGGCGCAGATGGAAGTGCGCGGACGCCGAGGACGGCTGCAATTTCGCTATGGGGATGAAGCCATGTTCTGGACCAAGCGGCTGGCATCGGACGTGTCGGTCACCGGCAGCGACATGGTGTTTGTGGGGTATGGAATCGTCGCGCCCGAGTACGGGTGGAACGACTATGCCGGGGTGGACGTGCGCGGCAAGACCGTCGTCATGCTGGTCAACGACCCGGGCTATGCTACCGGCGACTCGACGCTGTTCACCGGACGGGCCATGACCTACTACGGTCGCTGGACCTACAAATTTGAAGAGGCGGCGCGGCAGGGCGCAGCCGCAGCGCTCATCATCCACGAGACCGGTCCGGCCGGCTACCCGTGGGCTGTAGTGGAGGGCTCCTGGTCCGGTCCGCAGTTTACGCTGGTGAACGACCAACAGAATATGGATCGGTGTGCGATCGAAGGATGGCTGACCTACGAATCCGCCCAACGGCTCTTTGCGCTGGCCGGTCAGGACCTGGACCAGCTCAAGAAAGCCGCCGCCCGACCGGACTTTCGAGCGGTGCCGCTGAACCTTCGCTTTTCGGCCTCGCTGCACAACACCATTCGGGAGGTGCGCTCGCAAAACGTGCTGGCGCTGCTGCCCGGCCGAGAACGCCCCGATGAAGTGGTGATTTACACGGCACACTGGGATCACCTAGGCGTCGATCCGTCGCTGCCCGGCGACAGCATCTACAACGGTGCGCTGGACAACGCCACCGGCACAGCGGGCCTGCTGGCGCTGGCCCGGGCTTTCACGGCGCTCCCGGAGCCTCCTGCCCGCTCCGTACTGTTTCTGGCCGTCACCGCCGAAGAACAGGGCCTGCTGGGTTCGGCCTACTACGCCACCCATCCGGTCTTTCCGCCCGAAAAAACCGTGGCCGTGCTGAACATGGATGGCCTGAACGTGCTGGGCCCCATGCGCGACGTAACGGTGATCGGCTATGGCCTGTCGGAGCTGGACGATTACGCAGCGGCCGCTGCCGAAGCGCAGGGTCGCTACCTGCGGCCCGATCCCGAGCCGGAAAAAGGCTACTACTACCGCTCGGACCACTTCAGCTTCGCCCGGGTGGGCATTCCGGCACTCTACCTGGACGCCGGCATCGACCACGTCACGCACGGTTCGGAATGGACGCTGGCCCGCCGTGCCGAATATGTGGAGCAGCACTACCATAAGCCTTCGGACGAGTACGACCCGGCCTGGGACCTGCGCGGAGCTGTGGACGATCTGCGTCTGCTATTCGACATCGGCTACCGGCTGGCAAACAGCAACGCCTTTCCAAACTGGCGCGAAGGCACCCCCTTCCGCACCCTTCGCGACGCACAACGCACCGGAAGCTGAGCAAACACCGCTGTCCCTCTGGGACACCCGGCCGGATCTGAAACCTGCAGTCCGGGCAGAAAGAAGTGCTGCGTCATCTCCTTTAAAGCGTGCGCACCGGCACGCACAGGCAATCTTTGCCCTCCCGCCAGCACCGGTACACCGTCTCCCAAAAAACAACCGGCACCCGAAACCGCCCCCGAAAATGCAACTTCGCGTCCGGATACCGACTCCGAATGGAACGGTGAATCGTCGAAAGCACTACCTCGAACCGCCCTTGTAGAACACCCAACAGAAACGGCTCCACCTGCACCGTGTCGATCCAACTGAACCGCACCCAGCTCCGCATCGCTTCCTCCGACGGTGGATGCAACACCAGCCAAACCAAACGCGGAGGGGCCAGGTCGGCCCCTCCGCAGATGCTACACTTACCGAACCCGGGTGATCGACTGCGTCAGCGTACGTTCGCCAACCCGAAGCACCACCACATAACGACCCGCTGGCCATGCCGCCGCGTCCAGCGCCTCCCAATGCCAGCCGGCCACCATACGCCCCAGCCGCCGACGCACTACCTCCCGTCCCAGCACATCGTAGACCATGAGTTCCACCTCCTGCGTCTCCGCCAACCCGAAATGCACCACCACCCGGTCTCTCATCGGGTTCGGATACACCCCTACCAGTACCGGCTCCTCCGGGACCCCTCCACCGTCGTAATACGGACTACCCGGCCGCTCTCGTGGATACTTCCGCGGGTCGATCGTCACCAGCGCGTGCAACCCATCCCCCAGCGGCCGCACCCAGTACTCCCAATCCCCTAGCAACAAATGACCCGTCACCGCACCCGTCCGCCGCACCACCAGCGACATCTCCCCCACCTCCACTGACGCGTCCGCGTAGATCCGCCCGTTCCAGGCCACCGCCTCCTCCGAAAGCACCGACAGTTCTTTCAGCCGCGCCGTCAGCGTGCGCAGACCCTGGCCCTCTCCCAGCACCAGACGGCCCGCCGCATCCACCGCCAGCGTAAAAGCACGATAGCGCCAGAGCTGCTCCGGAAGCCGCACCACCTGCATCCGCACCATCATTGGAAGTCGTTGCAACACCTGCCAGCGCTGCTGGGCCTGAGGATCAAGCGCTTCTATCGAAATCTCCTGGAGCTCAAACAGGGGTGGGGGCTGGGCCTGCAGCGCTGTGGCCGGTAGTATCAACCAGAATCCCAGCAGGGGAATGGGAAGAGGCAAGCGCTTCATAGCTTCCTCTGGTTTCGGTTGGGGAAAGGGGATCAGGTCAACCGAGAACGGCTGGTGACGTGCCGGCCACCACGTCGCCGTGGTTGTGGGAAAAGAAAACCCGAAC
>JALSJJ010000017.1 GCA_026989375.1 Rhodothermus sp.
GAGGGGTTTTCGCGGGAAGATGTGGATCGCTATGCGCTCTGCTCGCAGCAGCGCGCTGCGCACGCGCGGGCCAACGGCTACTTCAAGTCGATTGTGCCCGTGCGCGACCAGAACGGGCTGGTGGTGCTGGCCGAAGATGAACATATCCGGCCCGACACCACGCTCGAAGCCCTGGCTGCGCTGCCGCCGGCTTTCGAGATGATGGGGGCCATGGGCTTCGACGACGTGGCCCTGCAGAAGTACGTCACCGTCGAGCGGATCAACCACGTGCATACAGCCGGCAATTCGTCGGGCATTGTCGATGGCGCCGCGCTTGTGCTGATCGGCTCGAAAGAAAAAGGCGAGGCGCTGGGCCTGAAGCCACGGGCTCGGATCGTCTCGGCGGCACTGATCGGTACGGAGCCTACAATCATGCTGACCGGACCGGCCCCTGCCTCGAAAAAAGCGCTGCAGAAGGCGGGCATGACGCTCGATGACATCGACCTGATCGAGGTCAACGAAGCGTTCGCGGCCGTGGTGCTCAAGTTTATGCGGGATATGGGGCTGGAAGACGAAGGGCCGGAGCGCGTGAACGTGAACGGGGGCGCCATCGCGATGGGCCATCCGCTGGGAGCCACAGGCGCTATGCTGCTGGGGACGGCACTCGACGAGCTGGAACGCCGCGACCTTTCGACGGCCCTGATCACGCTGTGCGTGGGCGGAGGAATGGGCATCGCCACCATCATCGAACGCGTGTGATCACCATGACCGGACAGGAAGCATCGGCCATTCGGTACGAGCAGGATGCCGACGGCATCGTCACGCTGACAATGGACCTGCCGGGGCGTGCGACGAATGTGATCAACGAAACGTTCGTCGAAGCCCTGGCCGCGACGCTGGATCGTCTGGAACAGGCAAAAGAGACCATCACCGGCATCATTCTGACCTCGGCCAAGTCCACGTTTCTGGCGGGCGCCGATCTCGAAGGGTTGCTAACGCTGCGCGATCCGGCCGAGGCGTTTCGTCGGGCCGAGCAGTTCAAAGCCTTGCTGCGGCGCCTGGAAACGCTGGGACGCCCCGTGGTGGCCGCCCTCAATGGGACGGCGCTTGGCGGTGGCATGGAGCTGGCGCTGGCCTGCCATCGACGCATTGTGCGCGATGATCCGGCCATTCGCCTGGGCTTTCCAGAAGTGACGCTGGGACTGATACCCGGAGGCGGCGGCATCACCCGTCTGGTGCGTCTGCTGGGGCTGGAAGCAGCCCAGCCCTACCTGATCGAAGGTCGACAGGTATCGCCCCGTGAGGCGTTGCAGGCTGGACTGGTACACGAACTGGCCGAAAGTTCCGAGGCGCTTCTGGAAAAGGCACGTGCCTGGATTCTGGCCCGTCCGGATCCTGTGCAACCCTGGGACCGGCCGGACTACCGGATGCCGGGTGGGGACCCGCGCCATCCGCGCATGATGCAACTGCTGGCCGTGGCGCCGGCCATGCTGCGCAAGCAGACCTGGGGCAACTATCCGGCCCCCGAAGCCATCCTGAGTGCGGCCGTGGAGGGGGCACTGGTGACGTTCGACGCGGCCAGCCGCATCGAGTCGCGCTACTTTGCCCGGGTGGCTACCGGACAGGTGGCGAAAAATATGATCCGGGCGTTCTGGTTTCAGCTCAACGAGATCAACAGAGGGCGCAATCGGCCGGCCGGGGTGCCCCCCACCGACACAAAGAAAGTCGGGGTGCTGGGGGCCGGTCTGATGGGCCATGGGATCGCTTACGTGACGGCCCTGGCGGGCATGGAGGTGGTGCTGAAGGATCTGACGCTGGAAAAGGCCGAGGCCGGCAAAGCCCGCATCACAAAGCTGCTGGACGAACGTGTAGCCCGCGGTCGCCTTTCGCCTGAAGAAAAACAGGCGGTGCTGGATCGCATTCATACAACCGACCGTGTTGAGGATCTGGCCGGATGCGACCTGGTGATCGAAGCGGTCTTTGAAAATCGAGATGTCAAGGCGCAGGTGATCCGGGAAACCGAGTCGGTGCTTCCTGAAGAGGCCGTCTTCGGCTCGAATACCTCGACACTACCCATCACCAGTCTGGCGGCCTATGCGCAACGGCCTCACCAGTTTGTAGGGATCCACTTCTTCTCGCCGGTACATCGCATGCGCCTGGTAGAGCTGATCCGTGGGCGCCAGACCTCGGACGAAGCGCTGGCAAAAGCCTTCGACTATGTGCGCAAGATCGGCAAGACGCCCATCGTGGTGAACGATAGCCGGGGTTTTTACACCTCCCGCGTGTTCGGCACGTACCTGAACGAGGGACTGGCGCTGCTGGCTGAAGGGCAGCATCCGCGGGCCATCGAAGTGGCCGGCCGGAAAGCCGGCATGCCTATCGGTCCGTTGGCCGTGGCCGACGAGGTGAGCCTGCAGCTCATGCAACACATCCGCGAGCAGACGGCGAAGGATCTGGCCGCTGAAGGTAAGACGCTGCCCCCCCATCCGGCGCATCGGGTACTCGACGTGATGGTCCGCGAGCACAGGCGGCTGGGCAAAGCGCACGGGGCGGGCTTTTACGAGTATCCCGAAAATGGCCCCAAATACCTGTGGCCGGAGCTACGTCGGCTCTTTCCCCCCCAGGGCGATCCGCTACCGCAGCAGGAAATGATCGACCGTCTGTTGTTTATCCAGGCGCTGGAGACGGTGCGCTGTCTGGAGGAAGGCGTGCTCACCTCGGTGGCCGACGCCAACATCGGAAGCATTTTCGGCTGGGGATTTGCCCCGTTCCATGGCGGGACGCTACAGTTCATCAATGCTTATGGCATCGCGCGTTTTGTAGCGCGGGCCGAGGCGCTGGCGGCACAGTATGGCGACCGCTTTGCGCCGCCGGAGCGTCTGCGTGAAATGGCCCGCCGCGGCGAAGTATTTGTCTGAAAAACAACGACGCAGTATGGCCACGACGACGATCTGGAAGCAACCGGCTACCCTGGAAGCGCTGAACCGGATGGCCGAGGGCAACATGATGGGACACCTGGGCATCCGGTTTATTGAGATCGGGGATGACTATCTGGTGGCTACCATGCCCGTCGATCAGCGCACGCAGCAGCCGTTCGGGCTGTTGCACGGTGGGGCCTCGGTGGCGCTGGCCGAATCGATGGGGAGCGTTGGATCGCATCTGTGCATCGACACCGACCGCTACTACTGTGTGGGGCTGGAGATCAACGCGAACCACATCCGCGCGGTACGTTCCGGTCAGGTAAAAGGGGTAGCACGGCCGCTTCATATTGGCCGTCGCACGCAGGTGTGGGACATTCGCATCTACGACGAACAGGAGCGGCTGGTCTGCGTCAGCCGTCTGACGCTGGCTGTGCTGCCCTACCGAGAGGAATAAACCGTACGACTTCGACCGCATTTTACCTTCCCCTGTGATGAAGGGACCAGGTTTATGCTATGCACAGGCACGTGAATATATCGAGGAGCTTCCCACTTCGATAAGGCAGGGGCTGCATTAGATCATGGATGTTCAAAGCCATGCAGATTGCGCTGGGAGCTGCAACGACAGGCATCCGCATTGTGTTATTGGCCTGAATCGTGAAACAGAACGCTGCAAGCTATGACGCAGGAGGCTTCCTTGCCTGGCGCTTCGCCGGGAATGCAGCGTCAGCTTCAGATTTACCTGAACGGCCTGGCGGGCGAAAAACCGCCTTTCCCGATCGCGATGGATGCGCTGGAAGCCCGAGCCCGTGAAGTGTTACGGCCTGAGGTTGCGGCCTACCTGTTCGGCGGTGCTGGCGGAGAGGAAACCATCCAGGCCAACCGGGAGGCGTTCCGGCGCTGGCGGCTGGTTCCACGTATGCTCCGAGGGGTGGGCCAGCGTGATCTGAGCGTGGAGTTGCTGGGGCGTCGACTCCCGGCGCCGGTACTGCTGGCGCCTATCGGCGTGCAGGGAATCCTGCATCCGGAAGGCGAGCGGGCCGTGGCCCGTGCGGCCGCCGCCGTGGGCCTCCCCTTCGTGCTGAGCACGGTCTCCTCAGCATCCCTGGAAGCGGTGGCAGAGGTAATGGGGGAGGCGCCGCGCTGGTTTCAGCTCTACTGGGGACGGGATCCCGAGCTGACCCGCAGTCTGATCCGCCGGGCGGAAGCGGCCGGCTACGAAGCGCTCGTGGTGACGCTCGACACAACGCTGCTGGCCTGGCGCGAGCAGGACCTGGCGCATGCCTATCTGCCGTTTCTGCAGGGGGAAGGACTGGCGAACTATTTCTCCGATCCGGTTTTTCGCAGCCGGCTTGAAACGCCCCCCGAGGCCAACCCGACGGCCGCCATCCTGACCTTTGCCCGGGTGTTTTCCAACCCGGACCTGACCTGGGACGACCTGGCTTTTCTGAAAGAAAATACGCGGCTGCCGATTCTGCTCAAAGGCATCCTGCACCCGGACGATGCGCGGCGGGCAGCCGAGGCCGGCATGGACGGTGTGATCGTTTCGAACCATGGCGGGCGGCAGGTCGATGGGGCGATTGCTGCGCTGGATGCGCTGCCGATGATCGTCGAGGCGGTAGGGGATCGGCTGCCTGTGTTGTTCGACAGCGGCATCCGCCGGGCAGCCGATGTGCTCAAAGCAATGGCGCTGGGCGCGCGGGCCGTGTTGCTGGGGCGGCCCTATGCCTGTGGCCTGGCCGTTGGCGGCGAAGCCGGGGTGCGTTTCGTGCTGGAAAACCTGCTGGCCGAGCTCGATCTGGCGCTTGGGCTGCTCGGCTGCCGAGACTGGGAGGAAGTCGACCGAACGGTTCTCCATCGCCTCGATGCCTGACATCCCTTGCTGGCGCTATGCCCGTTGATCGCTGAAAAGGCCGCAACGTCGGGCAGAAAGCGGCCGCTTTCGGGTTGGCGGTGTGCTCCCCCGCTTTCTGGGTTTCCAGAAGCCCTTCCGGAGTCTATCGCCCCACCGGCCTGGTAGGGCTGTCCGATAGCCCGCCGCCCCGGGTTGTTGCCGGATGCATCCAATGTGCCCGGATCGCCCTGCGCCAGAACGCCCTCTGCACCCGGCATTTGTCGCCTGAGACGACAACCCCCTGCGCCATACAAGGCCGGTTGTGCAAAAATGCCACAGCTTTTCTCTTTCCAACTTTTCCAGGAGCACCAAATCCATCGGGGGAGCCATGTCCAGGGTACGCTACGGGACCGGTCTGCTGTTGCTGAGCCTGTTGTGGCTGGGAGGCTGCGAGACAGAGCGGCTGCTGGGGCCGTCGTCGTCGGTGTTGTTGCCGGAGGAAGGGCCTGCGCCGTGGCCGTCGGAGTCGTCCGGGGCGCGGCCGCAGGTTTTGGGGGATCGGTGGGCCGAGGTGGTGGCCTGGTTGCAGCAGGTGCGTCGGGCACTGGGGGCGCCGTACGTGGCGTTTGTGAGTTGGCGCGACGGGTCGGGTCGGTATCGGTATCGGTACGTGGTGTTGCGGGTGCCGCGTCGGTGGGTGGAGGAAAGCGGGGGTCGGGTGCAGGTGTACTGGTTTCGGATGGAGCGGGGTGGGGAGCGTTGGCGTGAGGTGTTGGCGTGGGTGCCGGCGCATGAGCGGGTGTTGGCGGCGTTGCGTCGGTGGGTAGGTCGCCGGGGGGCCTTGTCGGGTGGTTCGTCGTCGTCGGGTTCGGCGGTGGTTCAGGGAGGAGACTGTGAGGTGAGCGGGGGTACGTCGTTCATGTACGTGCCGTCGTGTGATTGTTACGTGATGGAGGAGATTGTGGTGGTGTGTTCGTCTGGAGGAGGGGGTGGGAGCTGGCCGCCGTCGCAGGAGGATCCGCGGTGGTGGCAGCAGGAAGGGGGGTTAGAGGACTGTGCGGATTTGTGGTGTGAGGAGCCGCGGCGTAGTGGTGGGGGAGGGGGCCGTAGTTCGGGTTCGGGTTCGGGTAGGTCGGAGGAGGCGTGCAGCGAGGATGAGTTGACGTGTGAGGAGCGTTTTCCGTTCTGGGGGAAGGCGGTTCGTTTGGGCAAGCGGTTGTTGGAACTGGCCAGGAAGGGGGAAGATTTGCTGGATGTGGAGACGTGGAAGCGGTTGGCGCGGGAGGAATGGGACGAGCTGGTCAGTTGTGGGATTGATGCGGTGAGTGTGGCTGGCGGGGATGCAGGGGCGTTGTTCGG
>JALSJJ010000018.1 GCA_026989375.1 Rhodothermus sp.
TTTCACGGAATGCATATAGTATATTGAACAATCGTTCATCTGGCAATCCCTTGATCACTTGGTCGCCATGCAGGAAGCGGTACACGAAGCCTTACTTTTCGAACGCGATGGACCGGTTGCGGTGCTGACGCTGAACCGGCCGGAACGTCGCAATGCACTCAACCGCACGCTGGAAAAGGCCCTGCACGAAGCGCTCCTGCGCGTGCGGGACGACCCGGATATCCGGGCCGTTGTGCTGACCGGTGCCGGCCCGGACTTCTGCTCCGGAGCCGACCTGAGCTCTTTTCAGGAAATACCGTCGCCAGCCTTTGTGCGACGCCACCTGTTGCAGGTTTATGGCCCCATTGTCGAACTAATGACAACGATTGAAAAACCGATTATCGGTGCCATCAACGGCACGGCAGCCGGGGCTGGATGCTCGCTGGCGCTGGCCTGCGACCTACGCATCATGGCCGATAATGCCAGCCTGATGCTGGCCTTCAGCAACATCGGGCTGGTGCCCGATATGGGCGCCACCTATCTGCTGGTGCGGCAGATAGGCTATGCTCGGGCGTTCGAAATGGCGGCCGAAGGAAAGCGCCTTCCGGCCAGCCGGTGCCTGTCGTGGGGACTGGCCAATCGGATCGTGCCAGCCGACCGACTCCAGGAAGAAGCCCGGCACTGGGCCCGCGAGCTGGCCGCCCGTCCCACGCTCGCGCTGGGACTGAGCAAAACGGCTTTGCATTACGCATTTACTGCCACGCTCCGCGAAGCGGTCGCCTACGAGGCTTTGCTTCAGCTGCAATGCATTCAGAGCCACGACCATCAGGAAGGCATCCGCGCCTTTCTGGAAAAGCGTCCCCCCGTGTTTACTGGAGATTGAACCATGGAACTCTGGAAGCTGACGGCGCTTGAGCTGGGCCGGTTGATCGCCCGCCGGGAAGTGCGGGCCGTCGAAGTCGTCGAGCACTTCCTGGAACGCATCGAAGCGCTGAATCCTACGCTCAATGCCCTCGTGACGCTTGATGCCGATGGCGCCTTAGCCGCTGCCCGGGCCGTAGACGAACGGCTGGACCGCGGCGAAACGATCAGCCCTCTGGCGGGCGTGCCGGTCACGATCAAAGACCTGACAGAAACCCGAGGGCTGCGTACCACTTATGGCTCGGCGCTGCTGCGCGATCATGTACCAGAGGTCGATGCGGTACTTGTCGAACGCCTGCGCCAGGCCGGTCTTCCCATCCTCGGCAAAACCAACACGCCGGAGTTCGGCGGCAAATTCGACACGGAAAACCGCCTGTTCGGCGCCACGCGCAACCCCTGGAAGTTGTCGCATAGTCCGGGCGGCTCCTCGGGCGGTGCCGCTGCCCAGGTAGCAGCCGGACTGGGCCCGATCGCCCACGGCAACGACGGCGGCGGCTCGATTCGCGTGCCGGCTGCCTGTTGCGGCGTGTTCGGTCTCAAGCCCCAGTTCGGACGCGTGCCCTTCTGGCCGCGTCAGGATAGCTGGGCCACGCTGAACCACGAAGGCCCGATCGCCCGAAGCGTACGCGATGCGGCCGCCCTGCTGGACCTCATGGCTGGCCCGGATCCTCGTGACCCCTACAGCCTGCCGGGACCGGCCCCATCGTTTCTGGCGGCCTGCGAGGGCGACGTGCAGGGCCTCCGAGTTGCCTGGAGCCCCACGCCGGGCTACGGCCGCGTCGATCCGGAAGTGCAGGCGCTCTGCGAGGCGGCCGCCCGCACGTTTGAGGACCTGGGCTGCCACGTGGAAGAAGCGTCCGCCCGGCTGGACTTCCCTGCCGAGGCGTTTCTGGGCATTATTGTTCCCCGCATGGTGGCCCAGCTCGAACGGGACCTGCCCCCGGGCTTCGTCGAGCAGCTTGATCCGATGCTGGCCGCCTTCCTGCCCTACGCCGACCAGCTTTCGGCACGCGACGTGGCCCGCGCCGAATTTATCCGGCTTCAGCTTTACGACCGGGTAGAAGCCTTTCTGCAGCAGTACGACCTCTGGCTGCTGCCGGTCATGGCGGCGCCCCCGCATCGATCCGGGGAGTTCGGCCCCACGGAAGTGGCCGGTCAACCGGTCGAAAGCCCGCTGGAGCCATTTTTTACCTTCCCGTTCAACCTGACCGGGCATCCGGCTGCCAGCGTCCCCGCCGGCTTCACTCGCGACGGTATGCCTGTCGGCCTCCAGATCGTCGGCCGCCGCTTTGCCGAAGCCACCGTGCTGCGGGCGGCGGCCTGCTATGAGGAAGCGCGCCCCTGGGCCGACCGCTGGCCAACCATCGCTCTCCATCCCTCCAACCTGGACCAGCCATGAGTACCCCCACCTATCCGTTTACGGCTGACCTGCGCGGAAAAGTAGCCCTGATCACCGGCGCAAGCCGTGGCATCGGCCGGGCCATTGCCGAAGCCTACGCGTCCGCCGGCGCCCGCGTCGTGCTGGCTGCCCGCAAGCCTGACGGACTCGAAGCCACAGCCGAAGCCATCCGCACGCAGGGCGGCGAAGCGATGGCGGTTCCCACCCATGTCGGCCACCCGGACGAAGTGGAGGCGCTGGTGGCGCGCGCCGTCGAAGTCTTCGGCGGCATCGACATCCTGGTCAACAATGCCGCCACCAACCCCCACTTTGGCCCGATCCTGAGCGCCGAACCATCTCATTGGGACAAGACCTTTGAGGTAAACGTCAAAGGTTACTTTTACACGGCCCGCGCCTGCTATCCCCACATGAAACAACGGGGCGGCGGCAAGATCATCAACATTGCCTCGATTGCTGGGAAACGCCCCCAGCCGGGCATGGGCGTCTATTGCGTTACGAAAGCAGCCGTGCTCATGCTGACCGAAGTGCTGGCGGCCGAACTGGCGCCGGACAATATTCAGGTCAATGCGATTGTGCCGGGCTTCATACGAACGCGCTTCAGCCGGGTGCTCTGGGAAACCCCTGCGCTGCACGACGCCATCGTGCAGCAGATCCCCCAGCGCCGCATGGCCGAGCCTGAAGAGCTCGTCGGTCTGGCCCTGTTTCTGGCTTCAAGCGCTTCCGACTATATGACAGGGGCGGCGCTGCCCATCGACGGCGGCCTCCTGATCGGCTACCCCCCGATGACAATGCCATGAGCCCCCACGCTTCACTCGGTCCCTTACTCGACGAGGTGCAGTCGTTCCTCGAAAGCCGTGTCTATCCGCTGGAGCAACGGCTGCTACGCGAAGGACTGCATGCACTGACCGATGAACTGAAGGCGCTCCGTGCCGAAGTGAAAGCACGGGGCTGGTGGTGTCCACCGCTGCCCCGGCACCTGGGAGGCATGGGCCTGTCGCTCACCGAGTTTGCGCATCTGAGTGAACATCTGGGACGCACGCCGCTGGGGCACTACCTGTTCAACTGCCAGGCGCCCGACATCGGCAACATGGAGCTGTTGCTGGCGCACGGGACGCCGGAGCAACAGGAGCGCTTTCTGATTCCTCTGGTACGCGGCGAAATCCGCAGTTGCTTTGCCATGACCGAGCCGGAGCATGCCGGCTCCAACCCGGTATGGCTCAGCACCACGGCGCGTCGTGAAGGCGATCAGTATGTGCTTGATGGCCACAAGTGGTTCGTTACCGGAGCCGACGGGGCGGCCTTCGCCATTGTCATGGCCATAACGAACCCGGACGTCGAGCGGCCGCACGAACGGGCGAGCCTGTTTATCGTCCCGACCGACACGCCGGGCTTTGTGCACGTACGCCGGCTACCGGTCATGGGCGAGCTGGGGGAAGGTTGGATGAGCCATTCGGAGGTGCGCTTCGAGCGCTGCCGCGTTCCCCTGAGCTATCGGCTGGGTCCCGAAGGAGCCGGCTTCGCGCTGGCCCAGGAACGACTGGGGCCAGGGCGCATCCATCATGCCATGCGCTGGATTGGCATCTGCGAGCGGGCGCTGTCGCTGATGTGCTGCCACGCCCTTCGCCGCGAGCTGGCACCTGGTCACGTGCTGGCCGACCAGCAGGTGGTCCGCCACGCCATCGCCGACAGCCGTGCCGAGATCGAAGCCGCCCGCCACCTGGTGCTGGCCACCGCCGAAAAAATCGAGCAGGCCGGGACCCGCGCCGCCCGCGCTGAGATTTCGATCCTCAAGTTTTATGTGGCAGGTGTGCTGCAACGCGTGCTCGACCGCGCCCTGCAAGTACACGGCGCCCTGGGCATGACCGACGATACTATCCTGGCCTTCTGGTACCGGCACGAACGGGCCGCCCGCATCTACGACGGACCGGACGAAGTGCATCGCGACCTGGTGGCCCGCCTGGAATTGCGTCGCTACCTTGATCACGAAAACCGCACCGGCCATGTTCGTACAGGAACCACCCCACCTGGATAACACCTACGAATCCGACCGACTGCTCCGTAGCTATCTGACGTGCACGCTCTCCACGGAGGTGCTTCAGGAGATCGAACCCGAGCTCCAGGAGCTGGGCACGCTGGCCGGCGACTTCCTGTACCGCCTCCAGCTGGAAGACCGGGAAAATGAGCCCGTCCATATTCCCTGGAGTCCCTGGGGCGAACGCATCGACGCGATCCGCCTGACGCGCGTCTGGCAGGAAGCCGAGCCGCTGGCCGTACGCTTCGGCCTGGTTGCCACAGCCTATGAACAACGCCATGGACCGCTTTCGCGCGTGCACCAGTTTGCCAAGGTGTACCTGTTCGCTCCTTCAACCGACATCTACGCCTGTCCGCTGGCGATGACGGACGGAGCGGCCCGTACGCTACTCGACAGCGGAAACCGACGCCTGATCGAACGGGCCCTGCCCCACCTGACCAGTCGGGACCCCGCCACGTTCTGGACCAGCGGCCAGTGGATGACCGAGCTGACAGGCGGCTCGGACGTCGGCCGCAGCCAGACCGTGGCCCGCCGCGACGCGGACGGCACCTGGCGTCTTTACGGCCGCAAGTGGTTCGTATCGGCGGTCACGGCACAGATGGCCCTGATTCTGGCCCGCCCCGAAGGCAACCCTCCAGGTGGTCAGGGGCTTGCGCTGTTCTACGCCGAGCTTCGTGACAAGCGGGGACGTCCCCGGGGCTTTCAGATCCTGCGCCTGAAGGAGAAGCTGGGCACGCGCAAGCTGCCTACCGCCGAGGTGCTGCTGGATGGGCTGCCAGCCGAACCAGTAGCGGGGCTTACGCACGGCACGCGGGCCATTGCCCCTATGCTGAACGTTACGCGCACCTGGAATGCCATTACAGCTGCCGCCCTCATGCAGCGTGGTCTCATGCTGGCCCGAGACTATGCCCGACGGCGGATTGCCTTCGGCAAACCGCTGGCCGAACACCCACTGCACCTCGACACCCTGGCCGGACTCCAGGCCGAAACGGCCGCGGCCTTTCACCTGGCCTTTCTGGTGGCCGAACTCATGGGTCGGGTCGAGACAAACATGGCCACTGACAGCGAACGTGCCCTGCTGCGCCTGCTGACGCCGGTGGCCAAGCTCACCACAGCCCGCCAGGCAGTCGCCGTCCTCAGCGAAGTGCTTGAAGCCTTCGGCGGCGCCGGCTACGTCGAAGACACCGGCCTGCCTGTCCTGCTGCGTGATGCGCAGGTGCTGCCCATCTGGGAAGGCACCACAAACGTGCTTGCCCTTGATGTGCTACGGGCACTGGAAGACATCGGCAGCCTGAAGCCCCTGCAGGAAGCCTTCGATGCCTGGCTGCAGGACCTGCCCGACTCGCTCCTACCTCCAGCCCATGAAGCCCGTACTACCCTGCAGGCAGCCGTCACCTGGTCAGCCAGCACAACTGCCGATCCGGTACGTCTTCAGGCCGATGCCCGACGCTTTGCCCTCACATTAGGCCGCGCGACCGCGCTGGCCCGGCTGCTTCGTCAGGCGGCCTGGAGCCTGCAACGGCAGGATGGCCGTCCGGCCGCTGCCGCCCTGCGCTTTGCCCGGCACGGCATCAACCTGCTGGCCACCGCCGCCCCACCGGCAGAAAGCCGGGCACTGGCGCTGGATGAGCCGTTTGTCCCGCAATCGGATGTTACGGGCTTTCCGGTATAATCCCCGCAGGCACCCCCGATCGGGCAGACACACCGGCCCGCCCTACCCGTAACATGAAACAACACCTGTAGCGGTCAACCCCTGTGGCCCCCAGACCAAACGATCTGTGCCCTATGAGCACCTCCCATGAACTGAGCGCGGTCCGTCCTGACGCACGCTTTGATGAAGCCCGGCTGGCCGCCTTTCTACGCGGCAAGCTACCCGGTACCGAGCATCCGCTGCGTGTATGGCAGTTCACCGGCGGTGCCGCAAACCTGACCTATCTGCTTGATTACGGAACCCATCAGTATGTACTCCGGCGCTCACCCCCTGGTCCACTGCCCCGTGGCGGCCACGACATGCGGCGCGAGTACACGGTGCTTTCGCGCCTCTGGCAGGCTTATCCGCTGGCTCCCCGGGCCTTTCTTTTCTGCGACGATCCGGAGATTGTAGGCACGCCGTTTTTTGTCATGGAGCGACGGCGGGGCGTGGTCGTGCGTACCGAACTACCTGAAGTGTTCCAGAGGCATCCCGATGCACCGCGCCAGATGGCGCTGGCGCTCGTCGATGCCCTGGCCGACCTGCACGCCGTGGACTTTCAGGCCATTGATCTGGGACAACTTGGCCAACCCGAAGGCTTTCTCGATCGCCAGATCGAAGGCTGGTGGAAACGTTGGGAAGCAGCCCGCACCATGGAGCTACCCGATCTGGCGGCCGTCTATGCCTGGCTACAACAAAATCGCCCGGTGCAATCCCAAACATCCCTGGTACATAACGACTACAAGCTTGACAATGTCATGTTGGACCCGGCCGATCCGGGACGCATCGTTGCCGTCTTCGACTGGGACATGTGCACGCTGGGCGATCCTCTCAGCGACCTGGGTGCGCTGTTGGCCTACTGGGTTCGGCCGGACGATCCACCCGTCTTTCGGGCCCTGACCACCATGCCGTTGGACGACCGCTTTCCAACCCGGGAGGAGCTGGTGGCACGCTATGCCGCACGTAGCAGTCGCCCGCTTTCGGACGTGCGCTTCTACCACGTGCTGGGCCTCTACCGCGTTACCGTCATTGTGGCCCAGCTCTATGCCCGCTTTGTGCGCGGTCTGAGCCGCGATCCGCGCTACGAAGCCCTTGGGCAAGCCCTGCCCGCGCTGGCCCGCGCGGCCCGCACCGTGGCCGAAACCGGCTAACGGCCGCCCACTTCTGCCCCGACATCAAACGGCACGCCGAGTGCCCGCACCAGAAAAGCCCACTTGTCTGCTTCCATCTCGATACGCTTCTGCGTGGGAATGCCCCCACCATGTCCGGCCCGGGTTTCGACGCGGAGCAGAATAGGGTTGGCACATCCTTGCGCCCGCTGCAACGTGGCGGCAAACTTGTACGAATGCGCAGGCACGACCCGGTCGTCGTGGTCGGCGGTCATAATCAGCGTGGGCGGATAGCAGCGGTGCAGCCGCACGTTATGCAAAGGCGAATAGGCGTACAGGAAGCGGAAATGTTCGGGATTCTCTGGCGAGCCGTATTCCGGGACCCAGGCCCAGCCGATCGTAAAACGATGGTAGCGCAACATATCCAGCACCCCCACCTGGACAATCACCGCACCAAACAACTCCGGCCGCTGCGTAAGCACTGCGCCGGTCAACAGTCCCCCATTACTGGCCCCGCCAATAGCCAGCCGCTCCGGCGACGTGTACCCTTCCCGGATCAGGTACTCGGCTGCTGCGATGAAGTCGTCAAAGACGTTCTGTTTGTTCTCAAGCATGCCCGCCCGATGCCAGGCTTCCCCGTACTCCCCACCTCCCCGGAGATTGGCCACCGCATAGATGCCCCCCATCTCCAGCCAGACCAGATTGCTCGGATTGAACGAGGGCGTCAGGCTGATATTAAAGCCCCCGTAACCATACAGATAGACAGGATGCGTGCCATCGCGCACCAGGCCTTTGCGGTGCACCAGAAACATCGGAACGCGCGTTCCATCCTTGCTCCGGTAGAAGACCTGGCGCACCTCGTATCGGTCTACGTCGAAGTCGATCTCCGGCGCATGAAAAACCGTGGTGGTGCCGGTTTCCAGATCGTAGCGAAAGATCGTGGTCGGATAGATAAAGCTGGTGAAGCTGAAGAACAGCTCCGGATCGTCCGGGCGTCCGCTCACGCCCGAGACGCTCCCAATCGTAGGCAGGGCAATCGTATCCAGGGGCGTTCCATCCAGCGCATGCACGGTCAGGCGTGCTTTCACATCTTCGAGCGCCCGCACAATAAAGCGTCCCCCTGCCAGCGTGACTGCCTGGATCACTGCCTTGCTTTCCGGAATGATCGTACGCCAGTGGGCACGCGCCGGACGGGTAATGTCGATAGCAATCAGGCGGCCATTTGGGGCCTCCAGATTGGTCAGGAAGTAGAACGTCGTGCCTGTATTGCCCACGAATTCATAGCGGGCATCGAAATCATCCAGCAATCGCACGACCTGCCCATCGGGTTGGGTCAGGTCTTTGTAGTAGACGCGGTTGCGCGTGTCGGTGCCTTTCCAGACATTGAGGATCAGGTAGCGTCCATCATGCGTTACCTCGGCCCCAAAGCCCAGTTCGGGATCGTCCGGGCGCTCGTAGATCAGCACATCCTGCGCCTGGTCGGTGCCCAGCCGATGGAAGTACAGCTTCTGGTTTCGGTTGGCCGCGGCCAGCGTGTCGTCTGTCGGTTCAGGATAGCGGCTGTAGAAAAAGCCGCTGTTGTCCGGTAGCCAGGCAGCGCCACTGAACTTGATCCAGCGCAGCGTTTCCGGAAAATCTTCCCCGGTCGCTACGTCCCGAATGCGAAAGATCCGCCAGTCAGAGCCCGCCTCGCTGAGCCCATAGACCACATAGCGGCCATCCCGGCTGATGGCCAGCGTGGTGAGCGCGACGGTGCCGTCTTCGGAAAACGTATTGGGATCAATCAGCACACGTGGCATCCCCTCTGGCCCCTCCTGGATGTAAAGCACCGACTGATTCTGCAGGCCTTCGTTTTTAAAGAAGAAATACCGTCCACCTTCTTTCCGGGGCAGTCCATAGCGAGGGTAATTCCACAGTTCGGTCAGGCGCTGGCGGATCCAGGGGCGTTGCGGGATACTGTCGAGATAGGCAAACGTCAGCGCATTCTGTGCTTCGATCCAGCGGCGCGTCTGCTCGCTGTCCAACTCCTCCAGCCAACGGTATGGATCAGGCACCCGCACGCCGTGATAGTCGTCGACCACCGGTACCCGGGGCGTTTCCGGATAAACAAGCTCCTGGGCCCATAGCGCCGACGCCGGCAGCAATATTAGCGTCAGTAGGGTGCAAGCATGCTGTCTCATTTTGCACTTTTTTCAGTTTCCGGGAAACCACCCCTCAATTTAGCAATATCGTCCGAGAAAAGCCCCGGCCTGCCACCTGCAAACGGACGTTACCCGCTCAGCTGCCGGCATGTGTTTCCAACCACGCCGGTCCCCGATGCGATGCTTCGGCATCTTTATGGCAAGGTCTCGTATTCAACGCATCAGCGTCACCGACCGATGGGCTATCTGGTGCCTTCCGTCGGTTGCGCTCACGATTACCCGCATCGCATACCTCCCACTGGGCAGCACCGGCGAAGCCGTCCAGTGCACTTCATAATGCCCCACAGCAAACTCCTCATCAATCAGACGGGCCACTTCTCGCCCCAGCAGATCGTACACGACCACCTGCACATAGGCGGGCCGAACAAGCTGCAATGGCATTGTGACCGACGTACGAAACGGATGGGGATAGGGCGGCAGCAATTGCACTATGCCTTCGCCCAATGCAGATGCAGCTTCGATGCCAGTTACCACGTGGGGTTGGCCACTGACCATATTGACCATTCCTTCGTAGGTACGCGTCTGCGTTGAAGTAACTACCGTCAGTCGGGCATACCAGTAGCTGGAATCCGGTGATGGTTCCTGATCGGTGTAGTAGCCGCCCCCCATAAGCTGCACAATCAAATTGCGCACAGGCGTGGCTAGATCAAAAAGCTGGGCAAATGTAGGATCCGCTTGTATGGAATCAGCCAGTACCTGCCGGCCCCGATCGAGCAGGATAGTCAGTGCCTGATCGCTGTCAAGAAACGGCTCCGGGATCGGCGGAAGGTGGCCCAGCCCTGCTCCGCTCAACACTGACGTTGTGGTACTCAGGGGATCGACCCGAACCTGAATACGACGCATCTGACCGGGAGAAAAGAACTCATAAATCCAGGTATAGGCTTTGCCAGAGCGCCGGGGACTATTGGCAGCCACCAGCCCGATCAAATAGGCATCAGGAGCCAAGGCCTGCGCTGCGTCGCGTGCAATGTCCAGCCGCTCACGCGCTGTAGCCAGCGTAAACGTATGCATTTCCAGGGTGATGTCGGTAGCGTCGGAGCTCTCCAGGGTCACGGGATCAGGCTCTCCATCGCCGTTGACATCGTAATAGCCCAGCGCCTCAATTTCAAGCTGTGCCAGACTCCGATAGCGCACCGCTATTGGCCAGTAGGTACCGGGCCGGACGTACTCGACCTGATAAGCACCTGAGGTGCCCGCAATGACAGTTGCCGCGGCCACATCCCAGGCGGCGACCGTCTGCGTAAAGCCGCGCAGTAGAAAGACCACGGTGAAATCACGTTCATCCTGAACGATGGGCGTTTCGACTTCGAACACCGGACGTCCCAGTCCGGTAGCCTGTGCCTGTGCCAGTAACCTTCGGAGCACGCGTGCCTGTGCAGCCGTAAACGAGGCCCGTTTAGCCGGCGACGCCGCAATCATACCTGCCACCCGCAGCGTCCCTATCGTATTGCCCGTCGTGTAGCGCAACACGTAAGGGGCCGTCATAAACTGACCTTTTGCCTGCTGCACAGCAAAGACCAGCCAGGTGTAGTCGGCCTCCGGTTCGTGCGCAACGGTATAGACGACCACGTTTGGACACACCTGCCCAGCTTCCACCGACGGGCAATCGTTCCGCGGAGGCGTCTCTGGAATCAAATCAACCCGACGGATACGCACAGCCCGCCGCGGCTCAAATAGAAAGGCCGTGTTAAAATCGGTCTGTTGCGAAACCGCGTCGTTAAAAATGAACCGAATCTCCGCATTGATCGGTACACCGACCGCCCCAGACGTCGGTTCGGAACGCTCCACCTCAAAAGACTGGGCCCAAAGCGATGAAGGCCAGATGCCTCCGACAACAATCAGCCAGGCAATCCGTCTGTTCATCGAGGACAACGCGCTGGACGTCTCAGGACCACCGGTTGTCCTTAAGAACGCAACATACCGGTTGTCACGCTATAGCACTCTGGCGCAAAGTGAAGGGCTCAGCTTTCCGATGTGCCAAATATAACCTCCAGCTCCCCTTCCGGGGGATGATCCAACCGTTCCGCCGGGAATTCCCGGTAAATACGACCGGCATACTCGAAAGGACCGCATGAAAAGTAGTAATCATGCGTACCGGGACGCCGATAGAGCACCATCCCTTCAGGCGCGCCCAGCGTCCGATAGAATCGCTTGAAGCGATGCAAAAAGACCTCAACGCGATGCCGACGCACTTCCTCCTCGCTGAAACGAATGTGATACCAGTAACGCGCCGCCGGATGGTGCTTCCGGGAGCGTTTTGCTCGGGCACGCCCTGATGCCGACGATGGCGAAGAAACCGACATCCTCCCCCCTTAGCAGGATTTATCAGGTTATCCTACCGGGGGGATCGACCACGCCGCGCCGAACTTAAACTGTTATCATCCAGAAAAATAAAATATCGTATCCTTACCCGCCGATCGTGATCATCGGACGGTTAGGCATACGGGCCAGGTTGTACATGCCGGCATGACGGGCGTACTTGCGCCCAACAGCGGCACTGATCAGGGCCAGCAACTCCTCATCGCTGGCCCCCTGTCGCATAGCATCCCGCAGGCTGACCTCAGCCTGGCCGAACAGACACACCTTCAGGTTGCCGTCGGCGGTAATCCGCAGGCGATTGCAGCCTTCGCAGAACGGCTCCGTCATTGAAGCGATAAAGCCCAGACGCCCTTCATGACCGGGAATGCGAAACAGGCGCGCCGTACCATGCGGGTCAAATGCGATAGGCTCCAGCGGATAACGTGCTTCGATACGCGCACGCATCTCGGCAGCCGGTACCAGCTGGCCATCGTTCCAGCCATTGCCATCGAACGGCATAAATTCGATAAAGCGCACTTCGACGGGCCGGTCTTTCGTCCAGGCCGCAAAGTCCAGCAGCTCGTCGTCATTGAATCCCCGCAGCACCACACAATTCACCTTGAGCGGTCGGTACCCTCGGGCAATGGCCAGATCAATAGCGTGGATCACTTGTTCGAAGCCTTTACGGCGCGTCAGTAGCTCGAACCGTTCGGGCCGCAGCGTGTCCAGGCTGATGTTGAGTTGCGTCAGACCGGCTGCCTGCAGACGCTCCAACTTCTTAGGCAACAGCAGACCGTTGGTCGTCATGGCCAGCGTTTTTAATCCGGGCAGCCGGGCCAGTTCAGCTACGATGCGTTCCACGCCCTTGCGCAGCAACGGCTCTCCTCCGGTCAGTCGAATCTTCGTAACACCCTGCGATACAAAAAGGCGGGCCAGCCGGATAACCTCTTCATCCGTCAACAAATGCTCCGGCGGTGTCCAGTCCAATCCTTCTTCGGGCATACAGTAGCGACAGCGCAGATTGCAGTGCTCAATCAGCGAGATGCGCAGATAGGTATGCCGTCGACCAAAGCCATCGGTGAGCACATCCGCCGCCGACCGCGCCGGATCATAAGTCAATCCAAAGTCTTCCGGAACCTGCGCAGGATCTCCCGGGCGATCCGGGGGCGTGCTCTCAAGAACGGGCAAACTATAGACCATGACACTCGCCGGTTGCCGCAACCGCTCAGGGGCTATTTCCTTTCCCGGTAATTACGCAAAAACACAAAGCAAAAGCAAGGTTTATTGTTCGGGAGGCGGCAGAAAGACGGGCTCAAATTCACGCAGCGGCATGCCCTCTTTGGGGGGAATGCGCCGTCGGCTATCACGTTCCAGTACCAGCTCGTAGACGATGCGATCGCTTCGGTAAAAACGCTGCTGATAATAGACTACCTTCTCGTTACTGGTACACGAGATACGATCAATGCGAAGCAGCGCCGTGCCTTCAGGCACCTGTAACCACTGAGCCGTTTCGGCATCGGCGTTGACCGCAGCGATTCGGTAATACCCACGCACAATGGGGATATGCAACGTTTCCAGGATGCTGTAGATGGTCTCGCGCTCCAGATTTTTTCCTTCCAGAAACTGAGCATAGAACGGGGTCAGCCACGTGCGATCGAACGCGATCGGCGCATCGTTTCCCAGACGCAGCCGATCGAGCCGGATCACCGTGCTTCCTTCCGATACACCCAGACGGGCAGCTACCTCGGCCGAAGCAGCTTCCGGGGCAAAATGCACAACTTTTGAGCGCGCTTCAAGCCCAGCCCGAGCCATGTCTTCGGCAAAGTCGGTCAGCCGTACCAGCCCCTGCCGAATATGCGACTGCTTCACAAACGACCCAACGCCCTGGCAGCGATAGATCAGCCCCTCATGCTCCAGCGTCTGTAATGCCCGTCGCACGGTAATCCGGCTCACGCCAAAACGTCGGCTCAGCTCATGCTCGGAAGGTAGCCGATCCTGTGGCTTGTAAACGCCCTGCTCAATCTGCTCACGCAGCCAGTCGCTGAGCTGCTGGTGTCGTGGTCGTCCAGGTCGCAACATATCGTTTCAACCGAAAGCGTACAAAGCGTCAGCACAAACTTAACGACAAAAAGGCAACTTCAGGTTTTGAACGCATTTTTTCACCGGCAATTTCCTTTGCATCGGCCTGATCCCCCGTATCTTTGGACGCATCTGTATTGTAGCAAACAACCTGCCGGACATGATGGAACAGACGCTGGCGATTCTTAAGCCTGATTGCGTACGGCGCGGTCTGATTGGCGAGGTTATTCGTCGGATCGAAGCCGCCGGTTTTCGCATTCGCGCCATGAAGATGATACACCTGACCAAGCAGGAAGCCGAAGGCTTTTATGCCGTGCACCGAGGCCGCCCGTTTTTTGAAGAGCTGACGACTTTTATGTCGAGTGGCCCCTGTGTACCGATGGTGTTGGAAAAGGAAAACGCAGTGGCCGACTTTCGCGCACTTATCGGCGCAACCGATCCGGCTGAAGCGGCCGAGGGCACAATCCGGCGCGAATTTGCAGAATCCAAAGGACAGAACATTGTGCACGGTTCCGACTCGGTCGAAAATGCCCGCATCGAAATCAACTACTTCTTCCCGGCGATCGCGCTGGTGGACCGCAGCTAACAGGCCGGGCGCTGTCCTTCTGTTACTGCTGCTGGCGGGCTGCTCCACAACGGTCTCTTCAGAACGCATACGCACAGGAGCCGAAGTGCTGGCCGCCCGCCATTTTGATTTGCTGCGGGGCAAGCGGGTCGGGCTGATCACAAATCACACGGCCCGCATCGACACAATGCACCTGATCGATCGGTTGATGGCGGAACCCGACGTGCATCTGGTGGCGCTGTTTGCGCCGGAACACGGACTACGGGGTACGGCTGCGGCGGGCGAAGAGATCCAGGATGGGCGAGATGTACGTACGGGCCTGCCGGTTTTCAGCCTCTATGGCGCCACGCGCAAACCCACCCCGGAAATGCTGGCTGGCCTCGACGTGCTCGTGTTCGACCTGCAAGATGTGGGCGCACGTTGCTACACTTATATCTCAACCCTGGGACTGGCCATGCAGGCTGCTGCCGAGGCCGGCCTCCCGTTCGTCGTGCTGGATCGCCCGAATCCACTGGGCGGGACCTTACTCTCCGGCTTTGTGCTGGAGCCAACGCATGCCTCGTTTGTCGGGCTCTATCCCATTCCCCTGGTCTATGGCCTTACGATCGGCGAACTGGCCCGAATGATTCAGGGTGAACGGTTGTTGCCGGGCCTGGAGCATCTGAACCTGATCGTCGTGCCTTTAGAAGGGTGGCGTCGTACCATGCAGTGGCCCGACACAGGGCTGCCCTGGCGCCCCCCCAGCCCCAACCTGCCTACGTTCGAGGCAGCGCTGGCCTATCCAGGCACTGTTTTTTTTGAAGCTGTTGACGGAAGCGAAGGCCGCGGCACCGACGCTCCCTTTCTGCAGGTAGGCACGCCCTGGGCCAATGCGCAGGCACTGGCCGACACGCTCAACGCTCGTCGCCTTCCCGGCGTTCGCTTCGAGCCGGTCTCTTTCGTACCGCAACCGCGTTCTGGCGCACCTCACCCCCGCTACGAGGGCACGCAACTGCATGGCGTACGTTTGCGCATTACTGACCGCCGACAGTTTCGGCCGGTTGTTACCGGCATCCATCTGCTGCATGCCTTTTACCATCAGGCCCCCCCCACCTACCGCGACACATTCATACAGCGTCCGGACTGGCTGGCCCGCCTGGCCGGTACCCAACGGCTCCATGAGCTGCTGCGCGCTGGGACTTCGCCCGAAAGGATCATCGCCACCTGGCGTGACGAAGTGGCGGCGTTTCAGAAGCGACGCCAGCCCTACCTGCTTTACTGATTGGTCCTTGCAGCGCGTGGTCGCCAGAGAATAGCCCAGATCACTTCCAGATAACCCGCCACGATAAGCACAGGCGCTACGTTGCGCGACCAGAAGCCGTCCAGCTCATGCTCAATGGCCATGATCGCAAAACCCAGCACCACCAGCGCAACTCCTACCAGCAGTAACTGATAATTGCGGCGCGAAAAAACCATAGGACGCCGGCCGGCAGTTGCCGGCCGTGTGCTTCTACGAGACACCGTGCGTGGACGAGCCCCCATCGCTTAGACAGTCCATATTCGTTTGAGCAGCGAACCTGAAGGCCTCTGTTCAGGTTCCACGCACGACCTGTGTCCAAGCTGGCATCTGAACGATGCGTCTGTCTCGCCTGCTGTATACGGCCCTCCTGGTCCTCCTGAGCACAACAGGCCGGCCTACATCACCCGCGCTTGAAGCTCGTCTGGAAGACATTCGGACCCATCTGGCCGCCGAAGAAGCGTTCTGGGGGGTGTACGTGGCCGATGCAGCAAGCGGTCAGGTGCTGGTTGCCCAGCATGCCGATCGAGGACTCCTGCCGGCCTCTACCCATAAACTGCTGACCACAGCTACTGCGCTGGACCTGCTGGGTCCTGACTACCGCTACCGAACGGTCCTGTATTTCAACGGCCGCATTGAGGGGACCACGCTGCGCGGTGACCTGATTCTGCGCGGATCAGGCGATCCAACGTTCGGTAGCCCTTCCTGGCCCGGGCCTGATCCCCTCAAGCACTGGGCCCAGGAGCTGGCCCGTATGGGCATCCGGCGAATTGAGGGGCGCCTGATTGGAGACGATAACCGCTTCGATGATCGCCCTTATGCAGATGGCTGGGATATCGACTATGTCACCTCACAGATCAACCTGGGCCTGGGCTTTGCCGTCAGCGGCCTCTCATACCACAACAACATCGTACGCCTGCGCATGGAAGCCACCCGACCGGGTACACCCATCACAGTTACCCAGGAGCCCTTTGCCTATCTGACCCTTGAAAACCGGGCTTACACCGCTGCCCGACGCTACGGTGAGGCGATTCAACTTGAACGCACATTTGCTTCCGAACACCTTCGCCTGACCGGTTCGCTGCCGGCCAACTATCGGGGCACTATCGAAATCCCAGTGGCCCACCCTACCCGTTACACCCTAGAAGCTTTCCGGCATTACTTGGAACAGACAGGCATTACCGTAGCAGCCGAATTGTTCGACGTGGACGACCTACCTCGGCCTCCCCGCTACGACCAACGCCATGCGCTACTGGTACACTTCTCTCCCCCCCTGGCGGAAATCGTACGCATCATCAATCATCAAAGCCATAATTTTTACGCTGAACAGGTTTTTCGGACCCTGAGCCCAGACGGATCGGCCGAAGGCGCTGCCCGGCGCATACGGGCCTTCCTGCATCGCCAGGGAATTGAGACGCGGGGACTCACCATTCGAGATGGCTCGGGACTTTCCCGCAAAAACCTGGTCCCTCCGGCTGTACTGGGCCAACTGCTGGTCGCCATGCAACACCATCCAGCACATCTCGCCTTCAAGGCATCGCTTCCCCGCGGCGGTGCGTACGGTTCGACGCTGGCCGACCGACTGCAGGATATTCCAGTACGCGCCAAAACCGGCTCCCTGCTGCATGTGCGCACCCTGAGTGGATACCTCACGACGCGCGAGGGCCGTATGCTGGCTTTTGCGTTGATGGCGAACAATTATACCATCCCGACTTCTCGCGTTGTAAATGCACTGGATCAGATGGTTCGGGCGCTATACATGACCCCTTAGTCCTATGTCCGCTTTGCTACTGTCGCCTACAACGCTGGGCCGGCTGCTGAAAATAACCCTGCAGGGCTTGCTGACTGTCGTGCTGCAATGGCTGGTGCTAAACCGCCTGCGGCTATGGGGAGCCTATCCAGATGCGGTGCTGCTGTTTGTAGCGTATCTCGGACTGGCTTACGGCCGCCGTGTGGGACTGGTGGGGGGATTTACCAGCGGCCTCCTGCTGGATGCGCTGCTTGATAGCTGGGGGCTGCATACGTTTACAAAAAGCTTGATGGGCTTTTTGACCGGCCTGTTTGCCCTGGAAAGACCGGAAGCGTTTCGTCCAACGCTAACGCAGACCTTTCTGGGAGGGATGGTACTGGCACTGGTTCATAATGGACTGCTGGTGGCCCTGCTGGCCCTCGCAGCCGGTACCCGCACGGCCTTTATGATCGAAGTGCTCTGGCTGGGCAATGCCCTGTACACTGCTGTCCTGGGTGTACTGGTCGCGCTGCTCCGTCCGTAAAAAACGGTACAAGGAGAACCGATGCCCTGTTTGGCGCTCCCATCTACCCCAACTACGGCCAGCTAAACGTCACGCAACGCTATACACATCCAGGTTTTGCACTACCATGGGGCTGAAAGATGTGTAGCTATGGCCCGGCAGGCGGCCCATGCACTGCAGGTCTCCCTGCCGCTGGCCTCGCTGATAGCAAACCTCCTCGTCGAGTCCCTGCCCACCGGCCTGGAGCATGTCGACTGGGTGGTCCCTACCGAGATTGAGGGCCATCATGCCGGACTGCTGTTGGCCGCTTCTCAGCGCATCTGTTCCAATGCGCGTCGCAGATCCGATACGATGCCGGCTGCCGTAACCCGGGGACCGGCTCCCGGGCCACGCACCACCAGTGGCGTGCGGCAGTAGTAAGTCGTGGTGAAGGCAATCAGGTTGTCGGTGCCCTGCAGGTTGTAGAACGGAGAGTCGGGCTCCACGGCTCGCACCTCGACGGCCAGGCGGCCCTCTTCGATCCGGCCGATGTAATGCAGACGGCGTTGTTCCCGATGCGCCGCTTCGATGCGTTCTCGCCAGTAGGCATCCCATTCACCCAGTCGCGCCATGAACGTGTCCAGCGGTACATTGCGTAGCTCGTCCGGCACCAGCGGTTGCACGGCCACGTCGCTACGCTCAACCGGCATGCCCAGCTCACGCGCCAGGATAAGCAGTTTACGCGCCACATCTTCGCCCGAAAGGTCGTCCCGCGGATCGGGCTCGGTATAGCCGGCCTCACGCGCCATCCGCACCGCCTCAGAGAACGGCACTCCTTCGGCCATCTGATTAAACAGGAACGCCAGCGTACCCGAAAACACGCCTTCAATTCGTCGCACTTCATCGCCGGCCAGCAGCAGATCCTGTAGCGTCGCAATGACAGGCAGACCGGCACCTACAGTGGTCTCATAGCGATACGGAACACGGCGTTCACGCGCAAGCTCGCGCAACCGTCGATAAAAGTCGTACGAAAGCGTGTTGGCGCGTTTATTCGGCGTAACGATAGCTACCCCGGCTGAGAGCAGGTCTGGATAGCGTCGGGCCACCGCTTCCGAAGCGGTCGCATCGACGACCACCAGGCGGCGTGGTCGTTCGTTGGTCAGCAGGTGCACCAGCCGATCCAGGTCCATGGACTCGCCTTCTGCCTGGAGTCGTTCGCGGGCTTCGTTCCAGGGGATACCGGCCGGATGCCAGAGCATCCGTTCGGCGGTCGCCAGACCGGCCAACCGTAGCTCCAGGCCTTCCTCCTCACGCAGGTGGGGAACCTGGCGGGCCAGCATATCCAGCAACGTCCCTCCAATCACGCCGGTACCGATCAGGAACAGATGCGCCCGCATTGTCCGCTGGATGAACGTCTCATGCAACGCCTGCACGGCCCGCTGGGCATCCCGCTGAGCAATCACAGCCGAAATGTTGGTCTCGGCTGCGCCCTGGGCAATCGCCAGCACGTTCACGTTGGCCTGGCCAAGCGCCGAGAACATACGCCCGGCCAGCCCCGGCTGGTGACGCATGCGATCGCCGACCACAGAGACCGTGGCACACTCGGGCACCATGTAGATACGCCGGATGCGTCCGGTCTCCAGCTCAAGGGCAAACGTTCGCCGAAGTGTCTCCAGGGCTGCTTCTGCTTCGGTGGCTCGTACCCCCAGGCAGAGACTCTGCTCACTGGAAGCTTGCGAGACCAGCAGCACGTTGATCTTTTGCTCGGCCAACGTCAGAAACGCCCGCCCGGCAATGTCTGGCGTTCCCAGCATACCTGCCCCTTCCAGCATCAGCACCGCAATATCTCGAATGGCCGTTACCGCTCGCACGAACCATGGCGGTGGTGGGGCATCGGCGGTGATCAGGGTACCAGGGGCTTCTGGATTCAGCGTATTGCGGATGCGTAGCGGTATTTTTCTGGCCTGCAACGGCTCCATAGTGCGCGGATGCAGCACCCTGGCCCCGAAGTAAGCCATTTCGGCCGCCTCCCGATAACTCAAATGCGACAGCACAAAAGCTTCAGGTACCAGCCGAGGATCGGCTGACATGACGCCATCGACATCCGTCCAGATAACCACCAGCTCGGCCTCCAACGCTGCCCCCAGAATAGTAGCCGTGTAGTCGCTGCCCGATCTTCCCAGCGTCGTCGTAACCCCTTCTTCGGTCGAACCGATAAAGCCCGTCACCACGACGATCTGATCTTCCGGAATCGCTGCAAAACGCTCGCGGATCAGGCGGTTCGTGACCGCAAAATCGACGTTGGCCTCTCCGAAAGTGTCGTCTGTGCGAATCAGCTCGGTAGCCTCCAGCGCAACCGCAGGGCTACCGGCTGCACGGAAGGCAGCCGCCACCAGCGGCGCCGAGAGACGCTCGCCAAAGCTGATGATCGCGTCCCGCGTCCGAGGCGTACATTCGCGCAACAGGTACAGGCCGTCCAGCAGTTCGGTCAGTGCCTGCCAGTGCGCGTTAAGCTGCACTTCAAGGGCCGTTCGCTCCTCCGACGGCACCAGCGCCTCCAGCACTTCCTGATGTCGCTGCCGGAGTACTTCGATGGTCGTGCGATGAGCACCGGTACGCGCCAGGGCTGCATCGATACAGCTCAACAGTTGATCGGTCACCCCACCCAGCGCCGAAACCACCACAACCCGGCGAATGGTCTCCGGCTCAGCCTGCACGAGCTGCACCACACGCCGAATCCGATCAGCCGTGGCTACTGAAGTCCCCCCAAATTTGTGCACCCGAACGGGACGTGCCTGTACCATAGGCTGCTCCAAGATCCATGATGTTTTCGCAATTTAGACGTGGAATTTACAATGAGAAAGGAGGCCTGTCTTTTTAAAGACGCATTAAATCGATGAAAGCGCTTTGCGCAAGCCCGCATGAAAAAACGACGCATCGCTACGGATCCGTTGACGTGAACGGAGCTTTTTTCGTAAGCTGGCGTTCCAGCGATCAAAATGTGGGGCCATAGCTCAGTTGGTAGAGCGCCACAATGGCATTGTGGAGGTCGCCGGTTCGAATCCGGCTGGCTCCACAAGCGTGCGGGACGCCTTCAAACGGCGTCCCGTTTTTTGGTGCGTCTTTTTCAATGCCTTCTGCTTCCGCAGCCCGGTGAAGGTAACCGGACAGGTTGCAAGTAACCTACCAGCTTCTCTGTCCGGCAATGCTGTCTGCAGTAAACAGGGCCATGGCGTTGATATAGCTGCCCGGCCTGTACTATCCAAGCAGCACGACCGAACCGGGAGGAGCCACGTTCCCCAGCGGTGCTCACTGAATCCAGCAGCATCTGCACAATGCCCCCTCCAAAGGAAGCCATCCGCTCTCCCTGCCCAACGATGCCGTCATCGGCTTTCTCCAGACATGTAGGTTTCTCCCCTCCATGACCGAGCCAACACACAGCCGCGGGGCCATACATCTGCCATGATCAGCCCTCGACCGTCAGACACGCTCTGCGCGGCTGCACCTGAAAACATGGAATCGTTGTGTCAGGATGATCGCGAGCGCGGCCTGCGCCTGCCCGGTTCTGGACTGGTTATCCCGGCCGAACGTACACGTCTCCGGCTTACTTTTAGGTTCTTGTTAAGAGCCAGCCCCTTTATTCATCGTTTCGATGATTTTTTCGTACGCTTCTAACGAAGGAGGCTGGTAGATTGATGGCCCAAAGCGTAACTTCGCTAACCGGGAAGCCCTTTTTGTCCTGAAATTTTTTACAGGTAATCGGAGCCAACCATGCCTACTGCCCAACTGATCCTTGACGACACGACGATCGAACTACCCGTCCTTGAAGGTACCGAAGGCGAGCGGGCCATCGATATTCGCAAGCTTCGGAGTCAGACCGGCTATATTACGTACGATCCAGGTCTGGCCAATACCGGTTCGTGCCAGAGCAGCATTACGTTCATTAATGGCGAGGCCGGCATTCTGCGTTATCGGGGCTATGCGATCGAAGACCTGGTGGCACACTCTTCGTTCGTCGAGGTCAGCTATTTGCTCATCTATGGTGAGTTACCCACCCGCGCCCAACTGGAGCAGTTTCAGGATCGGCTGACCCGTCACAGTCTGCTCCACGAAGACATGAAAAAGTTCTTCGAGGGCTATCCGCCCAGCGCACACCCGATGAGCGTGCTCTCGGCCATGGTGGCCTCGCTTTCGACCTATTATCCGGATTCGGCGGACCCGGAAATTACCGAGCTCAACATGATCCGGCTGCTGGCCAAGCTCAAAACGATCGCCGCTTTCTCTTACAAGAAATCCATTGGCCAGCCCTACATCTACCCGCGCAACGATCTCAGCTATACGGCGGATTTTCTGCACATGATGTTCGCTGTACCTTCGGAGCCCTACGAAGTACCGCCGCTTTTCGAGAAAGTGCTGGACGTATTGCTCATCCTGCATGCCGACCATGAGCAGAACTGTAGCACTTCGACCGTGCGCATGGTGGGCAGCAGTGGGGCTGACCTGTTCGCTTCCATCTCGGCCGGTATCAGTGCGCTCTCCGGACCGTTGCACGGCGGCGCTAACCAGGCCGTCATCCGGATGCTGGAGGCCATTCACCAGGACGGCGGAAACTATCAAAAGTATCTTGCAAAGGCCAAAGATCCGAACGATCCTTTCCGGCTCATGGGCTTCGGTCATCGCGTTTACAAAAACTTCGATCCACGCGCTCGGCTGATTAAAAAGCTGGTCAGTCAGGTCTTCAACGAAATGGGCATCCACGATCCGCTGCTGGAAATCGCCCAGAAGCTGGAGGAAGCAGCCTTGCAAGACGAATATTTCATCGAGCGTAAGCTCTATCCCAATATCGACTTCTATAGTGGCATCCTCTACCGGGCTATGGGGATCCCGACCAACATGTACACGGTGTTGTTTGCCATGGGCCGTCTACCTGGCTGGATTGCCCAGTGGAAGGAGATGCGGGAGGATCCGCACACGCGCATTTACCGGCCGCGTCAGATTTATCAGGGCGCCACGCATCGGCCGTACGTGCCCCTCGAGGCGCGGAGCTAACCCGGCGCGACGGGCACCTTATGCATTGAAAGGCGGCTCTTCAAAAAGCCGTTTGCGTAGAAAGGATAAGGTATGTTCGATCAGCGCGGGCGGGGGTTCGGGGACGTCGGCTGCCTGGCGGGCCAGCTCAATCGTTTTCCGATACTGATCCAGATAAGCCTGGCAGTCGTCGCAATCCTGCAGGTGGGCTTCAAAAGCGGCCTGCGTATGCGCGTCCAGTGCGCCGTCCAGATAGGCTGCCAGAAAACGGTTTACGTCTTCACAGGTGAGCCGGCGACGGCTCCGCCATCTTTGTAACCATGCTTTCATAGATCCTCTTGTTCGATATAGGGGCTGAGGAGTGCCCGCAATGCCTGCCGGGCCCGGTGCAAACGCACCCGAACGGCTCCTTCGCTCAGCTTCAACAGTTGCGCCACTTCTTCGGTAGAAAACCCTTCGATGTCACGTAGCAATATAATCTCCCGGTAGGTGTCCGGTAGCCGGTCAATGGCTTCCCGGACCAGCCGGCGCAAGTCCTCACGTTCTGTCAGCACATCCGGTGGCCAGGGCCGATAGCGCTGAGCATACATTCCATGGGAAAAAGCCGGCTGCAACCGATCCAGGTCCGCCTCTTCCATAGGAGCATAACGCCGGTTCTTGCGCAACAGCGCCCGTGCCTGATTCAGGGCAATGCCGTAGAGCCAGGTAGTCAACCGCGCATCGCCTCGAAACGTCTTGATCCGGTAAAATGCCTGCAGAAAAGTTTCCTGCATGACACTCTGGGCGGCTTCCTCTTCCCCCAGCATTCGCAGCAGAAAGCGAAACAGTCGCGGACTTTCCGCACGTACCAGGGCCTCGAAGGCGGCCGGATCGTCTCGCTTCAGCGCCTCCAGGTCATACGCAGGAGGAGTTCTGGAAAGATCGGGCATGATGCTGCGTAACGCACCGGTGGTTTAAGTGCCAGCAGGTTTCAGGCCGAGCGTTCGTTTTCGACCCATTGCACGGCGTGTTGCATGAGCTCGGCCGCATTGCGCAGGCCCAGTTTGGCTTTGATGCGTGCCCGGTAAGACTCCACGGTTTTGACGGAAAGATGCAGTCGTTCGGCAATCTCCCGTGTGCTGAGGCCCCGCCCGGTCAACTCAAACACTTCCAGCTCCCGATCGCTGAGCAATTCCAGAGGCGACTGTCCGGCTGACCGCCGATGACCGGCCATGCTCATCAGCAAGCGCTCACTGACTTCTTCGCTCACATAGAGTCCGCCTGCCAGTACCCGACGTACGGCCCTGACGATCACGTCGACGGCTTCGACCTTCATCACGTAGCCCCGGGCGCCGGCCCGGATCGCTCGCTCTGCATACAGCGCCTCGTCGTGCCGGGAGATAATCAGTACAGGCAGTTCCGGATTCCAGACATGCAGATGTTTGATCAGCTCCAGACCGCTCATGCCTGGCAACGAAATGTCCACGATAACCAGATCGGGCCGCACCTCGTCCAGCATGCCAAGCGCTTCTTCAGCGGAAGCAGCCTGTCCGCACACCTCCAGATCAGGCTCGGCCTCCAGCGTCAGGGCCAGTCCTTTTCGGACCAGCGGGTGGTCATCGACAATCAGGATCCGTTTCTTCATGACGCCTCACGGGATCAGTTCGCTTTCCGGAAGCACCTGCGAAGCATCGGCTGGCAACACACGGCCGGTCAGAGGGACGATAGCGTGCACTTCGGTGCCTCCTTCCGGTCGCCGCCGGATCTCCAGATGGCCGCCCAGCAAACGCGCCCGATAGTGCATAATGCGCAGGCCCATGCCACGCGTCTCTGGAAGCTCCTCCGGAATACCCACCCCATCGTCCCGTATCCACAGATGAAGCGCTTCATCATCAGCCGCCAGCATAACGGTCACCGTCTGCGCCTGCCCATGCCGTACGGCATTGTTCAACGCTTCCTGTGCAATCCGGTACAGATGCGTGGCGACCAGGTTGTCGGCAACAGGTATTTCTTTTTCTGTCTGAAATACGCAGCGAATCCCGAAAAGCTGCTCGGCCTGACGGGTCAGGCGATGCAGCGCCGCCTGCAAGCCGTTAGCCTCCAGTTCAACGGGAATCAGCCCCCGTGCCAGCGTCCGGGCCTGCTGGTCAGCCTGACGAATCAACGCCGTTAGTTCTTCCAGTTCACGGGCTTCGGGCCGTCCCTCGGCGGCCAGTCGACGGGCCAGGCTCTGACTGATAAGCGCCATTCCTGTCAACATCTGGCCGAGCCCGTCGTGCAGGTCCTGGCCAATGCTGCGCCGTTCTTCGTCGCTGATGCGCAGGATTTCCTGTTCCAACCGCCGCGTCTCAGAAAGATCGCGTACGATCCCCGTAAATAGCCGCCGATCGGGCAGGCGCACTTCGCTGACGGCCAGGTACATGGGAAACGTCGTGCCATCCTTGCGTAGGCCGGTCACCTCCCGCCCCCGCCCGATGATGCGGCGGCGGCCGGTTGCCAGATAATTGCGAATGTAGCGGTCGTGCTGTTCCCGGTAGGGCGACGGCATCAGCACCGAGATATTCTGCCCGATAACTTCCTTGGCCCGATAGCCGAAAATGCGTTCAGCGGCTGGATTGAACAGCAGAATGCGTCCGGTTTCGTCAATGGTGATGATGGCATCGACGGCCGTTTCCACGATGGCGCGATAGCGCGCTTCGCTCTCGCGCAGTGCGGCTTCGTGTTCCTGGCGTTCGATCGCCGTGGCCAGCACGTGCGCCACCGCCTGCAAAAAATGAATGTCGTCATGCGAAAAGGTCCGAGGACGACAGGTATGGGCGCCCAGCACTCCCCAGGAACGGCCATCGACAAAGATGGGCACACTCAGACCGGCCTGCACGCCGTGTCGTTGGAGCAACAGCGGGCGGGCGAAGCGGGTCTCCCGCGCAAAGTCTTCCACAACAACGGCCCCTCCAGCTCGCAATGTATAGCCGGCCTGGGAGTCAGTGCCGGCCGGCACACGACATGTTTCCACCAATCCCTCCTGCCAGCCATACCCGGCCACCAGCAACAATTCGCGTCCCTCAGGGAGTAAACGAAGCACCTGAGCCAGCTCCACACCCAGCGCCGCCGCCACGCGTTCTGTAGCGTATTCCAGCAGTAAGGGTAGCGGCATGTTAGCAAGAGCCCGACGGCCGAGCTCAGAAACGACAGCCTGCTGGCCGACCCGCACCTGGAGCTCACGCTCAATGTCCCAGCGACGTTGCCGCGCCCGTGCCCGTCGCACCAGCAGACGCAGACGTGCTCGCAGCAGCGCAGGCGGAGCCCCGACATCCAGCAGATCATCAACTCCCGAATTGAGCAGAACGTCCAGCGATTCAGGTGTAGTACGATCTGAAAGCGCTGCTACCAGCACCACCTGCTCGCCCCCAGCCGTCGCCCGCACCGTCTCGATCTGTTCGCGCAGCTCTTCCGGATAGCCAAAAAGGATGAGCAGATGCGGCAACCTGTCCGGAGCCGGCGGGAGGGTACCCTGCTGGAAGGTAACGCTCACCTCCCCTTCCTCGCGAAGCAGCCGGCGCAAATGTCGTCCCATGCTTCGCGAAGCGCCCCATATTCCCACCTGTACCGGCATCATTGTACGGACTGGCTAACGTGCAGCCTGATCGTTCCCCGGAAGCTCACCCCCAGGGAGTATAGGTACCCTTCAGGCGGCACGCAAGCCAACGCCACGGGTTCCCAACAACACCTCCGCACTGCTAACCGTGTCCAGCCGCGCCTCCGGCCCCAGCGTATAGGCCAGAAATACAAAAAATGCCACCATGAGCACAAACAACAGGACGATGGTCACCAATAACCATCGAGACGTAACTTCAGCCATTGTACTTCTCCAGTAAGTGCAAGCAGGTACTTCTGCTTTTAATTACTGCACTTCCCTGGAATTCGTCAAGTCAGAATGCTGCAACGAGCACAATATGATCGCGCAAAGCCGGGTACTGCTGTAACATCGTATACATGCGGCCAGTTACTGGCCCGGGCCCCTGAGCGAAACAGAATCGTTCGACTTTGAAGCCCGCATCACTGACGACCTTGCAGAGCGTGTAAGGCGTAAACCAAAAGCGGTGATCGGAATTGATGATTTCCAGATGCTGGCGTGCGGCCTGATGATTCAGCCACTTCAGCGCGTTTGGTACGGTAAGAATCAGACGGTCTACCAGATCTTGATACTTCTGATGGATCTGTTCCAGAAAAGCTACGGGATTCCCAATGTGTTCCAGCACCTCTCCCAAGACCATGTAATCCCAATGCTCCCTCTTCAGCTCTTCCGGTACCGGATCAGTGAGCACGTTGTGCCGGTAAATCGGATACCCCAACCGGCGCGCTACCGCAATGGCTTCTTCGTCTACGTCTAATCCTATACACCGACGGGCTACACGCGCCAGCTCGGCATGCACCCAGCGTCCCTGCTGCAGTTTCCGCTCAATCAACGGCGCATGGTCGGCACATCCTACATCTAAGATTGCCCGATCTTGCACCAGATGCTTTAGCAAATCCTGCCGATAGACCAGAGGTGCACCAGGATGCGCGATGGTCACCCTGAGCCCATTGTCAAATTCCTTTCCTGTCAGGTACGACTGCCAATCAGCAATTTCTATCCACGCACTTTGATTATTTTGCTGTGTTACCCTGTTTTCCACCGTGCTGGCGGCTCCATTCAACCCCGGAGCCCCCTGTGATTTTAGCGTCGTAAGCAGCGCATCAATCGCTTCAATCTGCGCTCTCTGGTCGAAATGCTGGGCTATCCAGTCCCGATACGTCCAGCTGTCATAATCCTCCGCCTGAATCAGGCGCACAAAGTCCTCTACACTCCGAAACAGCCACGAGCCAGGAAACAACTGTTCTGCCCCGCGAAAATGATGCACCACCGGCTTGATACCACAGGCGGCGGCCTCCAGAATATTGTACGGACACCCCTCATGCACGCTGGTAGAGATCAGGTAGTGCTTATCCTCCAGCCAGGCATCCATATCGTCCACCCACCCCTCCATGATCACGTGATCCTGAAGCCCCATGGCTTGAATCATGTGATTCCAGTAGACTTCAAAACGCCGCTCCTGATGGATGCCGGCTACATACAACCGATAACGTCTGTCTTCCTGCACAAGTCGATAAATGCATTGAAGAAGTAAAGAAGGATTTTTCTTATGATTGATATAGCCTACATAAGCCAGATTGAACCCAGGCTGGCGCTCTTTGAAGGCGAAGCGCTCCAGATCAACCCCGTTCGGAATCACCGTTTTGTCTACCCGATAGGCTATGCGGGGAAAATAGGCCTCAAAGAGTTGCTGCATGTGGGGGGCAACAAATACCAGTCGGTCCACAAAATCCCAGTTCACCTGTTGAGGCAGATCCGAAAAGACTTCATAACTGTGCAACCGACAGACGACGGTCGCGCATTTCTCCAGACGCCGGCTGGCCTCTACCAGCAGCTTATCACACCACTCGAACCAGACGACATCGGCCCAGTCCAGCGCCTCCTGGACTTTGGCCAGGTCCACACTTTGTGGAAAATGATACGCGCGCACGTGATGGCGCCGGGCCAGTTGCTCCTCAATGTCAAAAATAAACCTCGTGTGCGGACCACATACGAAGGCGACCTTGAGCACCTGCTGGCCGGGCTCGGTCGGTTCGCCCAGGTAGATGCCGGGATGCGCATTCAGCGTGGCCTCCCACTGCTTGCGAGCGGCGCGCGCCAGATCTTTTTCATATCTGCGTTTCTGTTCGCTATCGGGAATCCATTCCTGGTAACGCAGAAACGTCTCAATGGCCAAATCGAACTGATCGTATCGGAGAAGCTGGTCGATCAGGTTGAAAAAGGCGTTTTCATGGCTGGGATCTGCCTGTAACGCTCGCTCAAAACATTCAACGGCCCTTTCCAGTTGTCCCAGCTCAGCATACGCCAGCCCGGCGTCGTTCAGGGCATAGGGATTCTCGGGCTCCTGCTGCAGCACCGCCTCGAACGTCTGCAGGGCCTGGGCGTAGGCGCCTTTTAAAAACAGATCTTCTCCTTCCAGCAACTGGGTCTTTAGCTCTTCGCGCATCGTCGTACCGGCAGGTGATAGGATGGAAAAAGCTCTGCCGGCTGTCCAACAAAGGCATTGCCACAGCTACGTTGACCGTTTAAGAAGCGCCCGGATAGCGGGGATCCAGGTTGAAAAAGGCCTTCAGCGCGGCAAACAGCTCGGGATGGCGATGGGCCAGCAGCTCAGGTCGTTCGAAAAAGTTTTCCACCGCCACGGCAAAAAATTCGGCCGCATTGGTGGCGGCATAGCGCCGCAGCAGCGAGCGTCCTTGCCGGACCTTTACCATCTCCTGCCGGATCAGTCGTCGCCAGGCCTCGGCCGAGGCCGGATCCAGCAGGGTCGGCATGCCGTCGGCGTCCAGATCTCCGAAGTCAAACACGTGCGCCAGTTCATGTAGCACCACGTTGCTCCCGTCGTTCGGCACGGCCCACCCTTCTTCGACCGCCTTCACGGACAGGATAATGGGCCCCTGGGCATGCGCCATGCCGTCAAATTCGCCAGCCGTATCCTCGCAGTAGTCTTCGTCGAACCGATCGGCATAGAACAGAATGGTGCGCCGCGTTGGCCATTCCCAGTCGGGCCGTCCGTGCAACAGCAGCGCAGCGCCGGCCGCCACGGCCAGTCGAAGCTCGTCGGTTACCGCAACGCCCACGCCCTCGAAGCGCTGCTCGGCCAGAAAGAACTGTACGTCTCGTTCAAAGCGGCGACGTCCTTCCGCATTCAGCGCCCGATAAAACGGCACGTGCGCCTCCAGCCACCGCCGCCAGGCTTCCGGAAAAGGACGACGAGCCAGACGCCAGCGCCGAAACGGCCTTCGTACCCCTACCAGCAATACGCCCAGCGCCACCACCCCACCCGGCCAGCTCCCGAATCCTGCACGTAGTCCGACCAGGCTGGTCAGACCACCCAACACCAACGCCAGCACGCCGTAAAACCACACCGTAACGGGCCGTACAATTTGCATAGTATCGCCAGTCTTTCTCCGAATTCAAGGAAAAGTTGCCCGTTTCACTGGAAAATTATGCCTGTCGCCTGCCCATCGTATCGGATAAATGCGCCTGTTTTCACAGGGATTCTCTTGGCAATCCTTTTGCCGGAGGCAGGACATAGTATCCCACAGCCATCCTACCGGGCCTATGCTGTTACGTTTGCAAAATGCGGCGGCCTCCATGACCGAAGCGATCCGCCAGCAGGAGCGCTTGGCCAACAATCTGGCCAACGTCAACACGGCTGGCTTCAAGCGAGAGCGGTTCTTTGTGGAAGCGCTGAATGAACGCCTCGACGCCGAACGCGCCCCTCGAAGCGATCGTCGTATGATCCAGTGGAGTGACATGGCCCAAGGGGCCCTTGAGCACACAGGCAATCCCCTGGACGTGGCCATTGAAGGAGACGGATTCTTTGTGGTCACCGACGAGGCAACGGGAGCCACCTTCTATACACGGGCCGGCCAGTTCCGCTTGGATGCCGAAGGCTACCTGCGCACGATCGACGGTCTGCTTGTCGAAGGCAGAGACGGCCCAATTCAGCTCCTGCCCCATGAGCGCAACCGTTCGCTTTCGATCAGCCAGGACGGTGTGCTCCGCGCCGATGAGCGTGAAGTTGCCCGTCTGCTCCTGGTGCGCTTTGCTCGACCGGAAGCCCTGCAGCGTGTGGAAGGCGCCCGCTTCGCTGCGCCCGACCAGGAACCGCTCCCGATCGAGTCGCCCCATCTACGCCCCGGGTTTCTGGAAAGCAGCAATGTGAACCCGGTGCTTGCCATGACGGAAATGATCGAGCACTTTCACCGCTTCACAACCCAGCAGAAGGTCATTCAGACCACCGACCAACTGCTGGGCGAAATCACCCGCAACCTCGGAAAATTCTGAACCATCCGTGGACTTCCCATGTTGCGCGCACTCCGCACCGCTGCGCTGGGTATGAATGCCCAGCAGACCAACGTCGATAACATCGCGCACAACCTGGCCAACGCTAATACAACGGGCTTCAAGAGTGCCCGGGTGGTCTTTCAGGACCTGCTCTACCAGACCGTCCAGACACCCGGCCAGGAAGAAGCAGAAGGGCTCACCCCCCCGGCCTCGTTGCAACTGGGCAGCGGCGTGGCCGTCGTGGCGACCGTACGTCAGTTCACCCAGGGTAGCCTGGTGGAAACCGGCAACGCGCTGGATCTGGCTATCAATGGGGATGGCTTCTTCCAGATCCGGCGGCCAGATGGCAGCATCGTCTACACGCGCGACGGCACGTTCACGCTCAATGCCGACGGCACTTTTGTCACTCAGACCGGCCTCCCTCTGGAACCTGAGCTGAGCGTGCCCCCCGATACGGTCGAGATTCACATCAGCCAGGACGGCGTGGTATCGGTCCGGTTGCAGGGCGAAACGGAACGTGTAGAGATCGGCCAGCTCGAACTGGCACGCTTTCCGAATCCGGCCGGTCTGCGGGCCATTGGGGGTAACCTGTACGAGCAGACCGAGGCCAGCGGCTTTCCCATCTTAGGATCTCCCGGTGAAGAGGGCTTCGGGACGGTCAGACAGGGCTTTCTGGAAGCGGCCAACGTAGACGTTGTGCAGGAGATGGTCAACCTGATCACGGCCCAGCGGGCCTACGAGATCAATTCGAAGATGGTTACCACGACCGAAGAAATGCTTCAAACGGCCAGCCAGTTGAAACGGTGATGATGCCGCTGCTGTGGATCATCGGGATGTTGTTGGGGCTCGGGAGGATGCCCGCACCTGAGCCGGTGAACGTACGGCTCCAGCAGGCGATCGACTCGCTGTTGGCCGAAGCGTTTCCGGCCCTCAAAGGCCATCTGGTGC
>JALSJJ010000019.1 GCA_026989375.1 Rhodothermus sp.
GCCACCCCTGGCGCTGCTGCCGCTGGACTGGGACCAGCGACATAAGGTGGCGGCCGCATTCTACGTGGGTGGCAAAAACTGGGGCGCTTCTATGGTGAGCATCTGGGGGTCGGGCTTTCCCTACACGCCTTCGTTCCCCGAGGCGGCTATTGCCGGTCCCGACGTGCCGCCGGCTTTTCCTCGGAACGCACGCCGCATGCCTTCCAACTGGCAGGTGGATCTCTACGTTTACCGGGACTTCGAGATCGCGGGCGTGCGACCGCGCCTGTTCCTGCAGGTCTACAACCTGCTGGACCGCCGCAATCCCGTGGCCGTCTTCAGCGATACGGGACGGCCCGATGTGACGCTGCCGCAGCAGCAGGCGGCCTCGTTTGATCCAGGCTACTTTGTGCGGCCTGAACACTACAGCGAACCCCGACGGCTCCATATAGGAGTGGAATTGCAGTTTTAATCGATGAAGCGTAGGGCAATGCGTATGCGCCTGCCTCATACCTGCCTGATGGCGTTGGCCCTGCTGGGCGGGACGATGGTCGGTAAGCCGGCTGCAGCGCAGCCAATCGAACGCGAACACGTGCCCAGCAAAGAGCGCGTCGATCCCCTGGAGCGGCGGCGCGATGACATCGACGGCAACAACGTCCGCGCCACGATCACGAACTGGCTCCAGACGGCACAATCGGGTAACCCGGGCGACTTCTGGTACGAGTGGCCCAAAAACACGCGCCGCATCTACGTGTCGCTGACGCAGCTCTGGGTAGGAGCGCAGGTAAAGGCCAATGTGGGCAGCAATCCGGGGCGGACGCTCTATATCGTCGATGTGGCCGACTTCCGGCAAAACCGCTTTGGCGGTACGAATTCCTGGACGTTTGAGCCCATTAAAGGTTACGTCAATCCAGCCGGCAGCGAATACGGCATCGCGCAGAGCGACGATCCGGCGAGCTGGCCGCCTTTCTGGCCCGACAAGCTGGCTGACAAGAACGATCCCGGATGGCGCGGTTCCTGGAATGGCTTCTTCGGCAAAAACATCTTCAATGCGGACCAGGAATTCTTCTTCAAAGCCGGCGACGACCAGTACGACCGCTATTTGAATGCCTACCGTCCCGATTCAACCGATCCTTCCCGCGGCGGGCTGGGCCTGATCGTTGAGGCCCGCTATATGGCCTGGACCCAGATCCTGATCGACGATGTGGTCTTTCTACTCTACGAGGTGAAAAACGACGGCACTGAAGACCTGGAGCGCGTCGGCTTTACGGTCTGGCTGGCCGACTGTGTGGGCGGTGACTGCGGCGATGATATTCCTTTCTTTGACATCCTGGAAGATGTCGCGTTTATGACCGATCGCGACGGCGTGGGCGACCAGAATTTTGGCCCGGACCCTGTCGGTGTAGCCGCGATCACCTTCCTGGAAACGCCCGGTAACGGCATCGACCGGATCGATAACGACGCCGACGGTTCGACCGGCAATCCGGACTGCTCAGTAGCCGAATGCAACAGTCCTGTTGTTCCTGAAGCCTTTCTGGTAGGTGAAAATCCCCTGAACGGTATCGACGACAATGGCAATGGACTGATCGACGAGAACGCTTCGCACGTGCCATTCCAGGCCGAGCAGGGTTCCAGCCCTGGCGTGGGCTACGCGGACTTTATCGATAACGATGGCGATGGCGAAGTCAACAGTCCGGTCGTAACGGAGGCCATGGTGGCGGCCGCCGCGGCCGACGTCTGGAACCGCTGGCCACCTAACCCCGAGAATGATCCCCTGCAGCAACGAGCAGACGGCCGGCCCATCGTGCACCTGGTGGGCGTGGGCCAGGAGGACCTCGGGCGCGGTTTTAAGGATGGGATTGATAACGACAACACCTGTGATGCAGAAGGCCACATCCTGGCTGAGCCCGGTTCGCCGCGCGTGACGCAGGAAATGATCGAGGCCGCGGCGGCGGATCCCTACCGTCGCTATCGGCTGCCCGGTACCGACCTCATCCTGTACGACGTAGGACCGGAAGATCTGGGCAAATGCTATGCGGACGGAATAGACAACGATGGGGATGGAGCTGTCGATGAAGGGATCGATGAGGGCATTGATGAAATGATCGACGAGCGTCGCGATGACGGGCTTGATAACGACGGCGACTGGAATCCGCTCCGTGACGACACGGGTCTTGACGGAGTGCCCTATTCCGGCGACCCGGGCGAGGCGGACGGTCTGCCTACCAGCGGGGCTGGCACGCCCTTCCCTGGTGAGCGCAACATCGACAAGACCGATGTGGCCGAATCGGACCAGATCGGCATTACCAACGTGCAGGTCTTTCCGGCAGGCTCGCTGAACCTGACCCAGACGGCCGATCAGACGCTCTTTAACACCTTCATGCTGCCCGGTGAGCTGGAGCTTGAGCGGCCGCCGGCTGGCGACAACGACCTGGCCGTCTCCAGCGGCCTCTTTCCACTACGAGCTGGACAGATCGAACGGATCTCCCTGGCGATCGTGCTGGCAGCCGGGCGAGAAGAGGCCCTGCAGGGACGCGACTATGCGCTGAGCGCTTACTCCGAAGACTATCAGTTTGCACAGGCACCCCTGACGCCGACCGTCGTGGCCGTGCCGGGCGACGGCCGCGTCACGCTCTACTGGGATTCCAAGGCGGAAGAGTCGGTCGATTCCTACATGGAGAGCATTGGCCTCAACGGTCGCGACTTCGAAGGTTACCGGATCTATCGGGCCACCGATCCGGCCTTTCTGGATGCGCTCGTGATCACCGATGGCTTCGGCAACCTGACCTTCCGCAAACCGATTGCCCAGTTCGACCTGAAAGACGGCATCACCGGCTTCCATCCCGTTGATATTAATGGCATCAAGTTCTACCTGGGCGATGACACTGGTATCCGGCACGTGTTTGTCGATACGACCGTCACGAATGGCATCACCTATTACTATGCGGTGACGGCTTACGATTTTGGAGCGGCGGAGGCGAACATTGCCCCTACGGAAACGCCTATTCGGATCCGGCGGCTGCCCGACGGTACCATCGAAACCGGTCCGAACGTGGTGCGCGTGACACCTACAGCCCCGGTGGCCGGCTATCGAGACGCCGAGCTGGAGAACGTCGACGGGTTCCTGCCACGGGTGCAGGGCTTTACGACCAGCCGCATTGGCTACCAGATCATCGATCCGCGGGCGGTACGCGATGGGGCCCGCTATCGCATTGTGTTCGAGGACACGTTGATCCCCGGCACGCGCACGACACCCGACACGCTCACCACCAAGAACTTCTCACTGATCGACATCACGGACCCGAACAATCCCGATACGCTCATTCGTCGCTCAACGGCCTTCAAGCCGGGACGTGAGGTGCCTATCGTCGATGGATTCCAGCTCCTCTTCTTCCCGGATCCGTACGTGGTGCAGGACCGCAACCGGTCGGGCTGGAACAGCCCGGACGTGTACGATCCGGTTATGGAGCCGTTTGTGCAGCCGCCGTTTGTCAAGGGCCTCCGAAATCCGGCCGACTATCGGGTTGAGATCGTGGGCGACGGTGAGGTCATGTCCGAGCCGCTCCAGATCGGGCCCCAGCGTATTCCGGCGCGGCCTACGAACGTCCGGGTAATCAATGTGTCCACCGGCCAAGAAGTGAAGTTCGCTTTTCTGGATCGGGACAACACCGATGGCGGCGTTTTTGCCGATACGCCTGCCCGGTTTACGGCCAGTCCGGAGGCCAACCCGCCCGCCAGTGACTATCTGGTGTTGATCGAACCACTACCCGGCGGTGGGGAAGGCGTCACCTGGCGTATATCGCTCGACATCACACAGACCGGGCGGCGTAATCCGCAACAGGGGGACGTGGCCACGCTTATCACCCGCAAGCCGTTTCTCTCGACTGATGTCTTTGAATTTACCGCCCGGGGGCCGACCGTGGATCGCGAGAAGGCGCGTTCGATGCTCGATCAGATCCGCGTGGTGCCGAACCCGTACATTGCTACCAATCGATTCGAACAGCAGAATCCCTTTGCGACAGGGCGAGGGCCGCGAGCCATTCACTTCATCCACCTGCCACCGCAGGCGACCGTGCGCATTTTCACGATCAGCGGTCGGCTGGTGCGTACACTTCGCCTGAATCAGGGCTCAAATAACGGGCTCGACGCTGCCTCGCTCATGAACGGTACCCTTGTGTGGGATCTGCTCACCGAGGACGGCCTGGAGGTATCCTACGGCGTCTATCTCTACCATGTGGAAGCGCCGGGTATCGGCGAAAAAACCGGAACTTTTGCCATTATCAAATGAGCGCCATGCGTGGATATAGATCGATCCTGACCATTGTCTGGCTGCTGGTGCTGGCCGCAGAAGCCGCGCAGGCGCAGTTTGCCAGCCAGACGCGCACGGTCACCCGTGTTGGTACGGCCGCGGCCGAGTTTCTGAGCATTCCGATCGGGGCGCGGGCTACCGCCATGGGCAACGCTGTCAGCGCAACCATTGACGATCCAACGGCCATCTACTGGAATCCGGCCGGGCTAACCGGACTGACGCGCGGTATGTTTGCGGCCGAATATGCGCAGTGGCTGGCGGGCATCTCGGTGAATTACATGGCCGTTGCGAGGCCCCTGGGAGCGGGCGCTGTAGGCATAGGGGTGACAGCCGTGCGCACGCCTGAAATGGAAGAAACGACCGTCGAGCAACAGGACGGAACCGGGCGCACGTTCACGGCCGCCTCTTATGCCATTGCGTTGAGCTATGCGCGCGCGCTTACCGATCGATTCTCGGTGGGTGCTTCGGTCAAGTACATCACCGAGCGCATCTCCTACTCGAACGCCAGTGGGCTGGCGTTCGACATCGGGACGCTGTTCGTGACCCCGTTCCAAGGCATTCGTCTGGGCGCGGCCATCACGAACTTTGGCACAAAAATGCGCATGCGGGGCGACGACCTGCTGACAATTGTGGATATCGATCCGAACAGCCGGGGCAACAACATAAGCAACCGGGCAGAGCTGCGTACCGATCCATTTGACCTGCCGTTGACCATGCGCATCGGGCTGGCCGGTGAAGTCTGGCAACGGGATGGCTACCGTCTGACGCTGGCCGTCGATGCGCTCAGCCCGAGTAACAGCAGCCAGTACCTCAATGTGGGCGCTGAGCTGGGTCTGCTGGGTGATCTGGTGCTGTTGCGCGGCGGCTACAGTGAGCTGTTGCTGACCGACAGCATACATACATTCTCGCTGGGTGGGGGCCTGCGCTATCGATTCGGCTCCTTCTATGTAACCTTTGACTACGCTTACGAGGGTTGGCGCTACTTCAACGGTGTCAACCGCTTTACGCTCATGGTCGGCTTCTGACCATCCCCCGAATAACCCCATAACCAAACTCGTGAAACTGCCATGGTAAGCGCTACCACAAAACACGGAGGCCGCTTGGCGCTGCTGCTTCTGGCAGCGGTGCTGATGGCTGGCCAGGCACTGGCGCAGCGCACCATCACGCTGCGGCTGAATACGGCCACGCTGCCCGACACAACGGGCACCGCCGATGGCCTCATCCAGGTACGCGGCCAGATCACGAACCAGAACTGGCCCTTTACGTTGCCGGATGGCAATGTAATCTCCTGGGACGACCAGACCACGCTCAAACCTCAGAACGTGGGCGGGGACTACTGGGAGATCAGCTTCCAGATCCCCGACAATGAGGAGCTGCAGTTCAAATTCTTCTCCACCCAGGCCGAAGCCACCGGCATCGGCGGCTGGGAGGACGGCAACAACCAGGTGCTGGCGGCCGGCACCGGCGATACCACGCTGGTGCTCCATTTCTTCGAGAAAGGGGGCGATTTTGCCTATGACTGGCGGCCCTGGGAGCCGAAGCCCGATACCATTGCCGTCTGGTTCCGTGTCTATGTGAGCACCGAAGAAGGCGCCGCGGACGGCTACGACCCGAACGACACAAGCATTGTGGTGGGGGTGCGGGGCGACCCCCTCAATGGGGCCGGCCCACTGGACTGGGGGATGACCAAAGTGGTGCTGCAACGGGAATCCACCGACCAGAACATG
>JALSJJ010000020.1 GCA_026989375.1 Rhodothermus sp.
CTACAAACTACAGGATCGTGGAGCTTCTGTCAATAAAGAAGCTTTTTTCCTTCAAAACCTTGACAATCTGTGGCGTCTTCAAATACATTTAAGTTGTCATTTGTCCTAAATTGAAATAGCACCTGTCGGATAAACGGACAATAACCAGAAGGGCGCATGCATCCGTGGATACACCGTACCCTGGGTGAGTTGGTCGCTGCCGATGAACGGCGCGCCGCGCTTTTTGATCGACTGGGACTGGACTACTGCTGTGGAGGGCATCGTACGCTGGAAGCAGCCTGTCGTGCGCGTGGGCTGGATCCGGCGACGGTGGCCACTATGCTGGAAGCACTCGAAGCAACCGAAGCGCCTGATGAACCGGCCATCGACTGGCAGACGCGGCCGCTCTCTGAACTGATCGATCACATTGTCGCAACGCATCATGCCTATTTGCGCCGCGAGTTGCCCAGGTTGAGCGCACTGATGGACCGGGTGGCGCAGGAGCATGGCCATCAGACGCCCTGGCTGCGCGAAGCGCAGGAAGTCTTCGGCCGCCTGAAGCGGGAACTGGAAGCGCACCTGCACAGCGAGGAAGCGGAGATCTTTCCGTTGATTCAGATGCTGGAGCAGGGATCGGTCGAGGCCGGCACCCTGCTGGAGCCGTTGCTCCAGCAGGCCGAGCAGGAGCACCATGCAGCCGGCGAAGCCCTGCATCAACTCCGCGCGCTCACGAACGGCTACCGCGTGCCGGAGTGGGCTTGTAGTAGCTTCCGGGCACTCCTGGAAGGACTCCAGGCGCTGGAGGCCGACATGCACCGCCACGTGCACCGGGAAAACAACCTCCTGTTTCCCCGGGCGCGCCGGCTGTTGACGGAAGCTGCCTGACCGCAACGTGCGGCCGGGGACGGAGAACCCGCAGACGCTTCTCCCATGATGGGGCCAGGCAGAGGAGGCAGGCATGGAGTGAATCCCTGCAGCATGGATCAGCAGCCTGGCGCGTTCAGGTGAAAAAAAGGAGCAATCATGAGCACGCCCGTACCTTCTCGCATGGAGCTGGTCGATCGGCTTCAGGCGGTGATCGATCCGGAAATAGGCCTGAACATTGTCGATTTGGGCCTGATTTATGACCTCCAGGTGTCGCTCGAGGGCACGGTGGTGGTCAAGCTCACGATGACCACGCCGGCCTGTCCGCTGTCGGGTTATATCAAACGGGAAGTCGCCCGCGTGCTGCAGCGCACGCCGGGTATCCGGCGCGGCATCATCGAGCTGGTGTGGGAGCCGCCCTGGTCGCCGTACATGATCGATCCCGAAGTGCGACGCTGTCGCTTTCCCATGTATGCCCGGTACTGAAATGCAAAACCGCCATGTCGGAAGCTATCTCGCAACCCCCGGCGTTCCTGGCCGGACTCTCAGAAGATCGCTTTGTCGAACTGGACGTGCGACCGATGTTGCGCAACGGTGAGGAACCGTTCGCGTTGATCATGGAAACGGTCGCGCGCGTGCCGCCCGGTCATGTGCTGCGCCTGCGGGCGACGTTCAAGCCGGTGCCACTGCTGGGAGTCATGCGCCAGAAGGGCTGGGCGCACTGGATCGTCCGCGGTGAGGGGGACGACTGGGAAATCTGGTTCTATCGTCCCAGTGATTTTCAAGAGACGCCGTAGACCCTCTGATAAAGTCATGCCGTACGTTGTCTGCGAGCCCTGCATCCATTGCAAGTACACCGATTGCGTCGAGATCTGCCCGGTGGACGCCTTCTACGAGGGCCCGAACTTCCTGGCGATTCATCCGGACGAATGCATCGACTGCAACGCCTGCGTGCCGGTATGCCCCACCGAGGCCATTTATCCGGATGATGAAGTTCCGGAGGAGTGGCAGCATTACATCGCGTGGAATCGGTATCTGGCCGAGCAGTGGAAGGCCCTGGGCTACAACATCACTCAGAAGAAAGCCCCGCTGCCTGAGGCCGACGCGTGGCGCAACAGGTCCAGGTCGGAAAAAGACATACTGACCTGGGACGTATCGGAGGCGTTGTAAGATGTCCAGCTGGTATCTGTTTTCCGTCTGGCTGCACATTCTGGCAGCCACGGTCTGGATCGGCTCCATGATTTTTCTGGGCGTGGCCGTGGTGCCGCTGTTGCGCCGGCCGGAGTTTACGTCGGTGCGGACGGCTTTGCTCTACCGGCTCGGCCTGCGCTTTCGGTGGATCGGGTGGACGGTGCTGCTGGTGCTGGTGGGGACGGGCATCGTGAACATCGGCTACCGGGGCTACGGCTGGGACGACCTGCTCTCCGGAACGCTCTGGCAGGGGCCGTGGGGCCGCACGCTGGCCTGGAAGCTTGTGCTGGTGCTGCTCGTGATGGGCCTCAGTGCAGTGCACGACTTTTACCTGGGGCCGCGCACCATGCAATTGCTGGAGCGCGGCGAGGCCTCGGCCGAGCGCCTGCGGCGCATGGCCAGCTATCTGGGACGGCTCATGACGGTGCTGTCGCTGGCAATTTTGGCCCTGGCCGTGTTGCTGGTGCGCGGCGGATAACGGGCAAACAGCGAAAAAGAACGATGGAACCTTTCATTCTGAAGGCCGCCGAATGGGTACAGTGCGACCGTCATCGGCTGCGACCGGTGTTGTTGACGCAAAATGAGCGCCTGAAGGTGCAGCTCGTGTGCTTTGAACCCGGCCAGCAGATCCCATTGCACACGCCGGATGTGGATCTGGTGCTGACTGTGCTGGAAGGACACGGGCTGGTCATTGCGGGCGAGAAGGAAGGGGTAGTCGGACCGGGCTCGGTGGTCTTTGTGCCCGCCAAGGTAGCTCGAAGCATCCGGGCCCACACGCGTCTGGTGGCACTGGCCGTGATGTCGCCGCCCGCTATGGCCGCCGACCACGAGGAGATAGAAGCGGCGCTGGATCAGCGAGCCGCTTAATTACTTCGTATATCGTCGAAATACAATAATCGCTCGGGCGGATCGCTGCGTGGTGCGCTGCCGGTCCTTCCATCGCCCGGCCGGACAGACGAAAGGAAGCGTTAAAGAAGCGATGCACTTCCGCTACCGTTTCCCGCTTCTGGCTTTTGGCATGGTGGCATTGCTGGCCGGGTTGGTCGCGGGGCTGGCGCGACTGGGCTGGCAGCTTGGCGTGCCGGCTTCGTGGGGGGAGTTGCATGGTCCCCTGATGGTGGCAGGCTTTTTTGGGACGCTGATCAGCCTGGAGCGGGCCGTTGCGCTGGGTCAAGGTCCAGCCTATGCCGTACCAGCGCTCTGTGGGCTGGGAGCCCTGCTGGCGCTGGTCGGGAGTCGGTTGGTCGGACCGTTGTTGCTGACGCTGGGGAGTCTGGGGCTGGTGGGCATTCTGGTCGGAGCCCTGCGTATTCCGCACGCACCGTTTCTGGGCGTGATGGCTGCCGGTGCCGTGGCCTTGTTCGTTGGAAATACGATCTGGCTGTTCGGCCAGCCGGTACCGGCAGTGGTGCTCTGGTGGATGGCGTTTCTGGTGCTGACGATCGCCGGCGAGCGCCTTGAGCTCAGTCGCATATTGCTGCATGGCGCCCGGGTCGAGCGGCAGTTTCTGGGTATCGTCGGACTGTACGGACTGAGCCTGCTGCTGGGTTGGCTTCGGCCCTCGCTGGCCTGGCATGTGACGGGAGGTGCGCTGGTACTGCTGACGCTCTGGCTGCTACGCTACGATGTAGCCCGACGCACGGTGCGCCAGACGGGCTTGACGCGTTTTATCGCCTGGTGCCTGCTGCTGGGATACGGCTGGCTGATGGTAGGAGGGCTGGTAATGCTTGTGCGCGGCCAGCTCGTGGCCGGGCCGTGGTACGATGCTGCACTGCATGCGGTGCTGGTGGGGTTCGTCTTCAGCATGGTCTTCGGGCATGCGCCGATCATTTTTCCGGCCGTGCTGAGCGTACCGGTGGTCTGGCGGCCGTTCTTTTATGGACCGCTGGTGTTGTTGCATAGCGCGCTGCTGGTGCGTGTGGTAGGGGATGTGGCCGGGATGCTCGTGTGGCGTCGCTGGGGCGGCTTGATGAATGCGCTGGCAATCCTGATTTTTCTGGGCGTTACCGTTGTGACCACGTGGGTGGAGCAGCGGCGACGGCGCAGGCAGACTTCGGAGACCTATGCCTGATCTTTCGCGCTGGTACGTAAAAACGGCCCTGGTATACCTGGCGCTGGCCCTGCTGCTGGGTGTGGTGCTCGTATGGCCGGCTGAAGGTGGCGTGCCATTCTGGCAAGGCTTGCTCTGGCCGGCATGGATTCATCTGCTGACCGTGGGCTGGCTGACGCAACTGATTTTTGGGGTGGCGTTCTGGTTGTTTCCGCGGCATTCGCGGGCGCGCTCGTATGGCCCTGAGGCGCTGGTCCGGGCCGCTTACCCGTTGCTCAATGTAGGGATCGTGCTGCGCGTTGTGTCGGAGCCGGCGATTGCCTGGACATCCTCGGCCTGGTGGCGCGGATTGCTGGTGCTTTCGGCGATGCTCCAGTGGATGGCGGGTGTCTTCATGGTCGGTTATCTGTGGACCCGGGTCAAACGCCGCTGAGCGATGCCTGCTGCAAGTTACTGGTTGATCCGGCTGGCACTGGGGCACTTGCTGCTGGGATTTACAGCAGGTGCCTGGCTGCTGGTGTACAAGGCTGGCTGGCTGCCGGCACTGCCCGGCCTGCTGACGGTACACGTCGAGCTGGTGTTGCTGGGGTTTATGGTGCTGTTTGCCGTCTCCGTGGCCTGGTGGGTTCTACCCCGTGCCGGTGGTAAGCGTCCGCCGGATCGCGGTGCCTGGATAGCCGGCATGCTCTTGGCAGTCGGCGTATGGCTGGTAGGCATGGGAGCGGTGAGCACGATTCAGGCGTTGCAAGCGGTCGGACGGGGGATGGAGCTGATGGCGGTAGCTGCCTGGGCCCGGCTACTCTGGCCGCGCATTCAGGCTGTGCATCGGCATCGCGCTACCTGAGCGTCTGTTTCGCCAGCATACCGCGCCTGTGGACGGGTCGATCCGTGTGTGCTCACTATGGATTGATTTCTTCGTCTTGGCTCTGTTACTCCAGATGATACATTGGCGGAGCGTGTTGCGGATTCATGCGGTTGTCCGTTACGGCTGTTGTGATCAACTACCAGACGCCCGATCTGCTGGAAGTGGCGGTGCGTTCTTTCCGGCGATGCTATGCGGACGTGCCGCTGCTGATCATCGATAACGGCTCGCGCGATCACTCCCGGCAGGTTATCGAGCACCTGATCGCGGAAGGAAAAGAATCCACCCGCGTGCTCTGGTTGCCCGAAAACATCTATCATGGGCCGGCCATGCATCGGGCCATGGAGGCGATCGCGACGCCTTACGTGTACTTTTTCGACAGTGATACGGAAACGCGGCGGGGAGGCTTTCTGGAGCCGATGCTAACGGCGCTGGAGGCGGATCCACAGGCCTATGGCGCCGGCAGGATTGTGGAGGTCGATCGCCGCCGCGGGTTTCGCAAGCCGGGTGGGATGCCGGTGCTGGCCACGCCCTACATGCTGTTGCGACGCGATTTCTACTTTCGCCTACCGCCGTTTATCCATCATGGCTTGCCGACCCTCCAGAATTTTCGGGCAGCCGAGCAGCGCGGCTATCGATTGATTTCATTCCCTATCGAAACATATGTGCACCATCTGGGACGCGGTACGGCCGGGCGCTACGGTTACGGCCTGGGCTGGCGCAGTCGGCTGGCATACCTGCTGCACTGGCTGGGGCTTTGAGCCTGGTCTGACGTTTCGTCCACTACTTCGACATGTAAAGCGTTTGCGTTCAGCGCGAACTGCTTCGTCCGGTGTGGGAAAACTTTTGGTATATGAGGAGTTTCCAGGGGCCTTGGTTTCGGGTGGAGCGGGTTTGTCCGGAGTTGTGTTCGTGGAGTCGGCGTTGGAGGTTTTGGGTATGGCCGATGTAGAGGC
>JALSJJ010000021.1 GCA_026989375.1 Rhodothermus sp.
GCCCACCTTTATCCTCTCGGGCTTTGTTTTTCCCATCTACAACATGCCGCCGGCCATCCAGGCGCTCACCTATCTGGTACCGGCCCGCCGCTACTTTCTGGCTGCGCTGCGAGGCGTCATGCTTAAAGGAACCGGGCTGGCTGTCTTCTGGCCCGACGTGCTGCTGTTGCTGCTCTTTGCAGGGCTCATGCTCACGCTAAGCAGCTTCCGGCTGCGTCGTCTGTTTCACCACCTGCTGTGAGCGGCCATGGAACAGGTGCTTGCCTTTTTGCAGAAAGAATTTCGGCAGTTGCGGCGTGATCCGCGGATGCTGTTTCTGCTAATCATACCACCGATCGTACAGCTCGTACTGCTGGGCTACGCGGCCAACCTGGATGTGCGCCATGTGCCGCTGGTCGTGTGCGATCCGCTGCCCTCGGCCATCAGCCGGTACCTTGTCGATCGGCTCGTGGCCAGCAGTTACTTTGACCTGGTCGGCTACGAACCCGATCCCCGCCGCATCGATGCCTGGCTCAATCGTGGACAGGCTACCGTGGCGCTCGTCTTTCCACCCGACTTCGAAAAAGCCATGCTGAACGGCACCACGGCATCCGTACAGCTCCTGGTGGACGTCAACGAAACAAACACAGCCACCGTTGCCCTGAGTTATGCATCGCAGATCATCCGGCATGCAGTGAAAGCGGAGGCGCCCTCGGCTGGTGTCGTGCCTGAACTGCGCGTGTGGTTCAACCCGGCCCTCTCCAGCCGCTGGTTTATCATCCCCGGGCTGGTAGGCCTGCTGCTGACCGTGACGACCACTGTGTTGACGGCCCTGGCACTGGTCAAAGAAAAGGAAACGGGCACCCTGGAGCAGCTCCTGGTAACGCCACTGCGTCCGGCAACCGTTCTGCTGGGCAAGCTCGTGCCATTTCTGCTGATCGGCTTACTGGATGTGCTGCTGGTGGTGCTGGTAGCAACGCTGTGGTTTCAGGTGCCACTGCGCGGCAGCATTCCACTGCTTTTCGGCTGCGCGTTATTGTTTCTGGGCAACTCGCTGGAGCTCGGCCTGCTCATTTCCACGCTGAGCCGGACCCAGCAGCAGGCGCTCATTGGCGCAGCCTTCTTTGCGCTCATGCCCATGATCATTCTTTCTGGTTTTGTTTTTCCCATTGAAAGTATGCCCCCGGTGATTCAGGCGCTTACCTATGTTGTGCCTCTACGTTATTTCCTGACCATTGTACGGGGCATCTTTCTGAAAGGCGTAGGTGTGCCGGCGCTCTGGGATGAGATGCTGGCGCTGCTTGTGCTGGTGTTGCTGCTCTTTGGGTTCAGTACCTGGCGCTTTCGTCGCCAGCTCTACTGAGACCGGTTTATTTGTCGGATGTTGGCGGCTGCCTGCGTCATTTCTGCAAAAGTGGGCCACCGCGTCAGTGGGGTCATAGTTTGACGCCCCTGATCGATATACCAGAGGTGGTGCGTGTGGCCGTTCGTAACGACCAAGTAAGGAGCCCCGATCACTCGGTTGTAGCGTCCGGCCTGTTCGACCACCTCCTGCGTAATGGGTACGGTTGGCGCCTTGCACTCGGCCAGCAGAAGCGGCCGTCCCTGTCGGTTGTAGACCACCAAGTCGGCCCGACGCACCATCCCCTGATCCGTGAATGCGGCTTCCAGAGCTACCAGCGAGGGAGGGCATCTCAGCGCCTGCACCAGGTATTGCGCCAGGTGCTGCCGAACCCATTCCTCGGGCGTCAGCCGTACCCAGCGTCGCCGCAGCGGATCGAGCAGATACTTCTGCGTTCCCTGCTGCCTCAGGCGAAAAGAATAGGCCGGGAAATTCAGGGCGTCCATGTGTTTCGATTGTTTATGGCCATTTCGGTAGTCTGCGACGGCCGACGTGCCCATACCAGACGCGGATTGCCGGCCAGATCCCGTTCAAGGCGTACCGTCTGATAGCTGGCCGCCTCAAAGAGCATGATTACATCAGTGCCGTGGTGTGCGGGCACCTCGCAGGCCAACCATCCATCGGGCTTCAGCAATAGATGACCGTGCCGGGCCAATGCTCGGTAAAAACGCAACGGATCTTCGCCAGCATACAGCGCTACCGGCGGCTCATAGTCACGCACTTCGGGTGGAAGTTCATTGGCCTCATGGATGGACAGATACGGCGGATTGGAAACGATCAGATCAAACGGCCCGGGCATCTGCACAGGAAACGATGCATCCAGCACGTCGGCCTGCTGCCAGTGTACGTCCAGCCCCAGTCGTTCGGCATTGCGGCGTGCGATAGCCAGAGCTTCGGGGCTGATGTCGCAGGCCCACACCTCAGCGTCCCGGCGGTGGTGCTTGATCGCCAGGGCAATGCACCCACTTCCTGTGCCCACATCCAGCACGCGAGGTGTCAGGATCGGTTGCATTTCCTGCAGCACGCGTTCGGTCAACCATTCCGTTTCTGGACGGGGAACCAGCACTCCCGGCCCTACTTCGAGTCGGAGTCCCAGAAACTCCACATAGCCCAGCACGTACTGCAACGGCTCGCGCTGAAGCCTTCGGCTCAGCAGCTCAGCAAAGCGTGCTTGCTGAGCCGTATCCACCGGTCGCTCTGGATAGGCATAGAGCTGGGCTCGCGAGCATCCCAGCACCTCACAGAGCATCCATTCGGCGTTACGGCGGGCATCGGGCACTCCGGCCGCCTCCAGTCGTTGGATGGCCTGTTGCAGCAGCTCACCCTGCGTTACGTTGTGCACGCGTCGCTTACGGTTATGCGAGACATAGAAAGAACGATCGGTTAAACGCCTGGCTTTCGTTTACGCGCCATGAAGACGTTCAAGCATAAAACGATCCTGATCACCGGAGCTTCCAGCGGTATTGGCGAAGCCATGGTCTCCCTGCTTCGCGATCCGTCGGTCAAGCTGCTACTGGTGGCCCGCTCTGAGCACAAGCTGCAGGCTATGGCCGAAGCCCTGGAGCGTCAGGGCGTCCGGGCCCAGGCCTACGCGTGTGATCTGTCCCAGCCAGGCGCTGCCGAGTTGCTGTTTCAGCGCATCACAGCGGACGGCCATCAGGTCGATGTGCTGATCAACAATGCCGGTGTCGGCAAGTACGGCCGCTTTGATCAGATCAGCCTGACCGACACCCTGGAAATGCTTCGTCTCAACATAGAAAATCTGGTAGCGCTCACGCACCGGTGTATCCCCCACATGCTGGAACGTGGCGACGCCGGCATCCTGAACGTGGCTTCGACGGCTGGCTTTCAGGGGATTCCGTACATGGCTGTGTACGCAGCCACCAAAAGCTTTGTGATTTCCTTTTCTGAAGCGCTATATGCCGAATACGCCGCTCGAGGCATTACGGTAACCTGCCTGTGTCCGGGCCCAACAGCCACGGCCTTCCAGGAACGCGCTGGGATGCCTGTCGAAGGGATGCGGCGCTTGATGGAATCACCCGAAAAGGTAGCCAGGGCCGGACTGCGTGCCCTACTACGGGGCGAGCTGCTGCATATCAGTGGCGCTGCGAATACCATCGTGGCGCGCCTCAGCCAGCTTACGCCTCGCCGGATGCGCCTGGCGATCACACGTCAGCTACTGGGTCCAGCCGATGACATCTGAGCCGCTATTTTCTACCATCCATCGCAAAAATTTGACGATCAATCCGCCGGCCTGTTGATGTAAACGCTTACCTTTTTATCTTAGGCCTCTGTTTGTCGAAAACATCCGTAAACCGAACGCCTATGACCACGCGTGATAAACTGGAAGCCCTGGCTGCTAACCTGTGGTGGAGCTGGAATCCCGAAGCGCTTCACCTTTTTGAACAGTTGAATCCAGCGGCCTTTCGCGCTTCCCATCACAACCCACTGGCCGCCCTGCGTGCAGCCGATCCGGCTGTGCTGAACGACCGGCCGTTTCAGCGAGAGGTTGACCGCGTTTACGATGCCTTCCAGGCCTATCTGAACAGTCCGCCGCGTATGCCGGAAGCCCCCCGCACCGTCTATTTCTGCATGGAGTACGGATTGCATGAAAGCCTGCCCTTCTATGCTGGCGGGCTGGGCGTGCTGGCAGGCGATCATATCAAGGCAGCTTCGGACCTGGGCCTTCCTATGGCTGCTGTCGGACTGTTTCTGCGGGAAGGGTATTTCCGGCAGCGCTTTGATCATAGTGGCTGGCAGCTGGCCGACTATCCGGCCATGGATCCCATGGATCATCCTATGGCGCTTGTCCACGGCCCCGACGGCTACCCGCTGGTCATTACCGTTCACCTGGGCCGACAGCCGCTCTACCTGCGTGCCTGGAAGCTGGATGTCGGGCGCGTGCCCCTGTACCTGCTTGACGCTTCGTTTGATGCCAATCCGGAGCCGTTGCGCGTGCTAACGCGTCGTCTCTATCAGGGTGATCGCCGCATCCGACTGCAGCAGGAAATCATTCTGGGAATTGGCGGCGTGCGGCTACTGCGAGCGCTGGAACAGGATTTCGACGTGTATCACCTGAATGAGGGCCACTGCTCGTTCGTAACGCTGGAATTACTCCGGGAGCGGCTGGCAGCTGGAGACGAACGGGAAGCAGCCGAGACCTGGGTACGCCAGCACTGCGTTTTCACCACACATACCCCGGTCATGGCCGGGCATGACCGCTTTGATCCCGAGCTTTTTATCGAACAGATGGAAACGTTCCGGCACCAGCTGGGCCTGTCCGAAACCGACCTCCTGGCTTATGGCCGCGTCAACCCCAACGATAGTACGGAAGCGTTCAACATGACGGTGCTGGGCCTCAAGCTGTCGCGCAAAGCCAACGGCGTTTCGGCCATCAACAGCCTGGTTGCCCGCCGCCAGTGGCATCACCTGTATCCGGACCGGCCGGTCAATGAGGTGCCCATCGGCCACGTCACCAACGGCGTTCACCTGCCTACCTGGACCGTCGCCTATGCCCGCCCCTTCCTGGAAAAACATCTGGGCGACTGGCTCGAAGGCCGCTTCAACGTGGAAATCTGGAAAAAGGTGGATGAGATCTCGGACGCCGAGCTGTGGCAGTACCGGTGCATGCTGCGCCGACGGCTGGTGGAATTCGTCAACGAATACGTCAAGCATCAGTCGCTGCCCCAGGAGTCCCAGTTGCATCCCGACGTGCTGACGATTGGCTTTGCCCGGCGCTTTGCTACCTATAAACGCGCTCCGCTGCTTTTCGAGGACATGGAGCGGGCCATTGAGCTGTTTACCCGTGAAGATCGACCGATTCAACTGATTTACGCGGGCAAAGCTCATCCGGCTGACGACGGTGGCAAACGGTTCATTCAACAGATTTACGAGATCACCCAGCATCCGGCCTTCCGGGGCAAGGTAGTCTTCATAGAGAATTACGATATGCATATTGCCCGGCTGCTTGTCTCGGGCTGCGATGTCTGGCTGAACAATCCGCGTCGCCCGCTGGAGGCCAGTGGTACAAGCGGCCAGAAAACGGCCGTGCATGGCGGCCTCAACCTCTCAGTCCTGGATGGCTGGTGGCCGGAAGGCTATAACGGGCAAAACGGATGGGCTTTCGGCCGCGAGGCGACCGGCTACTACGAAGATCCTGTAACCCAGGACGTGGAAGACCGCGAGGCACTCTATCGGGTGCTGATCTACGAAGTGATTCCGGCTTTCTACGATCGCAATGGCGAAGGGCTACCCATTCGATGGCTGGCCCGTATGCGCCAGGCAATGCGCACCATCCCGGCCCGGTTCAACGCCGTCCGCATGGTGCGCGAATATGTGGAACAGATTTACAAGCCGGTTGAGGAGCCCCTCCCCACATCGGCTGCAACCCATGAAAAGTAAGGCAGCGCGCATTGCTTCACGAAAAAAAGCCCCATCATAGCGATGGGGCTTTTGTTTGATCAAACCCAACCAATCGCCGTTTCA
>JALSJJ010000022.1 GCA_026989375.1 Rhodothermus sp.
GTACGCCGCCTTCAAGGTACTCCACGTGACGGGGGCGTCCGGCACTTCGAAAATCGGGGCTCCAAGCGTGCCGTCAGGATGCAGAGGGCGTACAGTAAGGACTGGACGGCCGGCCTGGGGCGGGTCGTCGAAAGGACGCCTGGTCAGGATAAAGAGCTGGCTGTCGGCGGCGATCCAGAAGTCCATGCGCCCCCAGCAGCAGGTCAGCACTTACGACGAGCTCTTCATCCGGGGATTGAATGGGCAACGTGCCGATGACCGTGCCATCAAGGGTAAATCGCGTCAGGCGTCGTGCTTCGATGTCCAGCGCGTAGAGTTGGCCCCCGTGTATCGCCAGCGCAGCCAGCACCTGGAACTCACCCGGTCCCATGCCCGGTCGGCCGATCTGTTGGAGATACGCGCCGTTTGAAAACACATGGATACATCCGTTCATCGGATCGGCCACGTACAACCGACCATCGCGGTCGATGGCCAGGCTGGCCACCATGCCGATGCGTTCGTCTTGGAGCAGGTACTGGGGGGTCAGCACGGTCTGGGCGGCTGCCGAAGTGAGCAGCAGCACCTGCAACCAGCCCGTAAAGAATCTAACATGATACATTATCACGACATATTATTCTTGTTTTTTGTTTTGAAATTTCCAGCGCCAGATAATTACTGCGGTATCCTGTGAAGCATAAATTAGATGATCTCGTACATTCATTAATCCAAACCACTCAGATAAAGCAAGAGAAAATTGATAATCTCCAGTGGAAGCATCATATACGTCAATCAAATATTTTTTTCATTTTGGTCTTTATTAGATCCTTTATCTAGGTAGATATATTGCTGATCAATCGCTATTTCATACATGGAACGTGGAGCACTACGATCAACCATTCTGACACTACCTCGTTGGATCAGTCTGGGAATTGGGATAGGATCGATCGTATTGCGATGAAACTTGAGACTTCCATCCGGGCGAAAAGCAGTAATCCATCCAATGCGGCGAGGCGCATAGACGAAGAAACTGTCGGCGCCGATAATTTCGCCATCTAACACTAGTCCAAAAGCGGCCTGTTTTTCTAAAAACTCACCAAAGCGCCGCACAAAACGTAGGCGATATTTTGATCCTCGTTGTTCTAAACGATACAACTCAAACAGGGCATCATTATGGGGATTGATCAGGTGCACCACGATTAAATTCGCGTTCAAAAGCGCCAGGTTATTGGGAAGACGACGTGGTTTCAGCGTGGCCAGTAACGATCCGTCCGCCGCAAACAGCGAAATGCGACCTGTTTCCAGATCACTCACGTAGACACGTCCCAATGGATCTACCTCGAAGTCGCTGACCATAGCAAACTCGCCAGGGCCTTTCCCCGGTCCTCTGCCATATCGCTGGAGGACCTGACCGGTCTCTGGGTCGAAGCGTACCACCTGTGAAGCGCCCCGGTCAAAGACGTAGACCGAACCGTCCGGCCCAAGACGTATCATGTCGCTATCGTATAGAACTTCCTCCCCGAATACGCGAAGGCGCTCGACGGTAATGGAAGGAAAGACGCGTTCGGCGGAATGCTGGGGCTGAGGTGGGGACATACGGTCGGAGCGACGGGCTTCTGAAGGTCCTACGTTCGAAGCAAGAAAGCTCAGTACCAGTCCAGCGGTTAGGAGAAGCCCGACCATACCCAGCACTTTCCAGAACCTTCGCATGGTATTTTTTTGTTTAGTGAGAGGGGCACCTAACCATTAAATTTATCGGGTAGGAGGAGTGCCATCCTCCTACCCGATAACACATCAATTATTCTTTTCAGTCTTTCCCATTATCTTTTTTCTCATAGGTCTTTATTTTTTTGAGGCCAAAAAACCACGATTCCTCGCAGCAAACTGCTCCACTACCAGGACAGTCTGCCTCTGCACAGCCTCCTGCACAGGCTTCGGAAGGCATAATCACGGCCGCTGCATTAGCAGCAACATCTGTACGTGTTGAAGGATCGAGAAGAAACAAGCTGCCCAGCAATGAGAGAATCAGGGCGATGGGAAGCAACAGGCGCTTCATAACCCACCTCCTTTAAGATTTGTAGTTCGCACCCGATGGGCCCGGGCCGGCCGCCGGGGGTGCGGGCCGGACGACCGGCCTCGCCCCCTAATTAACACACACACACACACCCATTGTCAAGAGGGACGATGGGGGAGGAATGACTGAAATTTCAGGAGCTTATGGGACAAATGGCGCATCGGTTGACGGGCGCACTGGCTGCATACGTTAGGGACAGGATGGATGCAGCCAGCGCCCCGGAAACGCCGGACCGGCAAGGACGCGGACCCACACGACCCGACAGGCACCCGCTAATTACCGGAAGTGGCGCTATCCATCGGGTGATAAGACAAAAAAAGCGATTTTTTTCCCGGGTGATTATAGTACCTGCGAATGAATCCAGTTTGGTCTGGCGGTAACTGTGACATCGGAGGTCATCAAGGTCCGCCACCTGTTTGATACCAGAAGAAATATCGGTCTCTAAAGCAAGCTGGGGTTGTATGGGGTTATCCGTGGGAGGCAACGCGAGCAAAATAGTTGTGTACCTGCTTCCAGGTAGTAGGTGTGTTGGGCTGATCATATATCAGACGTCCGGCTTCCATCAGAAGGACGCGCTGGACCAGATTTTTTACTTCTGAAAGGTTATGAGTGGCCAGGAGCACAGTAGTTGCATGGGTCGCATTACATGTGCGTATGAGCTCATGAAATTGTTTTCGGGCTGATGGGTCCAGGTGCTCGAAGGGTTCATCCAGAATCAGTAGTCGGGGAGATACCAGTAGGGTGGCAGCCAGGCCTACGCGCTGACGGTTTCCGGCGGATAGGTCGCGCAGGTATTTCCGTTCTTTTAGCAAGGACTGATCAAGGAAAGGAGCTAACTCGGCCAGGCGCCTGCGGTAGGTTGAGGCTGAGAGCCCATAGATCTGGGCTACCACCTCCAGGTACTCGCCGGGAGTCAGAAACGGGATGAGGAAGCTTTCGTCGAGATAAGCAGCGGTATGGCGTTTCCAGTCGTTGGTATGGCGTACGTTTTTTCCGTTCAGTAATACCTGACCTTCGGTTGGCGTGATAAGGTCTAACACCAGACGCAACAGCGTGGTTTTGCCGGCGCCGTTGTGTCCCACCAGACCAACCAACTCACCTGGCCTGATTGTCAGGGTAGGAATATCGACGGCCAGGGTAGCTGCATAGCGTTTTTTTAAGGCGATCAGTTGGATTTCCATTGCTTTTAGTGCCTGCGCAAGTGCATTAGCAGATCGTACTTGTTTCGGTTCAGACGCAATTCCAGCAATTCCAGCCAGTTCGGATAAAGGAACAGGCCGGCTATACCTGTCAGGCCAAGCCCCAGCCATCCATATGTTCCAACTGACAAGGCCAAAGCGCCCAGGCCTATCATCAAGAGGATGGATCCGATAAGCCGGAGAGAATTCCGCCCAGCAGGCCCGCGTGACAGGGCCTTCGGGTGCAGTTCGAGGCGTACAGCATAATGTGGCGTTTGCAGAAGGTGGATTGGATGCACCAAGCCGACCAGGTAAAGGTAGAGGGCACTCCATGGAAGAACGACGGGGCCGGATGAAGCCGTGCCGAATGCATGCATGAGCAGCATCCAACTGACAAAGCCTGTGAGAAAAGCCAGCAAAGATAATGTTGCCGCTATGGATAACGCTGTGCTTCCGAGCAGGCGAGACGAGACAGGCCAGGTAAACAGACCGTCAGCAAAAGTGCTCAGATAGCTCCACATATGGCTTAAGAATTGAACCGAAGCCAGCATCAAGAATCCTGATCCTATCAACAACTGAGGAAGTGCGTTGTTTTTCAGTCCTACGCCCATATGGATACCTCCTATCACGCCATATATTATCGGCAGAAAAAACACAAGTCGCGTGATGCGATGACGCCAGAGTAGCTGTACCTGTAGCTGCACCAGACGACGAAACATCGAAGGTTTTCTGGGACGTTCCGTCCGTCTGATGGTTAATAGGGAAGGCTGCGAGACATCATCTACATAGAGTACGTTTCTGGTCAGTAGAAATCCAACAAAATACAGCATAAGATTTAACAGCAGGAGTATGCCTGGGCCTTCTACGTGTCCCTTCAGTGGGGCCATCAGGGTATGCAGGGCTAACGCGGTAAGATAGCCCTGTGCACTCAGCATTCCTATGCCTACCAGTCCCCCAAGCCAGACGACGACAAAGAGGCCGGGGTAAAAAGTACGAAGTAACCGGAGCAGATTAGCTGCCCACTGGGCACAGGTTATGAGGAGACTGGCGACCAACAGCCAGCCAAACGCAGAAAGCATTTCGAAGCGAAAAGCAATGTGCCCCCACCAGAAACCCAGAAAAAAGAGCCCCAGTACGCTCTGGGCCATATGACAGGTACTGAACAGTTGCAACGCATGGGCCAGCCAACTGCGGGAAACAGGCCACAGCAACCATGGACGCAGCCGGATACGTGGGCCTGATTGCCATAATGCAAGAATCAGAGGCCAGCAAAGAATCATCCAGAGTAGCAGCGTATGGAGCAGCAGGGAGCGCTCGTCAGGAGGAAGCCACCGGGTTGCCAGCTCTGTCACGATCCCGAATCCCAGGGCCAGGAGACCGATGAGTCCATAGCCCACGAAGCTTATCCAGCGCATAGGGGAGTCCGGCGCTGAGGAGGCATGCCGGAGGCTCTCTACGTACCACAGCCGAATTAACAGAAAGAGCCTGCGTAACGCAGTCATTCTATGCACGCAATTGCCGTTCCAATAGAGAGTCCGGTGGCTGGAACGCCTGCAATGATTGAGATGGCGGTAAATGTCAACCAGGCAGCACCTCCCACAGGAGTGACCAGGGTAGCAAGACCGGCGGCAAATGCAATCGTTCCAAGAAATGCTCCGATGCCGCTTGCGGCGGCACACGACGCCGCTTTGTTTGATTGCGCTCTGAGAGCAGGAGCAATCAGCATTTGTGTTAAGAAAGCCCAGTAAACCGTACGAATGGAATGCTTCATCATTTCTCTCCCCTGATTTGCGGTTCGCACCCGATAGGTTCCGGGTCGGACGACCCGACAGGCACCTGCTAATTAACACACACATTGTCAAGAGGGACGATGGGGGAGGAATGGCTGAAAATTCAGAAGCTTATGGGACAAATGGCGCATCGCTTGACGGGCGCACTGGCTGCATACGTCAGGGGCAGCATGGATGCAGCCTGCGCCCTGGAAACACCGGACCGGCAAGGACGCAGACCCTGCAGCTTAACCCACACAGCTCGTCTCGCACCTGAACCATGAAATACAGGGCCTCCACGCCCCGCCTATGTCCCAGCCGACCTGTCCCGAAAACAGATTCATCGGGACGGGAGACGATAGCGTACCACGGACGTCAAACCATCCGCATCAACCTGAATGCCCCATGCCTGACCGTGCTGGATCGCTTTTAACTCAACGGCTCCCTCAAAGACCACAAAGCCGAGCTCTTCTGCCCAGTAAATCGTGCGAGAAGGCGCCTGCTTGCCGCGTTCAATCCGTACCCAGATACGTCCCTGCGCATCCATGAGAAGCGCATTCACGTAGGGCCAGTAGGTGCGCTTTGGAAGCTCCGGGAGCTTAAGCGGAGCGCCTGGAGGGATAAGGCGGCGGATGCGTGCCAGGGCTGCTTCCCTGTCTTTTGGGGAGAGCGGGGTACGATGGCGCAGCGGAAGCAGCAGGGTCCGCCGCTGGCCGGTCAGAGTGCGAATATGCACGATCAGACTGTCGGTCCAGAGTGTAGCAATGCCAAACGGCGCCTGGATAGCCACCAGCGT
>JALSJJ010000023.1 GCA_026989375.1 Rhodothermus sp.
TTGTCGGATCCATTACAAGCGAAGTCTTCTTCGGCCTACCAAGCATTTCAGTGGACTGAAGGCGTGGACATGGAGGCCCTGAACTAATGTCTATGCTAACTTGCTCGCGCCTGTTGGGTCGTTTCTCCGTACGACCCGGGCTATCTCGCCCAATGGGTGCTACAGCAGCCACCGACCGCTACAAAGCATTTCTGCGCGACACTTGGCAGACCATGACGAACGAATGGCCCGACACCCGGGCCGAGGTGCTCGAACAGCTGCTTGTTCCCCAAGCCCTTCTTCCAGGCCACCACGCTCCGCTTCCGACTCACCCCCGCATAACATGTACGTCTGGAGATCTTCGACCTGCAGGGACAGACAGTGGCAACACTCATAAATAGCTGGTTTGCAGCAGGAACGCACCAGACCCGATTTGAAGCACACCCTCTGGCCAGCGACCTGTACTTCTGCCGATCACAAGCCGCTACGGGCTATGCTTACCAGGTACGCACGCGGCTACGGTGAACGTTCACCATAGACGCACCACTTTACGCGTCTGTACCATGCCCCGAGCTCCAGTCGATACATGCCCCCCGGCATCAGGCCGGACGCGTAGATCGTCGATCCGGTCCAGATTGCCGTTCACATCCCCCAGCCATTCGCCGCAACTATGCTACGCGTCACCGAGCGGTCGTCGGCGTAATTCTCGAACAGCGTGGCCGTACAGCCGGTGGCGTACATGCGCTGCCCTGGGGCTGGGCAATGTGGGCTTCGTGCTGCATCGGCAGGGCTGTCCGGCCAAAGCCCTGCCTTTCGTACAGCGTGCCTCCCAAAGTGTGCCGTCGGGTTCATAGCAACCGTACCATGCATATCACCTGACCACTGTTTGCCCGGTTGAAACACTGCATGACCTCGGACGCTTTGCCGGGGGTGAGGACGCGCACCGGAAAAGCGTTGCACTGCGCCAGCAACCTCCGAAGCTGCTCCCGCGTTAAGCTTCCATCGCCAGCCTTCCGAACGCCATGCTGCCTCTGCTGCCCAGCCTGGGCATGCGGACAAGTATACCTACCGCTCCCGACACCTTCCTGCTACGCGTGGTCAGCTACAACCTGCGCTTCGATAACCCGACCGACGGACCCAACGCCTGGCCCCATCGCATCGACCGCATTGTTGCCTTTGTGCGCTTTTGCGAACCGGATGTACTTGGCGTGCAGGAAGCTCTACGCTCCATGCTCGACAGCCTGCAGGTCCGACTACCGGACTATCGATGGGTCGGAGTAGGACGCGCCGATGGCCGTAATGGGGGCGAATTTAGCGCTATCTTTTACCGAACAAGCCGCCTTAAACTCCTCAAAAGCGGCACGTTCTGGCTCTCGCCTACCCCGGAAGTACCTGGCAGCAAAGGATGGGACGCTGCCCACGAACGCATCTGCACCTGGGCCTACTTCCGCGATCGCCGAAGTGGCCAGACGCTTTTCGTCTTCAACACCCACCTCGACCACGAAGGAAGCCAGGCCCGCCTCGAAAGCGCTCGCCTGTTATATCGTGTGATTGCCGAACGAGCCCACAGAGCTCCGGTCCTCCTCACCGGTGACTTCAATACCACCGAAAACACCCCACCCTATCAGGTACTGACTTCCAGTGGCCTGCTGCAGGATGCGCTTTACCGCGCTGAAAACGGACACTATGGCCCCCGTACAACCTGGACTGGCTTCAAGCGACTCGTACCCGACCAGCGTATTGACTTTATTTTTGTGAGCGCCAACGTACGCGTACTACACCACGCCATCCTGGTCGACCTGGACGAACAGGGCCGCTTTGCCTCCGATCATCTGCCCATTGTAGTCGATGTGCTACTGCCCGGCAGACACAGCCGCTACTGAACTGCTCCCGGGAACCCATATCTGCTGTCGGTACCACCGCTCCTGTTGGAACTTCGCCCAGAAAACTACCAGGTCAACTCCCGCTTCCTCTTCGGGCACGTAAACGGGAAAGGCCTTTGTCTGGTCAACCCCTACGTTTGGCTCCAGACAAAGAGAAAACTCGATATCCGCCACTACCAAGGTTTTCAAATCGATCATCCGCACACAGATCGATACACCAGTCTGGTTGCTCACAACGACCTGGGCAGGTCTGGCCTCCAGTAGGACTACACCTTCTTTCGGTCCCACAAGCTGACAGCTACCTATCAACACTCCCAACCCGAATATTAGCCCGTTTCTGAGTTTCAGCATGCACTGTCGCCGTTTTAATTTCACCAACTCTTGATTTAAAGAATTAACGAATTTATGTTTAAACAGTTCGTAACCTCCCCCACCAAACCGTTTAAGCGCCATGAAATTCTCCACACTTAAAATCGGCCGGATTCTCTACGGACTTACATTCATCATTTTCGGGCTGAACCACTTTATCAATGCCTCCACGTTGAGTGGCTATGTGCCGATTCCCGGTGGGGTGTTCTGGGTCTATCTAACGGGTCTGGCGATGCTGGCCGCGGCCGTGGCCATCCTGACCGGAAAACAGGCGCGCCTGGCCTGCCAGCTACTGGGAATTCTGCTGTTCATCTTCGTGCTGACCATCCACCTGCCCACTATGATCAACCAGGGCATCATGGCCGGGTTGACCAACTTTCTGAAAGACACGGCGCTGGGTGGTGCAGCCTGGGTCATTGCGGAAACCTATGCCGAACAGCCCAAGCAGGCGGAAACAACCGGCTAACTCTCGGCTAATCGTGCGTTCCGACAGGGCCAGCTCCCGGCGAGCTGGCCTTTTTTATGGCAACCCGCCTGAGGCGGGTGGACGGAATACATCCAGTAATAAAACGGCCGCTTCGAGCACCTCTGCTTCATGGGAAACATCGGCAGACATAAATCTTTGGCTTCAGCGTCACCTCACGTGTTAGATTTTTACCAAGACGAAGGCGCAGCCACCCTGGAGCGCGCAGCTAAACTGTTCGTCTTCGAGTCAATACCAGGGCTCGCAGGAGCTGCTCAAACCAAGCCAACCTGCTCGCCACGTAGCAGTTCTCGGGGCATTCTGAGCGTAAGCTCTGTCGCGAGCAATGCTTTCCTGGGAAACCTTCTTGCCCATTGTTTCGCTGTTTTTTGAAGTCCTGGATCGGACACATCGGTAGTCAGTGCAACGCATCCATCGATGCCGGCTACGCGTTAACGGAAACGCACGGTAACTGTGCTGAAAAACTATGGAGCTTTCGACCCCGGTAGCTGCACGGGCTGCATCTGACGAGCTACGGAGGAAGGCGCGCACCCACATCGTGTTACGGGGCGTGCGCCAGCACAACCTGAAAAACATTGATCTGGACCTGCCCAAGCGAAAGCTGATTGTTTTCACCGGGCCGAGCGGCTCGGGCAAGTCGAGTCTGGCATTCGACACGATTTATGCTGAAGGCCAGCGGCGCTATGTGGAGAGCCTTTCGGCCTATGCGCGCCAGTTTCTGGAGCGCATGAGTCGGCCAGACGCCGATCTGATCACGGGGTTGGCGCCGGCTATCGCGATCGAACAAAAGACCGGTAGCCGCAATCCTCGCTCGACCGTGGCCACCCAGACCGAAATTTACGACTACCTGCGGCTGCTCTATGCCCGCATCGGCCGCACCTACTCGCCGATTAGCGGCGAGGAAGTGCGGCGCGATACGCCTTCCACCGTGGCGCAGACGCTCCACGAACGCCTGCCGGACGGCACGCGCTGCTATCTGTGCTTTCCCTGTCCCTCCCACAAGAAACGCACCCTGCGGAACGAACTGCTTGCGCTGCGCCAGCGCGGCTTTTCACGACTGGTGGTACTTCCCACCGAGAAACAGGCTGCCCATGGCGCCCCTCCCGAGCTTCTGGACCTGAGCGAGCGCGATCCGGCCTCGGTGCGGGCATCGCGCGACCGCTTGCTGGTGCTGGTGGATCGCTTGGTGATCCGGCCAGGCGATGAAGCCAACCGCTCCCGCATCGCCGACTCGGCAGAACAGGCGTTCCGCGAAGGCGGTGGCCGCTGCGTGGTCGTACGGGTGCCACGTGGTCGCGAGCGTTTCGACTCCGAGGCCGACCTGCTTTTCTTCAGCGAGCATTTTGAGCGTGACGGGATGGTCTTCGAGGAGCCCACGCCTTTGCTATTTTCGTTCAACAGTCCTGTCGGCGCCTGCCCCACCTGTCAGGGATTCGGCCGCGTGCCCGGCCTGGATCCAGACCTGATCATTCCCAATCCAGACCTGTCGATTCGTCAGGGAGCCATTGCCCCCTTTCGTACGGAGAAATGGAGTCAGCACTACCGGCAGCTTCTGCGACTTGCCCTCGAAGAGCGCATTGACATCGACAAACCCTACCGGCTGCTATCTGAACGCGAGAAGCGCCTCATCTGGGAGGGCAAAGGAGATTACATTGGTATCTACGGCTTTTTCCGCTTTCTGGAAAAACACAGCTATAAACCACACTACCGGATCTTTCATGCCCGCTTTCGCGGCTACACGCGGTGTCCGGACTGCGACGGTTACCGACTGCGCAAGGAAGCGCTCTACGTGAAGGTAGGGGGCCTGCACATCGGAGAAGTGTGTGAGCTGACGATCCGGGCTGCCCGAGAATTTTTCGACGCGCTGGAACTGACGCCCTTTGAGCAACAGGTAGCCGGCGAATTGCTGGAAGAGATTCGACGTCGGTTGCGCTATCTGGATGAGATCGGGCTTGACTACCTGACGCTGGACCGCCTCAGCCACACGCTGTCCGGTGGAGAAGCCCAGCGTATCCACCTGGCTACCTCACTGGGTTCAGCGCTTGTGGGTGCGCTTTACGTGCTGGACGAACCCTCAATCGGGCTGCACCCACGCGACACGGATCGGCTGATTCGCATTCTGGAACGCTTGCGCGACCTGGGCAACACCGTGATTGTTGTCGAGCATGACGCCGAGACGATCCGCCGCGCCGATCACATTGTGGACCTTGGGCCGGGTAGTGGCCAGCACGGCGGCGAAGTCGTCTTTCAGGGTACTTACGCGGAGCTACTTCGGGATGAACGTTCGCTGACAGGTGCCTACCTGAGTGGTCGACGATGTATTGAGGTACCCCATCGTCGCCGACCTCTTAACGAAGAGGACATGATCGTGGTGGAAAACGCCCGACAGCACAACCTGAAATGGCTGACGGTGCGCTTTCCGCTGGGTATGCTGGTGTGCGTGACAGGCGTTTCCGGCTCAGGAAAATCGACACTGGTACACGACACACTGTATCTGGGACTGGCCCGGCTCAAGGGCTCTTACGATGGTGAAGCAAAAGTAGGCGCGCATGATGCTATCCGTGGCCATCACTTGATCGATCGCGTGGAGATGGTCGATCAGAGCCCCATCGGCCGTTCCCCGCGCTCCAACCCTGCCACCTACACGAAGGTCTTTGATCCCATCCGAGAATTACTGGCCAGCACACCGCAAGCGCGCGTGCGCGGGTTGAAACCCGGCTACTTTTCCTTCAACGTGCCCGGGGGACGCTGCGAAGTCTGCCAAGGCGAAGGGTTCGTGCGTGTGGAAATGCAATTTCTTGCTGATCTGTACCTCGAATGTGAGGCCTGCCACGGCACGCGCTATAAACAGGACGTGCTGGAAATCCGCTATCGCGGAAAAAACGTACATGAAATGCTGAATATGACCGTAGACGAGGCTCTGGAATTCTTTGCAGATGTACCTGCCATTGTCGAAAAGCTACGGGTGCTGCACGAAATCGGCCTC
>JALSJJ010000024.1 GCA_026989375.1 Rhodothermus sp.
CGTTCGCCCAGCTCCAGCAGCCGGGCGCCTACTTCCCGGTTAGAGCGCTGAATGGCCATGCGGACATGGCTCAGCGGAATGCCATAGGCCAGCAGCTTCTGGGGATCCACCACGATCTGGTACTGCTTGACAAAGCCCCCGACCGTGGCCACTTCGGAGACGCCCGGAATGGACTGGAGCTCATATTTCAGGAAGAAGTCCTGAATCGTGCGCAGGTCGGCCAGGTCATGGCGACCGGTCGTATCGACCAGACTGTATTCGAAGATCCAGCCAACACTGGTGGCGTCTGGTCCAATGGCCGGCTTGGCGCCTTCGGGCAGGGTACCGGCCACCTGGTTCAGATATTCCAGGACCCGACTTCGGGCCCAGTACATGTCGGTCCCGTCCTCGAAGATGATATAGACAAAAGAGGTCCCGAACATGGAGTAGCCCCGGACGGTCCGGGCGCCCGGCACGGCCAACATGGCCGTAGCCAGGGGATAGGTCACCTGGTCTTCAACGATCTGCGGGGCCTGCCCGGGATATTCGGTGCGGATGACCACCTGCACATCGGAGATGTCCGGAATGGCATCGATGGGGATGTTCAGGGTGGCCCACACGCCCAGGGCGGCCAGCAGGATCGCCAGCATAAGCACAAGCTGGCGGTTCCGCATACTTCCTTCTATGATCCGCTCTAACATGGCTGGTTTTCGGGTTTAGGATTCAAGAGTGGGCATCTGTCTGATCCGACTCGGAGCTGCCGCCATGCTGGTGGCCGCTCATCAGGGCACCCAGCGCACTTTTCAGGCGGGCTTCCGAGTCGATGAGAAACTGAGCACGCGCGACGATCTGCTCGCCTCCCTGGAGGCCTTCCAGAATCTGGGCGTATCCGTTGGCTTCGTGGCCCACATGAACTTTAGTGGGCAGGAAGCGGCCTTCGCCCAGGGCGACGATGACAAAGGCCTCCTCGCCATAGCGGACGATGGCTTCGTCCGGAACCAGCGGCCGCGGTGGCGTGGGGCGTCCATGCAATGTGGCCACCGCATACATGCCGGGCTTGAGCCGCAGGCCGGGGTTGGGTACGACGATGCGGGCCTGGGCGGTCCGGGTGGTCGGGTCCAGCGTATCGTAGACGTAGTCGACATAGCCCTCCAGCCGAACGGTCGGATCATAGGGCAGGGTGATTTCCGCCCGAATGCCCGGGACGACCCAGCTCAGGTCGTGCTCATAGACGTCCACCTGCAACCAGAGCGTCGAAAGGTCGGCCACCACAAAGAGCGTCTGGCCGGCCTGGATTTTCTGGCCTTCTACTACCTTTTTCTCCAGCACCGTACCCGATGCCGGCGCATACAGCGTCAGCGTTTTACGTGGCCGGCCCGTTTCTTCGAGCTGACGGATTTGCTCATCGGTAATGTCCCAGAACAGCAACCGACGGCGGGCCGCCTCCAGCAGGCGACGGGCGTCGGCTTCGGCCGGTGTGCCGGCAAGCTGACGGACGTTCCGCAGCGCCAGCAGATATTCTTCCTGCGTGGAGACCAGCTCCGGACTGTAGATTTCCAGCAGCGGATCGCCCTGACGCACCCGCGCTCCTTCGTAGTCCACGTAAAGCACTTCGACCCAGCCGCTGATCTTGGGAGAGACCGCCACAAGCTGCTGCTCGTTGACTTCCAGGCGGGCCGTTGCGCGTACCGTGGGCGCCAGTGGCGCTACCTCGACGGTGGTCAGGCGGACCCCGGTGTTCTGGAGCACTACCGGATCAATCCGGACCGATCCGTCCGTTTCCATGTCCATGCCTTCATGGATGGAAACCGGGACGAGGTCCATCCCGCAGTCCGGCGCTTTTCCGGGCGCATCCAGGACGATCCAGGGATGCATGGGGTCCTGATAGACGATACCATCTCCATTTTTGTCGAACGCAGCCAGTCCTCCAGCAGGAATGGCGGTTGCGGTGGTATCCGGAGGTGTGGCGGGGGACTCTGCGTTGCTCCGCCACAGGCTGTGGGCCATGTAGGCAATCAGCAGCAGGCCCAAAACGCTCGAAAACAGGGCAATGCGCGTACGCATGGCTATCCTCCAAAAGTTTGGTTTTTTCACGGTTGGGGTAAGCGTCCCAGCAGTTGTTCGGCTTCAGCCTGCGTAAGAAGCAGGCGGGTCAGCGTATTGACCCACTGGCGTTCAAGCTCGAAGAGCGCCCGTTCCGCATCCAGCAGGTCCAGGTACGACGCCTGGCCGGTCGTATAGGCACTCAGCAGGGCTTCCCGGGTGGTTCGGGCTTCTGGAATCAGCGTCCGTTCGAGCAAAGCCAGATTGGCCCGGTCGGCGGCAAAGCGCTCTTCGAGTGCCTGCCAGCGGCTCAGAAAGCGATTGTAAAGGTCCGTATAGCGGGCTTCCAGCCGCCGGGCTTCCAGGCGCGTCTCTTCGACCCGGGCAGCCCGGCGTGCCCGCTGCAGGGGCAGGATGATCCCAAAACGCACGGCCAGCCGATCATCCAGCGAAGACAGGGGGGCGACCGGCTGGTTCATGCGCATCATGTCGGTCAGCCCGACCCCGATCACGAAGTCCGGCCAGTATTCCCGACGAGCTCGGCGGATAAGCGTACGTGCGCGGTCTTCGCGCAGGCGAAGCGCCAGCGCTTCAGGATGGCGCTGAAAGGCTTCCTCCAGGGGCAGTCGGGGTAGGGCAGCCGGCGCGGTGAGCGGTTCCAGGCGCACCGTGTCGGGTAGATCGGTGCGTCCGGTAAGTTGAATCAGCCGGGCATACTGGGCCTGCCAGGCGCCCTGCAGATCCAGCAATTGCCGCGAGAGCCGATGCTGCTCCAGTTGCACGCGCAGCACAGCCGCCTGGGAGCCCTGCCCGACTTCGTAGCGGACGGCGGCTGCTTCGGCAAAAGCTCGCAACCGCTCCTGAAAGTCCTCAATCAGCCGCCGCGTCTCCTGCAGCCGGTACAGCTCGAAGTAGGTGGCGCGCAGCGCAAATACCAGCCGCAAGGCCAGCGCATCGGCATCCTGAGCGGTGGCTTCGGCTTCCAACCGGGCTGCTTCGGCCTCCAGGCTAAGCTTACCCGGAAACGGCAGCCGCTGCATGAGCATGAAGGTGGCCGGCGCGGCACCCTCGAACCCTCCGATAGCCAGCGGGCGATAACCAGCCTCAAAAGATGGATCGGGCAGCGCTCCAACCTGGGTTGGACGAGTACCGCGCGCTGCAGCGGCCAGCCGCGCAGCCTGCAACGCCGGATTGGCCTGCAGGGCCTCCTGGACCAGCGCATTCAGCGAAAGCTGGGGAATGGAAGTACGAGGCTGTGCCTGAAGTACAAGCGGAAAGATGAAAAAGGTAAGAATACGTATTAATCCTAAATAGTTTGTATACATAAGCCCTTTTTCCTGGGTTTAGGTGAAACACTACGCGCACATTGCAGGGATTAGCCGTTAGGCTGCCTGAACAGATCCGGGCAGCCTTTCTGTTCAGCTCAGAGGCGCAGGACGGCGAGTTGCAGGTAGCGGGCTATGGTTGAGGCCCGTCGTGGTTGAATAAGTGGCAGGGCAGCCGGCTGGACCGACGTCTGCTGGGCGACGCGGGCTGGGAGCAGTGCTTTGGCCGAGGGAGAGGCGTGGCAGCAGGTACCGGTCGCCGGGCGCGAGGTCCACGAGACACGGTGGGCCTCCAGGCAGCAGGAAACAGGCGTCGAAAGGGTGCAAAGGGTGCCCGAAGGTAGGTCAGGCGGTCCTTCAGGAAGACAGCCGACGGGGAGCGTGGTCTCGGTTGCTGCGCGGGTCGAGGCCGGGATCAGGCAGGCGGGCTCCAGCAGATGCAGCAGTCCGGTGAGCATCAGGGCCGCCAGCCCGAATCCCAGCCCCTGAAGTCCTCTGTACACAACACCGCGCATTGCAACTAAGGAGTTATCTGCAATCCTTTTTAAAAGCTATTGGCCTGAGGCTTAAAGCAGCCCCAGTATTACCTTAAAAAGTGCTCAGATGGATCATAATAGGCGCTTCAGGAAGTCACGGTATACCCTTCTGCTTCGATGGCGGCTTTAAGCTGATCGCGGCTGATCTGTGCCGGATCGTAGGCAACTGTGGCGCGTCCGATTTCCACGGACTGCACCTCAATGCCGGGTAGCTTCTTCAGGGCGTTGGTTACGGCATGCACGCAGTGCTGGCAGCTCATCCCTTCGATCTGGAATGTCTCCTGAGTTTTCATGGCAGATGACTCCGGTTGGTTGGCAGGTAGTGATCCCTTCGGCTCAGAGAGCCAGAAGTACCACACGACCCAGGCCATGGCGGCCAGGCCGATCAGTGTAACGATCCAGGCGGTTGTGTCCATGGTCAGCGGAGCGTTTCCGGTTGAAAGCGTCGTAGCCGCAGGCTGTTGGTAACCACCGAGACGCTTGAAAGCGCCATGGCGGCTGCGGCAATCATGGGATTGAGCAGCAGGCCGGTAAATGGGTAGAGCACTCCGGCAGCAATCGGAATACCCAGCACGTTATAAATGAAGGCAAAGAACAGGTTCTGTTTGATCGTGCGGAGCGTGCGGGCCGACAGGCGGAAAGCATCGACGACGGCCCGTAGGTCGGGCCGCATGAGCGTGACGTCGCCCGCTTCAATGGCGATGTCGGTGCCGGAGCCCATCGCGATGCCCACGTCGGCCTGTGCCAGCGCGGGCGCATCGTTGATGCCGTCGCCTACCATGGCCACGACGTGCCCTTCGGACTGAAAGGCGGCCACAGCTTCGGTTTTATCCTGGGGCAGCACATTGGCTCGCACTTCATCGATACCCAACTGGCGGGCGACAGCTCGGGCAGCGGTTTCGCTGTCGCCCGTGATCATCGCGACGCGGCGGCCCATGTGGTGCAGGGCCTGGATGGCCGCTTTGGCTGAGGGCCGGATCGTATCGGCGAGGGCCAGCAGGCCGGCCGGTTGGCCCTCAACGGCCACGGCCACCACCGTATGCCCATCGCTGGCCAGCGCCGCTATCTCCGCTTCGGGTACAGAAATGCCCTGTTCTTCCAGAAAAGCCGGACGCGCGATCTGCACCAGGCGACCGTCCACGCGGGCGGCAACGCCCAGGCCGGTCAACACCTCAAAATCCTGGACGGACGGCAGTTTCAGCCCGCGCGCTTCGGCAGCCTCGACAATCGCGTGGGCCAGCGGATGCTCTGAACGTTGCTCCACGGCCGCCGCCAGCGCCAGCAGGGTATCGGCCTCATAACCGTTGAGCGGCACGATCTGCATCAGGCGCGGTCGGCCTTCGGTGAGCGTGCCGGTTTTGTCGAACACAACCAGATCGACCTGTCGCAGGCGTTCCAGCGCATCGCCGCCTTTGAAGAGCACGCCAAGCTGGGCCGCTCGTCCCGTGGCTACCAGGATGGCGGTGGGAGTGGCCAGTCCCAGTGCGCACGGGCAGGCAATGATCAGTACCGAAACAAAGGTGAGCAGCGCGTGCGTCAGACGTGGCTCCGGACCGAAGTCGAACCAGAGCACGAACGTGGCAATCGCCACCAGCAGCACCACCGGTACAAAGATGCCTGAGACGCGATCGGCCAGGCGCTGAATAGGCGCCTTGCGAGCCTGTGCCTCTTCGACAAGCCGCACAATCTGCTGGAGCACCGTGTCGCGTCCAATGCGCGTGACGCGAATGACCAGGGCCCCGCTCTGATTCACCGTGCCGCCGATGACGGGATCGCCGGGCTTTTTATCGACCGGAATCGATTCGC
>JALSJJ010000025.1 GCA_026989375.1 Rhodothermus sp.
CCATGCGTGCTATATAGTCAGCAGCGGCGTAGGCCGCCAGATCCAGTAGATGTTGCGCGCAGGTTCCAGAAGCTCTAACCGTGTTCCTTGATGCTCACCTCTCAGGCAAGGAGCACTTCAGCAAACAGCGGAGCCAGATCCGACGCCCCTACCGGCTGCTATGTGCGGAAAGGCAACAACAGGCGGCAATGCAACGGCTAATGCCTTCAGCGCAGCGACCAGGTCATACCAACGCACGGGCCTTCCTGACTCCGACAGCAGTATTTTTTTAGTTGTGGCCATGACGTACTTATGCCAGCTTAAGGAAGCTGCAAACTGCTGAAAGATAGCAGGTGCAGACCGCCTGCTCAAGCAGGCTCATCGCAGGTAGAAGCGCGGGGGATCGTTGCCCACATAAGCACAGATCTCCAGATGCTGCATGATTGTCGATGCCTTCACTTTATGCATCAGTACTTCTTCGACCTGAAACAGTCCGGTTACATGTTCCATGTAAGCGGCGATACGGACCGGCTTGCGCTCACCGGGGCCGATGTGCACGCGCGTGATAGCACTGGCCGAATAACGGTGGATGTCGCCGATCATGGGATCGCGGTTAATCATCTGGGGAATGCGGGAGCGGCCATGCGTCATGTCGGTCCCATCGGCCACCAGCACCACTCCGGCTTCAACCGAGTGGATCCGCACATTGCCCATATGCCCCACAATGCATTCGTGCACCAGCGCCCGCAACACGGCAATCATAGGATCGCCTTCTGCATAGACCAGCGCCAGATAATGCTGAATAAACGGATCGACCAATGTCAAGGCCCACTGCTCGTGCCCTTCACGCGTAACGCCCATACCGGCGTCATGTAGAAAAGCAGCCAGGGCTACAGCCACCTGCGCATCCTCGAAGGTTCCTACTTCTTCCGCCTCAAGTGAGGGCCGAATGCCTCCCTCATACAGCAGACGCAGAATCTTCAGCGCATTATAGGTGACAATCCGGGCATGAACTGGTCCGTGATCGTTATACCCCAGCCGCCTTACCGATACGGCATTGGCATAGCTCAGATAGTGGTGCAGTGTGCGATCGACCAGCAGGTGGGACAGGAGTGTATGCACCCGTCCCTCGGTGCGCTCCAGAAGTACCCGGTCCAGCTCAATCTGCTTGACACTGACCCCTTTCCAATCAGGAAAGCGATGCGTATCGTCCTGATATACAGGCGTCCCCGCCTGCCCTTTCGCTGCAGCCACTTCACCCGAGGGCACCGTTACCTTTTCTATGTCTTTTTTCGCGGCCATTGTGTATGGAAGTATCGTGGCGATCTGGCAAAAATAAAACAGGGCGGCAACGATCAGGTTGCCGCCCTGTCAATCATTATTTACGGGTTGGATTCAGGCGTCAGTTCTCCTTATCCGCGGACGTCTCGTCCGAGGGCTTGACTTCTTCTTCCGCTTCAGCCGACGGGGGGTCTGCTGCCACGGCCTCCTGCTCCGCTTCCTGCGCCGCCCTCTCGGCTGCCTCAAGCTGCGCCTTCAGGTCTTCCAGGCCACTGAGTTCACCCAAGGTGGTGGGGCCGGTAACGGCCTTGCGCTGGTACTCACGCACGGCCTTTTCTTGCTGTTTGCGTTCCTCACGGCGACGCCGCTCCTCCTCGGCACGCTTTGCCTCTTCCTCGGCCCGCTCTTTGGCCACTTCGCTCAGCACAATCTCCCGATCGGCTGCGCTGAAGCGGATCACGCGCAATTCCAGCTCATCCTCCACCTGATAGAACTCCTGGAAGTTCTTGCTGTGTTTGAGTTCACCTGCCGGCACGAAGGCCTCCACGCCCAATGGCAGCTCGACCACCAGCCCGTTTTCCTCGATACGGACCACTTTGGCCTTGTGGTCGGTTCCTTCAGCATAAACCGTGGCAAAGTCGTTCCACGGATTCGTCTGCACCTGCTTGTGGCCCAGCGAAATGCGCCGGTTTTCCTCGTCAATCTCCAGGACCACCACATCCAGCTCCTCGCCCTCCTTAACCACCTCAGTCGGATGCTGGATGCGGCGCGTCCACGACAGGTCGCTGATATGCACCAGGCCGTCAATGCCCGGCTCGATTTCCACAAAGACGCCGAAATTGGTAATCTTGCGCACCTTACCGCGCAGCACCGTGCCTGGCGGATAACGCTTGGCAAGCCCTTCCCATGGGTTGGGCTCCAGTTGCTTCATGCCGAGCGAGATCTTCCGCCCCTCGCGATCAATGTGCAAAATCTTCACCTTGACAAGCTGGCCCAGCGACACCTTCTGACTCGGATGCTTGATATGGTCGGTCCAGCTCATTTCAGAGATGTGCACCAGCCCCTCGATGCCCTTTTCTAGCTCGACAAAAGCGCCATAGTCGGTGATGGACACCACCTTGCCCTCTACCACATCCCCTTCCTTGTACTTCTCGTCGATATTCTCCCAGGGATGGGGCTGAAGTTGCTTCAGACCCAGCGAAATGCGCTGACGCTCTTTGTCGTAGTCCAGCACCACGACGTTCAGCTTCTGGCCCAGCTGCACCAGCTCAGACGGGTGCGAGACACGCCCCCACGAAAGATCCGTAATGTGCAGCAGGCCATCGACGCCTCCCAAGTCGATGAAAACCCCAAAGTCCGTGATGTTTTTGACGGTGCCTTCGAGCACCTGACCAGGCTCCATCTTCGAGAGGATCTCTTCGCGCTGCTTCTGCAGCTCCTTCTCCAGCAGCGCCCGGTGCGAGACGACGACGTTTTCGTTGGCCGGATTGATCTTGACGATCTTGAACTCCATGCGCTTGCCAATGTAGGCATCAAAGTCGCGCACGGGACGCACATCGATCTGCGAGCCCGGCAGAAAGGCCTCCAGACCATCGAAGATCTCAGCAATCATGCCGCCCTTGACCCGGCGCACGATCGTGCCTTCGATGACCTTTTCGTTGTAATAGGCATCCTCTACGCGCTGCCAACGGCGGAGACGATCGGCCTTGGTTTTCGACAGCACGAGCTGGCCCTGCGCGTCCTCCAGCTTCTCGATAAAGACCTCGACTTCGTCCCCCTCTTTGATCTCGGCATCCCCAAACTCGTTACGTGGAATAATGCCCGAGCTTTTGAAACCGATATCAATCAGCACCTCCTTCTCGCCAACGGCCAGAATCCGACCTGTAACAATCTCGCCTTCATGAACGGTGGTAAAACTCTGCTCGATTTGCTGCAGCAGTTGCTCATGGAAAGGATCGATTTCACGCGTTTTTTGCTGTTTTTCAAGATCTTCCAGCTTTACCACTGGCCCGGTGATCTCTCCCTTGAAGCCCAGCACCGGTTGGCTTTGTTGGGTCGTAGCTTCGGCAACGGGTTCGGCTACAGGCACTGTTTCCGACTCGGCGGTCTCTGAAGCCTCAGCAGTCGCCGGATCAACTTCGGCCGCTGGCGCTTCGTCGTGCTCAGGCTGCACCTTTTCTGATGGGGTTGCCGTTTCCGATTCGGGCTGCTGTACTTCCTCCTGAGATTTTTCTGGCGTCTCTGACATTTCAGAGGACGGGGTTACCTGTTGTTGTTTCTGTTCGGCTGTCATAGACTCTTTTTCCGAAGGCAGAACTCGGGCACACGTGGAGAAGCGAGCCCCGCCTTCTGTTCCTCGTTTGGTGTACCCGCCCGGGCTTCTCCAGCCACACCGGACGAGCCAGTTTTAAGGGTAGTACAACCCGTTACGAACGCGCGGGCGCAGCACGCAAAACCGGAGGCCCGCGCGCTGGTCTTCGCCTGCTTGCAAGCGTTGCCGCTAAACGTGCAAACGACGCTGGCGTTCCCGAACCAACTCGTACACGCGCTGTACTTGTTCGTCAATACTTAGCGAAGTTGTATCAAGTTCGATGGCATCGTCAGCTTTGCGAAGGGGGGCCACAGCCCGCTGCCGATCCTGCGCGTCGCGCTGCAGAATCTCGGCCAGCACTTGCTGGAGCGGGACTTCCTGGCCCCGCGCAGCCAGCTCACGCTGGCGCCGACGTGCTCGTTCCTCCGGATCGGCCACCAGAAACACCTTCACTTCTGCCTCCGGGAAGACCACCGTGCCAATATCACGGCCATCAAGCACTACCCCCCCATACTGCTGCTCCCAGGCGCGCCCGATGCGTCGTTGTTCTTCCAGCAAGCGCGCACGCACCTGGGGCCAGGCGCTGATGCGACTGGCTGCCTGACTGACCTCAGGCGCACGAATAGCCTCGGTCACGTCCTCCCCATCCAGAAAGATGCGGAGCGTACCCTGGTCCCATGCGACACGTAACTGCGTACGGTCCAGCGCTTCCCAGGCCCGTTCCGGATTCAGCGTGGGATCCCGCCGGAGCAGCGCCAGGGCCAGCGCCCGATACATGGCGCCCGTATCCAGATACGGATAGCCTAACCGCTCGGCCACACGACGCGCCGTCGTGCTTTTGCCGGCACCCGCCGGTCCATCAATCGCAACAATCACGGAACCTCAGCCCCCTGGCTTGATTTTCTTTCTGCCTTAATCGCGACGGTTGGTATGCGCAAACTGGCTCACCACGAAATTCCTCGCCCGGATCCCGAAACGCTTCGCCAACTGCCCCGCCACCCGATCGTGGTGGTCCTGGACAACATTCGTTCGATCTACAACGTGGGTTCCATCTTCCGTACCTCCGATGCAGCTCGCATCGAGAAACTCTATCTGACCGGTATCACCGGTACGCCGGCGCATCGCCAGTTGCGCAAAACAGCGCTGGGAGCCGAAGCAACCGTCCCCTGGGCCTACGTGCACGATCCTGTGCCCCTGGTCGAAACACTTCGCGCAGCCGGCTATACGATCGCCGTACTGGAGCTGACCGATACCCCTACCTATACCCACCAGCTCCCAGACCACATCTTTCCTCTGGCACTGATCGTCGGACACGAACTTTTCGGCGTGCAACCTTCGCTGATCGAACGGGCCGATCTGGCCCTTGAAATTCCCCAGTTTGGCAGCAAGCAATCGCTTAACGTGGCCGTGGCCTACGGGATTGCCATCTTCGACCTGGTACGCCATTATCGTCGGCTGCAGGGGGATCCCCGCTTTACCCCAGCACCTCCGCAGCCCGACGAAGCCGCCGCACACACGCCTCCTTCCCGATCACTTCCATCATCTCAAACAAGCTCGGTCCAAACGACAGCCCGCTGATAGCCAGCCGCGTGGGGTGAATGATCTCTGCAGCCTTCACACCTTGTTCTTCCGCAAGCTGCCGGAGCACCTGCTCAGCCGTTTCCGCCGTAAACGTCGCCAACTGCTCTAAACGATCCGCGTAAGCCCGCACCAGCGCGGCCGAGTTCTCCTTCCAACGCTTCCGCACACCCTTTTCTTCGTACGAGGTTGGATCTTCGTAGAAGAAACGGCAGAAGGTCGCCAGCTCTTCAACAAACGTAATACGCTCCTGCATTAAGGCAGCCACCCGCTGCACATAGGCTTCGTCGGCCTCAAGGCCATGCTTCTTCAGATAAGGCATGGCCTTGCGGGCCAGCTCCTCGACCGACATGCGCCGGATGAACTGCTGGTTGTACCACTTCAGTTTATCCAAACTGAATTGCACCGCAGCAGGACGTACCCGTTCCAATGAGAACGCCTCGACCAGCTCCTCCAGGGTAAAGACTTCCTGTTCGGTGCC